>NZ_SHLA01000001.1:2400000-2700000 GCF_004217565.1 Zhihengliuella halotolerans | reverse complement strand
GATGTTCGGGACGAGGATCGCGAGGCCGAAGGCGGCCAGGATCGCGTAGAAGACGGCCGCGATGCCGAAGAGTCCCATCCCGGCGGTTTCCATGACGGCCGGATCGTCGAGCGCGCCGAAGTCCGTGGAGGCCGCGACGGCGCCGATGGCAATGAACATCAGGACGGCCACGGCCGTCGACACGATGGTCATCGCGAGGTAGACCCACCAGAATTCGCTGCGGCTCGCGCGCCCGGTGAAGACCGCGTACTTCGTGAAGAAGCGCTTGACGGCCTGCAACATCGTCGCGCCGTACAGCGGTTGCTCACGCGGCGGCTCGACGGCCGAAGGGTACGAGACGTATCCGCTCATGTCCATCCCCCAGGATCGTCGAGAATCTTCCTTGTCCTCAATGATACGCCGGGCTCCCTAGCGCGGCCATGGGGGAAACCCCACGTTCAACCCTGATTTGACGCCTCTGTGTCCAGGGTCACCGAAGTTTGCACTTGTGCAAATTTGCATGAGTGCATAAATTATTAGTTATGCAAGGCAATCAATCCGAACTTTCGCAGCGCGAGCGCAATCGCGTGGAGACCTGGAACGCGGTCCACGAGGCGGCGTCCTCCATCGCGCTCGACGACGGTCTCGCCGCCGCAACGATCGACGCCATCGCCGCGCGGGCCGGCGTTTCCCGGCGCACGTTCTTCAACTACTTCCCGACCAAGGAGGACGCGGTCCTCGGGACGCAGCCACCCGTCGTCGGGGAGGGGGACATCGAGCGGTTCCGCGCCTCGGGCGAGGACCTCCTGACCCGCACAGTCGAACTGCTGGCCGCGGTCCTGACTACGAGCTTCGTCAGCGGCAGCATGGCCCGGCGCCGCGTCGTCGTCGCGGCCCGCCCCGAGCTGCGCGAGCGCGTCATGCAGCACGTCTCCGACGCCGAGCGGCTCGTGACCGAGGTGCTGCACGAGCGGATCGCCGAGGGTGTTCCGAGTGCGGAGATCGACGCCCTGCCCGACGCCGAACGGTCCCCGCGTGCCCTGATCATGCTGGCCGGCGTCATCACCAAGTTCGCCTTCACCGCCTACCAGGACGCGGGTCGCGGCGACCTCGAACCGCACCTGGCCGACTCCATCTCCACGTTCCGAAAGGTCGTCGACGCAACCCGATGAGCACTCCACCCGATAACAAGACGGCGGCGCCAGCGCCGCGCGAACCCCGGCAGCACCTCGGGATGATCTTCGGTGCGCTCATCGTCTCGATGCTGCTCGCCTCCCTGAACCAGACAGTCCTCTCGACGGCGCTGCCCACGATGGTCGGCGAGCTCAACGGCGTCGAGCACATGGCCTGGGTCATCACCGCGTACATTCTGGCCTCCACCGTGATGATGCCCGTCTACGGCAAGCTCGGCGACATGTTCGGGCGCAAGTTCCTGCTCGTCGGGGCGATATCCGTGTTCGTGGCCGGCTCCATCGTCGGCGCGCTCGCGGCCGACATGGACCTGCTCATCGCCGCCCGTGCGATCCAGGGCATCGGTGGCGGCGGCCTCATCATCCTCTCGCAGGCGATCATCGCCGACGTCGTCCCCGCCCGCGAGCGCGGCAAGTACATGGGCGTGATGGGCGGAGTCTTCGCCGTCTCCTCCGTCGCGGGCCCGCTGCTCGGCGGCTGGCTGACCGAGGGGCCGGGGTGGCGCTGGGCGTTCTGGATGAACGTCCCGCTCGGCGCGCTGGCCATCGTCGCCGCTGCGCTGCTGATCCACCTGCCCAAGCCGTCGAGTGAGGGCCGCGGCCGCATCGACTACCTCGGCATGGGGCTGCTGGCCGCGACGACGAGCGCGATCGTGCTCGTCGCGACGTGGGGTGGCAACACCTTCCCGTGGGACGGCCCGGTGATCCTCACCCTCGGGGCGGCGGCCGTCGTCGGCGCGGTGCTGTTCGTGTGGGTCGAATCCCGCGCGGCCGAGCCCGTCCTGCCGCTGAAGCTGTTCAAGAACCGCAACTTCAACCTCACCACGGTGGCCGGCCTCGCCGTCGGCGTCATGATGTTCGGCGCCCTGGGCTACATGCCCACCTACCTGCAGATGGTTACCGGATTCGGGCCGACCGAGGCCGGCCTGCTGATGATCCCCATGATGGGCTGCATGCTCGCGACGTCGATCACCATGGGCCGCCGGGTCACCGCGACGGGACGCTACAAGCGCATCATGCTCGCCGGCACGCTCATCCTCGGCGCCGGCCTCGCCGGCCTGTCGACGATCCACGCCGACACGGCCGTCTACCTGATCTGCGTGTACCTGGGCGTCATGGGCGTCGGCCTCGGCGCGACGATGCAGAACCTGACCCTGGTCGCGCAGAACTCCTTCCCGCTGCGCTTCGTGGGCACCGCGACGGCGTCGTCGAACTACTTCCGTCAGGTCGGCGCGACGCTCGGCGCGGCGGTTGTCGGCTCCCTCTTCGCCAGCCGCCTGACGAGCGAGCTGACCAGCACGCTCCCGGCCGACGCGGCCGCGGCCGGCGCCTCGGGGAACTCGCTGACGCCCGCGCTCGTCGCGAGCCTGCCGGAGCCGCTGCACACGCTCATCATCGAGGCCTACAACCACGCGCTCATCCCGCTGTACCTGTGGATCGCGCCGCTGGCGATCGTGGCGTTCGTGCTGCTGTGCTTCGTCGAGGAGAAGGAGCTCGCCACCAAGCTCGAGCGGTAGGATCGACCCGACACCGCGAGGGGAGGCCTTCATGCCGCACGTCCGGCGCCGCCGGCGCCTGCTGACGCTGGCCTGCCTCCTGGCCGCGGTGCTCGTCGCGTGTTTCTCGCACGCGCTCTCCGCAGGTGGTGCTCCGTCAGAGGCCCCGCGCGCCCTCGCCGTCTCGCAGCACGACGGCGCCGCCCACCCGCCGCTCGCCGCCCCGGCGACCGCGGGGGAGGCCGGGTGCGGGCACGGGTGCTCCTCGGAGGCCTCGGCCGGCGCCCTGATGTGCGCGATGGCGGCTACGGCCGCGATCGGCGCGATCGCCCTGGCCCGGCCGTCGCGATCCCTGTTGCCAAGGCTGCGCGTCCAGGCACCGCCGCGCACGTGGTGGCCGACGCCAGCCGTACCGCGGCCGCCGTCGTTGGCCGTCCTCTGCATCAGCCGGACGTAGACCGGAAGCCCGCCGCCCGCGACGCGGGCGGTAGAGCACTCCCACACCGGATCTACGACAAGGAACACCTGTGAAAACCCCATTCTCCGCTGCCCGCGCTCTGGCGCCGGCCGCACTGCTCGCCGTCCTGCTGTCCGCCTGCTCGCCCACGGGGGACCCGATCCCGCCGGTCAGCGAATCTGCGCCAAAGGCCAGCGCGCCGGCCGGAACGGGCGACGTTGACTCCGACGATGCCGACGAGCGCGGCCCGGCCGATTTCGGGCACATCCACGGCCTGCACGCCGACGGAGACGACCTGCTCATCGCGAGCCATCACGGACTCTTCGTCTCCGGGATCGACGGGGTCGGCGCCGACGGGCTCATGCCCGACGGCAACGGCCCCGAGCCCAGGGGCCCGCTCATCGACCTGATGGGCTTTGCTGCCGGGGGCGACGCGCTTTACGCGTCCGGCCACCCGGGTGCGGGCACGGACCTGCCGGACCCGGTCGGCCTGCTGCGCTCGGACGACGACGGCGCCACGTGGGAGCCGCTCTCGCGCACCGGACAGTCCGACTTCCACGCCCTGACCGCGGCCGCCGACGCGGTGGTGGGCTTCGACGGCGCGCTCGTACGCAGCGAGGACGGGCAGGAGTGGGAGGAAATCGCGGGCCCGGACGCGTTCGCGCTCGCCGGCCACCCCGACGGCGACACTGTTCTGGCCACCACTCAGGAGGGCCTGTGGCGCTCCGCGGACGCCGGGAAGACGTGGGCCGAACCGTCCGGCGGCCCACTGTTGCAGTACATCGCGTTCGGCGACGCGGACACGGCCGTCGGGATCGCCCCGGACGGCGTCATCCACGTCAGCGAGGACGCCGGGATGAGCTGGAAGGCCGCCGGAAACGCCGGGGAGGAACCCGGCGCGATCGCCGCCGCGGTGCGCGAGGGCGACCTGCACGTGTGGGCGGCGGTGGGCACCGCCGTCGTGCACTCGAACGACGGCGGCGCCACCTTCAACGGCTGAGGTTCCGTCTCAGCGCGGCCTGCCGTGCTCCGCGACGATCCGTTGCGCGAGCCGGCGGGCCGCGTCCAGCTGCTCGCCGGAGAGCGACGGCGGCGGTGGTTGCTGCCGGGCCGCCGTCGTCTCCGGGTGGTTCGGGACCGCCGGCATGGCACGGGCGTCCCTGCGACTCTCCTGCCAGGGTTGGTCCGGATGGCTCATCAAAAGTCCGGCGTGATCGGTTCGCCGACTTGACGGGAGAGAATCGCGCGGCAGGCCCGGGCGTCTTCGCCGATCTCGACGTTCACGGACCCGGGGTAGGTGAAGTGCACGGCCGGTACGTCGGCCGGCGCTTCGGGGTCCGAGCTTCCCCAGAGTGGGTCCCAACCAAGTGCTTTCATGCACTCTGCGAACTGCTCCACGTACTGGGGCTTGGTAATGAACTCGGCCGTCACTTGGTCGGCTTCCCGGTCGAAGCCGGTGGCCACCGAAACCCCGCCCAGGGACAGAGCGGCCACCGCGGCCGCTGACAGGGAGGCGCGCTTGAGGTTCCTGCGGCGGCTGATGCGGCGGAGCAGGGTCGTCCGGACGGGGCGGAGCTCTTCGTCGATCTGCGGATTCGCGGGTGGGCCGTAATTGATGGGCATGGCGAACTCCTTACAGGTTGGCGGTCTTGGCGGCGCGCAGCTTGCCGCGCGCTCGTTGGATGCGTTTGCGGGCGGCCGACGGGCTGATGCCCAGCGCGGACGCGGCCTCGTCGTAGCTCAGCCCCTCGATCAGGCAGAGGTCGCACAGCCTGCGTTCGGTATCCGGCAGGGCGGCGATCTCCTCGCGGACCCAGGCGAGCTCCTCGACCGCCTGTTCCTGCTCGACGCGGCGGTGCCAGGCGTGCGTCCCCGGTTTCGGTTCGGTCAGCTCCCCGGCGGGTGAGCGTCGTCGTGCCCGGTTGTGGTTGTAGGCGGTATTCCGGCAGCAGACGAGCAGCCAGGGGAGTACCGAGTGTCCGGCCAGACGGATCTCCTTGCGCCGGCGCCAGAGCACCAGGAAGGTCTCCTGGACGATGTCCGCCACCTCGTCGCGCGATTCGGCGAGCCCCCAGGAGTACCGGTAGACGGCGCCCGAGTGCCGGTCGAAGAGCTCGGCGAACGCCGCCTCGCTCCCTCGGACCATTCGCCTGAAGGCCTCCTCGTCGGAAGTCATGGCCGCTTCCTTTTCTCGTGTCGTCACTGAACACCTCCACCTGCTTAGTGTCCCGAGTGCAGGAGTTGTGACAGAGCCGCCCGAGATTTCCTCGAAGCGGCCTCTTCTCGCCGCCCGAAGATTGCGGCCGATCGGCCGCGCCCGAGCTCAGCCGAGGCGGGCGTTGGCCAGCACCGGGATGGCGGCGCGGGCCGCTTCGACCTGTGCGGCGTCGACGTCCACGATGAGCAGGCCCTCGGCGCCGTCGAGCCGCTCGATGACCTCGCCTTTGGGGTCGATCGCCGCGGAGCGGCCGATGCCCAGGGGCGTCGCGTCCGAGACGACGATGCCGCGCGACGCCGGATCCGCCTGCCCGCAGGCCAGCACGTAGGAGGTGCTGTCGAGCGCGCGGGCCGTGGTCAGCAGGTCCCACTGGCGGGCCTTGCCGGGACCGTCGCCCCACGAAGCGCACACGATCTGCACCTGCGCCCCGGCGCGCGCGTTGGCGCTGAAGAGCGCGGGGAAACGCACGTCGTAGCACGTGGCGAGGCCGAACGTCAGGCCGCCGTACGCGAACGTCGTGGGCGTCTCGCCGGGGGCGACGGCGTCGGATTCCCTGAAGCCGAACGCGTCGAAAAGGTGGATCTTGTCGTAGGACGCTTCGAGGCCGTTGCCGGTGGCGAGGAGCGTGTTCCGGATCCGCTGCCCGTCGCCGGGAGTGAACATACCGACGACGACGGCGATGCCGACCTCGCGGGCGATCTCGCGCACGCGCTCGGCCCAGGGGCCGTCGAGGGGTTCGGCGACCGCGTTCAGGTTGTTGTCGAAGGCCGTCATCACAGCTTCGGGGAAGATCACGAGCTCTGCGCCGGCGGCTTGGGCCTCGCGGGCGCGTTCGGCGACGATCTCGAGGTTCTCGGTCGGGCTGGACGAGCTGAGGATCTGGGCGAGGGCGATTTTCATGGTGTTCCTCCTGATGGGGCAGGGTCCGGCAGCGTCGTTCGTGAGATGTCCACGACGGCGGCCAGCGCGGCGCTACGGTCTCCGCGCCGCCAGATCATCCGCACCTCGACCGGATCCGGCTCCGGTGCGAGGGGGCGGAACACGACGCCGGGCGCCGGCGTGTGCTCGCGGACGCTCGAGAGCGTGAGCGAGACACCCATCCGGGCGCCGACGAGGACCATGATGGTCCACGAGTCGGGTGCGGTCTGCAGGTTCTTCGGCGCGAACCCGGAGTTGAGCGCGAGCGTGTGCATCCGGTTGGTCAGGGTCCCGCGAGCCCCGCCGGGTAGGACGACCCACGATTCGTCGGCGAGGTCCTCGGCCCGGACGGCCGGCTCGGCGGCGAGCCGGTGGCCCTCCGGCAGGGCGACGAGCAGCCGCTCCGTCGCGACGAGCCGAGAGTCGATCGCCGGTGGCAGGTGGTCCCAGCGGCCCAGCACGACGTCGAGCTCGCCGGCCAGCACCCGTTCGAGCCCGACGTGGGAGAACTGGGCGCTGTGCAGTTCGAGGTCGATCCCCGGCCTCCGGGCGCGCACGTCGCGGGCGAGGTCGCCGACCAGGTCGTTCACGGAACCGCCCGCGAACCCGAGCGTGACCCGGCCTGTGGTCCCGTCGAGGCTCTCGCGCACGACGGCGGCCATCGATTCCGAGAGCCGGACGAGTTCGCGCGCGGGCTCGACGAGGGCCGCGCCCTGCGCGGTCAGGGCGACGTGGCGGGTGCTGCGCTCGAAAAGCTCAGCACCCAGGTCGGTCTCCAAGCGGCGGATCAGCCGGCTCAACGGGGGCTGCGCCATGTGCAGTGCCGCGGCGGCGTGGCCGAAGTGCAGGTGCTCGGCGACCGCGAGGAAGGCCCGCGCCTGATGGACCTCCACGGGCGCTACCCCCGGGCCGGTCGGAACGCGTTGTGCCCGGTCAGGTGCTGGCCGAGGATGAGCGTGTGCACCTCGTCGGTGCCCTCGTACGTGCGCACCGATTCGAGGTTGTTCGCGTGCCGCAGCGGCGAGTAGTCGAGCGTGACGCCGTTGCCGCCGAGGATTGTCCGGGCCTCGCGGCACACCTCGATGGCGGTGCGGCAGTTGTTGAGCTTGCCCGCGGAGATCAGCGGCTTCGGCAGCGTCCCGGCGTCCTTGAGCCGTCCGATATTGATCGCGAGCAGCTGGGCCTTGTGCACCTCGAGGGCCAGGTCCACGAGTTTGCGCTGGGTGAGCTGGTAGGAGGCGAGCGGCTGGCCGAACGGCGTGCGCTCCTGCGCGTAGCCGGCGGCCTGCGTCAGTGCGTCGCGTGCGGCGCCGACGACGCCCCAGACGATGCCGTACCGGGCCTCGTCGAGGCACGCGAGCGGGCCGGCGAGTCCGGCGTTCTCCGGCAGGATCGCGTCGTACGGCAGGCGCACGCCCTGCAGCTCGACGTCGCACTGGATCGACGCGCGCATCGACAGCTTCGGCTCGATCGGGCGGGCGGAGAAGCCGGGGGTGTCCGTCGGGATGATGAACCCGCGCACCCGCTCCCGCCCGCCGTCGACGGCAGCCTTGGCCCAGACGATCGCGACGTCGGCGATCGTCGCCAGACCGATCCACCGCTTGGAACCGTTGAGGACCCACTCGCCGCCGGACTCGACGGCCGTCGTCGTCATCGCCCCGGGGTCCGAGCCGGCCTCCGGCTCGGTGAGCGCGAAGCAGCCGATCGTCTCGCCGCGCGCCATGGACGGGAGCCAGCGCACCTTCTGCTCCTCGGAACCGTGGCGGTGGATCGCCGTCATCGCGAGCGACCCCTGGACGGAGACGAACGTGCGCAGCCCCGAGTCCCCGGCCTCCAGCTCCTGGGCGGCGATTCCGTACTCGACGGCGGTGCGGCCGGCGCAGCCGTAGCCGTCCAAGTGCATGCCGAGCAGCCCGAGCTCTCCGAATTCCTGCACGAGCTCGACCGGGAATCGGGCCGACTCGTACCAGTCGGCGATGTTCGGGCGGACCCGGTGATCGACGAACTCGCGCACCGCATCTCGCAGTCCGAGCTCGTCGGCGCTGAACAGTGATGGGCACTCGAGCATCTCGGCCAGGGGCGACCCGGCGAGGGCGGTCTCGGTCATGGGGGTCCTTCCTCGGAACTGAACGGTGCTGCTGGCAAGCATCTCCCACGCCGGTGCCCGGCGGAACCGCGACGCCTATATATGTCTCATAGGTATCAATCGGCCTTCGATTCGGTATTTCAGCTTAACGGATCTTTCGGTCACGATGGAGATCCACCCGCAATCCAAGGAGCGACGATGCCGCGCAGCACCGACGAATCACCGGTCCCCGGCCGGCCGCGCACGGGACCGCTCGCCGGCGTCGTCGTCGCGGACCTGAGCCGCGTCCTCGCCGGACCCTACGCGACGATGCTGCTCGCGGACATGGGCGCCACCGTAATCAAGGTGGAGAGCCGCGGCGGCGACGACACCCGCGCGTGGTCCCCGCCCGAGCGCGACGGCGAGAGCACGTACTTCCTGGCCGCGAACCGCAACAAGCACTCGATCGCACTGGATTTCGACGACGACGCGGACCGCCGCGTGCTCGACGCGGTCATCTCCCGGGCCGACATCCTCATCGAGAACTTCCGGCCCGGCTCGCTGGCCAAGCGCGGGCTCGACTTCGAGACCCTCGCGGCCCGGCACCCGGCGCTCGTCTACACGTCGATCACGGGATTCGGCACCGGGGCGGGAGCCGGGCTGCCCGGCTACGACCTGCTCGCCCAGGCCGCCTCGGGGTTCATGTCGGTCACGGGCGAGGCGGACGGGGAGCCGATGCGCGGCGGCGTCGCCCTGTTCGACGTCATCACGGGCCTGCACGCCGCGGTCGGGACCCTCGCCGCGTATACGGAGGCGCAGGCCTCCGGGCATGGCCAGCACGTGGAGTTCGATCTGCTGACGTCCGCGCTCTCCGGGCTCGTCAACCAGGCATCCGCCTATGTCGCCGGCGGCGTCGTGCCGTGCCGGATGGGCAACGACCACCCGAGCCTGTTTCCGTACGGGCCGTTCCCGGCCCGCGACGGGCAGATCGTGATCGCGGTCGGCAACGACGCCCAGTTCGCCCGGCTCTGCGCCGTGCTCGGCATCGACGCCGCCGCGGACGGGCGCTTCGCGACCTCGCACGCCCGCAGCGTGAACCGCGAGGAGCTGCGCCCGCTGCTGAACGAGGCGCTTGCCCGCCGCGTCGCGGCGGAGTGGTTCGAGCTGCTGCGGGCCGCGGGCGTCCCGTGCGCACCGATCCTCTCGATCGCCGGTGGCGTCGAGTTCGCCGAGTCCCTGGGGCTGGCCCCGGTGGTCGAGACCGGCCACAGCGGCCGGACCGTGCCCACGGTGCGGAACCCGGCCACGTTCTCCCGCACGCCCGTCGAATACGACGGCGCCCCGCCCCGGCTCGACGGCGACCGCGAGGCGGTCCTCGCCTGGCTCGCCGAGACCCCGGCTACGACCGTGCCCGCCCGCGCTTGATCGCTCCCGCCGGCTGGGCTCGTGCGGCCGTGTCATTTCTGGTTTCGTGTGACGCTCGCCCTCGCGGGACTAGAGCACGCCGGTGAGCACTCCACCGTCGGCTCGGACGGCAGCGCCATTGGTCGCGGAGGACCGTGGGCTCGCGAGGTACGTGACGAGGTGGGCGATCTCAGAAGGGTCGATGAAGCGCTCGAGAAGCGTGGTTGTCCTCCCGCTGATGATCGCAGACTTGATCTCCTCGACGGGCAGGGACCGGGCGTCTGCCAATGTTTCGACCGCTTCAGCGACACCGTTGGAGTACGTTGGTCCTCCGAGCACGGTGTTGACGGTGACCTCCGTGCCTCGCGTGAGCTTGGCGAGCCCATTGCCGAGGGCGATCATCGCTGATTTCGTCACTCCGTAGTGCACCATGTCGGCAGGGACGTTGACGCCCGATTCGCTGCTGATGAACACGATGCGACCCCAGCCCCGCTCGAGCATCGCAGGAAGCGCGTGGCGCGACAAGCGGACGCCGCTCATCAAGTTGATGTCGAGGTAGCGGGCCCACTCGTCATCCGAAATGGCAGGGAAGTCGGCCACTCCGAAGATCCCGACATTGTTGATGAGAATGTCGACGTCTCCCAGTACTGCCAGGAGTCGTGCGACCTCCTCGGGCCGGGCGAAGTCCGCCGCAATTCCATCATGGTCTATGCCGGCATGGTCGGAGCGGAGCCGGGATACGGCGTGCTCGACGGAGGAGGTGCTGCGTCCGTTGACAATGACCCGAGCACCCTCGTCTGCCAGTGCCGAAGCGATCGCGAAGCCGATGCCTTGCGTTGAGCCGCTCACGAATGCCGTCTTGCCGTGCAGTTGCTTCTTCATGGTGACCACTTCCCTCGTGGCGCTGGGCGCCATTTACTTGCCTAGGCAAGTAAATGTAGGCGGAATAACTTTCCTGCGCAAGTAACTTGTTATAGGTTCAGCGCATGAATCCACCCACGTCCGCGTCGGGCCTCGACACCGAACAGCTGGAGATTTGGGCCGCCGTCGCTACGCTGCTCGAACGGCTGCCGGCGGCGCTGGATGCCCAACTGCAGCGCGACAGCGACCTGACCCACTTCGAGCACGGGCTCCTATTCGCCTTGGGCGCCGCCCCGGACAGGGCCTTGCGGATGAGCCAGCTCGCTGGCTATGCGAACTGCACGCTCTCGCGCCTGTCCCGTGCTGTCACACGCTTGGAGAAGAAGGGGCTGGTGCGGCGAGCGGTCGACGAGCTCGATGGTCGCGTCTCGAAGGCAGTGCTCACCGACGACGGAGAGGAAATGCTCTGGCAGGCGACGCCGGCGCACCATGCCCTCGTGAAGCGACTGGTCTTCGACCCCCTCACTGAGGCGCAGACGCGCAAGCTCGGTGCCATCAGTCGCGAGATCAACACAGCGATCGACCCGGCGGAGGTCTGGAAGGCGCCGACGGAACGTGGGGGCGTGGGCTGACCGAGCGGCTCTCGGCTGGCTTTCTCGGTATCCGGTTGGGGACCCGCTCCCACCCGGCTACGTGACGACGCGGAGCGGAGCGCCTGCCGTCCACGCCCGCACGTCCTCGAGGGCGTCCCGGTAGAAGACGCGGTACTGCTCGCGCGTGACGTAGCCGAGGTGCGGGGTCAGCAGGGTGCGCGGGGCCTCGAGTAGCGGGTGTCCTAGCGGGAGGGGCTCGACATCGAACACGTCGAGCGCAGCCCCGCCGAGGCCGCCGTCGTGCAGCGCCTCCAGCAGGGCGTCGGTGTCGACGATCCCGGCGCGGGAAGTGTTGACCAGGAGCCCGTCGGGGCCGAGGGCCTCGAGCTCGGCCCGTCCGACGATCCCGCGCGTGCGCTCGGAGAGTCGGGTCGTGATGGCGACGACGTCGGACTCCGCGAAGAGCTCCTGCTTCCCCACGCGGCGTGCGCCGGCGGCCGCGGCCCGCTCGGCGGTGAGGTTCTCGCTCCAGGCGATCACGTCCATGCCGAACGCGCGGCCGTACCCGGCGACGCGCGTGCCGATCTTCCCGAGCCCGAGGAGGCCGAGCGTCCGCCCCGCCAGCTCGCCGCCGACGCCGGTCTGCCAGCGGCCCGCCCTCAGCGCGGCCTGCTGCCCGGGGATGTCCCGCACGGCCGCCATCAGCAGCGCCCACGTCAGCTCGGGGGCGGCGGCTGGGGAGGAATCCGTCCCGCAGACGGTGACGCCCAGATCGGTCGCGGCGGCGATGTCGATCGAGGCGTTCCGCGCGCCCGTCGTGACGAGCAGTTCGAGGTCGGGCAGGCGCTCGAGCACCTCCCGGTCGAAGGCCGTGCGCTCGCGCATGGCGACGGCGGCGGTGAACCCGGTGAGCGCGGCCGTCAGCTCGCGCCCGCGCAAGTGGCGGCGGAAGGAGTGCACCTCCCAGCCGTCCAGGTCGTCCCAGGCGGCGACGTCGCGCGCGACGTCCTGATAGTCGTCCAGCAGTGCGAGTTTCCGCGTCATGGCCCGATCCTACGTGTCGGTGTCAGTCATCGGGAGAGGCGGCGGTACTCGGTGGGACTGGATCCGACCTGCCGCTTAAACGCGGTGCTGAAGGCGAAAGCGTTGTCGTAGCCGACGCTGCGTGCCACGTCGGCGACACTGGTGCCACGGGTGTGCAGCAGATCGCCAGCGAGCGTGAGCCGCCACCGGGTCAGGTAGCTAATGGGCGGTTCCCCGACACCCGCCCGGAACCGTGCCGCCAATGAGGCACGCGAGACGTTGACTCGGCGGGCCAGTAATTCCACCGTCCACGGCGCTGCCGGCTCAGCGTGTAGAAGCTCTAGTGCGTCTAAGACCATCGGGTCGTCACACGTCAACCAGGTGGCATTTGCCGGGCGTTCGGGGCTTTCAAGCCACGCGCGGATGGTGCTGACCACCAAGACGTCGAGCAGCCGGTCGAGAACTATCTGTGCGGCGGGGTCTTGATGGGACATTTCGTGTTCGATGAGCTTGACGAGGGCGCGGTTAGTCAGTGTGTGTGGGACAACTACCAGCCGGGGAAGCGCGCGAGTGACCAGGCCGCCGGCTGCTTCAGAGCGTTCGTACGTGCCGACCAAGAGGGACGTTTCGCCGTCAGCCGTGTTGCCCCAATGGCGGATCCCGTGCCGGAGTTCCTCGCGGAGGTCCCGGCCATCGAGGGTGCTGCAGCGCTGACCCGGGGTGATCTCGATGGTTGGCGGACTCCCCGCGGTATCGCTCACGTAGTACGGCTGGGGGCCGCGAACAAGCGCAACGTCACCTTCGTCCAGGCGCCTGCCGTCCACTAGTGCCGTACCACGCGTGACGGTCAGGACCGTGAGTGCCGCGTGGTCGCGCACCGTCAGGCCCCACGGCGCACTCATGTTCATCGACAGGGCAAAAGCGCGCGCAGCCCGCGGACCGTCGAGGAAGTGTGTGATTGGATCCATGCTGAACATTTTGGACGCTGGCAAAGCTTTAGGCGAGTTCAAGGCATTCAAAGTCTTCGTTGAGTGGGATGAGATGGTGTTATGACAACCTTGATCATCGGCGGCCCCGGACGAACCGGCACCCGCATATTTGACCGTCTCACCGCAGCTGGCCGGCCCGTACGTTATGCCTCACGCCGCACCGGATTCGATTGGGACTCAGCCACCTCCTGGCCCGCTCCACTGGCGGGCGTCACCGCGGCGTACGTCTGTTTCGCTCCCGATCTGGCTTTTCCCGGCGTCCCGGAGAAGATGCGCGAGCTGGGCCGAATGGCCGCCGCGGAAGGAGTGGAACGGCTGGTGTTGCTCTCTGGTAGAGGAGAAGAAGGCGCCCGCGCCAGTGAAGCGGCCTTGCGCGAAGCCGGTGTGCCGACAACGGTCCTGCGCTGTTCGTGGTTTCAACAGAACTTCTCTGAGCACTTCTTGGCCGGCCCTGTCCGACGTGGTCGGTTGCGGCTCCCGGCGCCGGATGTCCCGGAGGCTTTTCTGGATCTGGAAGATGTCGCTGATGCTGCGGTAGTTGCCCTGACCTCGACGGATCCCGAGGACAGGACGTATGAACTGTCAGGCCCGGAGCTGCTGACGTTCGCTGACGCCGCCCAGGTCCTGTCCGTGGCGGGCGGACGCTCCGTTACCTTCGAAGCCGTCGACGTTCCTACCTTTCTTGCGGACCTGGCCGCTGACGGTGTGCCGGCGCAAGAAGCTGAACCGTTGGCGGGTTTGTTCACGGACATCCTGGACGGGCGGAATGCCTCCTTGGCTGGTGGCATCCAGGAGCTCCTGGGGCGCCCCGCCTCACCGCTGCGCGAGTATGCGCGCAGGGCGGCCGCCGCCGGGGCGTGGGCATGATCCTAACCGTTGCGGTGGTCGGCGCCGGTGTGGTTGGCGGGGTCTACGCCGGATTCGCCACGTTGGTTATCCCAGCGCTGAAACGGCTCGAGGCGCCGGCCGCTACCGCAGCGATGGTGACTATTAACCGGGTGGCCGAACGTGGTCCGTTCGTGGCGGTTTTTGGTGCCGTGGCGCTCGCCGCAGTTGCGCTGGCGGCCAGCACGAACGCGCGTGAGGCTCCGGAGCAGTGGTGGGTCGCGGCGGCTTCGCTGTCAAGCACCGTGGTGACGGTGGCTGTCAACGTTCCACTCAACCGGCGCCTCGAACGGGAAGGTGCTGTGTTCTGGGACCGCTATGCACGCCGCTGGGGTGCTGCCAATACGGTGCGTGCAGTGCTGGCCAGCGCCGCCGTCGTACTCGCAGGCACCGCGTGGCGCTAACGTAAAAACGCCTGCGTGCTTTTGCCTCAAATGGCTACGCCATCGTGAGCCCGCCGCTGACCGAGAGGGTCTGGCCGGTGACGTAGCCGGCGGCCGGGGAGGCGAAGAACGCGACCGCGGCCGCGAGGTCCTCCGGCTGGGCGAGACGGCGCAGCGGGATCGCCTTGATGAGCGCCTCGCGCAGCTTTGGGCTGTCGGCGCTGATCGAGTCGAACAGGGGCGTGTCGGCCGGGCCCGGACACACGCAGTTCACGGTGACCTGGTGCCGGGCGATCTCGCGGGCCAGCGTCTTGGTGAACGCGATGACCCCGCCCTTCGCGGCCGAGTACACGGCCTCACCGGTAGAGCCAACGCGCCCGGCGTCGGAGGCGATGTTGACGATCCGCCCGCTGAAGGAATCGTCCGCCGCCCGCTGCTCCGCCATGACCGGGGCTACCGCGTGGCACAGGTTCAGCGTCCCGTAGAGGCTGATCCCGATGATCTTCTCCCACAGGGCCGGATCGGTGTCGACGAACGGGCCGACTTTGTCCCAGCCCGCGTTGTTCACGAGCACGTCGATTCGCCCGTGTTCCTCGCGCGCGGTGGCGACCGCGGCGTCCACCGACGCCCGGTCCGTCACGTCCGTGGCGAGCGCCGAGTGCCGGGCGCCGCCGACGCGCGGCAGGTGCGCGGCGGCGTCGTGCCCG
This sequence comes from Zhihengliuella halotolerans, assembly GCF_004217565.1. Classification (NCBI taxonomy): domain Bacteria; kingdom Bacillati; phylum Actinomycetota; class Actinomycetes; order Micrococcales; family Micrococcaceae; genus Zhihengliuella; species Zhihengliuella halotolerans. The sequence continues at coordinate 2,684,832 of NZ_SHLA01000001.1, read as the reverse complement.
GCTTCGTCGTTGATGTCCAGCACGACGACGGAGGCGCCCCGCGCCGCGAGTTCGTGCGCGATGCCCCGGCCGATGCCGGAGGCGGCGCCCGTGACCAGTGCGGTCCGTCCGGTCAGTTCGGGGGTCGGTTCGTGACTCATATGGCTCCTTCTTCCGTGGTTCCTTGTCTACGGGGCGAACTCGCGGCCCACTTTGTGCCGGGCAATGACCATCTTCATGATCTGGGCGGTGCCGTCGCCGATTTGCAGGCCGAGGACGTCGCGCAGCCGCTGCTCGAACGGGAGCTTGCGCGTGTAGCCGAGCTGGCCGTGCAGCAGCAGGCACTGGTTGATGACGTCGTACGCGGTCTTCGGTGCGAGCCACTTGCACATGGCCGCATCCGCGGTGTGCGGCAGGCCCTGGTCCTTGAGCCAGAGGGTCCGGTGGCAGAGCAGGCGGGCCGCAGCGATGAGCGTCTCCGCCTCGGCGAGCGGGAACGCGACGCCCTGGAAGCTGGAGAGCGGGTGGTCGAACGCCTGGCGGTTGCGGGTGTACTCCCACGTCTCGTCGACCGAGGCGGCGGCCGGGCCCAGGCACTGCAGGCCGATCAGCGCGCGCGAGAAATCGAAGCCCTGCATGACGGAGATGAAGCCCTGCCCCTCGGCGCCGAGCATCGCGGCCTCCGGGATCCACGCGTCGGCCAGGTGTACGAGCCCGCGGGCCACGGCGCGCGTGCCCATGTCGTCGATCGCCTCCCGGGTCAGCGTGCCGGCCTCCTCGAGCGCCGTCACGTCCAGGAGGAACGCGGTGATCCCGTGCCCGCGCGAGGCGTCGGGGTCGGTCTTGGCGAACACGACGGCGGCCTCGGCGGCCATGGCGAACGACATCGACTTGGTGCCCGTGAGCACCCAGCCGCCAGCCTCGCGGCGCGCGCAGAGCGAGGGGTTTCCGGCGTCGGATCCGGCGGCCGGCTCCGAGAGGCCGATCCCGATCAGCCCCGCGCCCGAGCTGATGCGGGGCACCCAGCGGGAGGCGACGTCGTCGTGCGCGTTGTGCGCGATGATGTGCCCGACGAGCGAGCCGATGATCTGCAGGTAGGCGACGTTGAAGTCCCCGCGCGCGATCTCCTCGGTGATCAGGCCGGACGTGAGGTGGGACTCGCCGCGCCCGCCGAGCTCCGCGGGCAACTCGGGGGCGATGAGGCCGCGGGACCCGATCTCGGCCATGAGGGCGGGCTCGATTCGGCCGGCGCGCTCGCGGGCGGCGTAGTCGGGCGCGATCTGCTCGGCGATGGCCCGGGCCGATTCGACGAAGCGCTGCTGCGCCGGTGTGGGTGCGAAATCCATGGTGTCCCCTCGGGTGCGCGTGGGTGCTGCGCGGGTTCGCCGGCGAGTGGGGTCGCCACCTACGCCGGTCTGTGATGCGGGTTACATTTCCGATGTTAGCAGTCATTAACTTAGATTGCGCCCCCGGGCCTGACCGGGGGTGGGAGGTTGTGGGATGCTGTTGTCAGCACCTCGTCGCCGAGCCGGAGGGACCCCGCCATGGATGCACACCGAGACGCCACCGTCGATCCCGCGCTGGAGGATGAGCTGACCGAGGCCCGGCGCGCGGCCGACTACTTCCGGAACCGGCTCGACGAGCTCGAGGACGACGAATTTGCCGCCGATTCGCTGCTGCCGGGGTGGACGCGCGCGCACGTCGTCGCCCACGTCGGATACAACGCGCACGCCCTCGCCCGCCTCATGAGGTGGGCCGAGACCGGCATCGAGACGCCGATGTACGTCTCCGAGGCGGCGCGCGACGAGGAGATCGAGGCCGGCGCCGCGCTCGACCCGGGGCAGCTGCACTACCTCTTCGCCGACTCGCAGGACGCTCTGGACCACCTCTGGCAGCGGGCAACGGATGCCGTGTGGTCCGCCGAGGTCAAGACGCGGCAGGACGACCCGCTGCCGGCGCGGGCGACCGTGTGGCTGCGCGCCCGCGAGCTGTGGCTGCACGCCATCGACCTGGACAGCGGGGCGGGCTTCGGCGACCTGCCCGAGGACGTACTGCGGCACCTGCTGGCCGACATCGAGGAATCGTGGGCGCGGAACGGCGACGCCCGGGGCCTGGCGCTCGGCCCGTCCGCAGGCGGCCCCGCGCCCGGCGTTACCGAGGTCTCGGGGCCGCTGCCGGAGCTGACGGCGTGGGCGGTCGGCCGGGCCCGCTCGCTCGCGTCGCTGCGCTTCACCGGCGACGGGTGGAACGGCGGGGAACCCGGGAACGCGCCGGCCTGGCTGTAGGCCGGTTCGCCCTTTTCTCAGGTGCGCGTCATCTTGTCGTCACTCCGTGCGGATAAAATGCTATGGGGGCGGGGAGCGTCCCGACCCGCACAGTGTGAGGAAGTACCGCCGAATGATTGATCAGGACCAGCAGAAGATCCCGAACGAGCCGCACAAGGCCGTGCTCTGGACGGCCGTCGGGGCGACGGTCGTCATCGCGATCGGCGCGTTCGTCCTGTCGTTCGCGGCGTTGACTGACCTGGCCGAGCGCTCGGGCATCGAGTCGCACCTGGCATGGATCTGGCCCATCATCGTCGACGGCATGATCGTCGCCGCCACGGTCGCGATTGTCGCCCTCAACGGGCACCCGCGCAAGGCCCTGGTCTACCCGTGGGCGCTGCTGTTCTTCGGCGCGATCGTCTCGACGGCGGCGAACTCCGTGCACGCGATCCTCACCGTCGAGGGCACGCAGTCGGGCATCCCACCGGTCGTCTCGGCGCTCGTCGCCGCGATGCCGCCGGTGGTCCTGCTGGCCATTACGCACCTCACGGTGCACATGTACCAGAAGCGGGCTGAGGCCGCGCAGATGCGCGATGAAGCTCAGGCCGTGCTCGACGCCGAATACGCCGCGTCGGCGGAGGCGAAGGCCGCCGAGCGCGCCGAGATCGAGGCGGACATCGACGCCCAGTACCGCGAGTTCTACGAGTCCCAGCTCAACGAGCGCATCCACGCGCTGCACGCCGAGTGGACCGCGGCGGAGCAGGCTGACCCGGCGGCCGCGGCCGCCGAGGGTCTCGAGCCGGCCTTCGAGGCCCACGACGACGCCGCCCGCCAGGACGCGCGCCCCGCGCCGGCCGCTCGGGTGGGCGAGGGCGACGGCCCGGCCCCGCTGTATGACGACACTTGGGAGCGCATCGCTCCGGGCACCCCGTCGCCGCGCACCCGCGACTGAGCGGCAATTTGGCGTCTGTCTAGAAAAGTGAGTCCTGTGCGCCGCCGGCCTCGGACTCATCGCTGGTGAGCAGTTCCATGAAGCGCCAGTTGACGAAGAGCTTTTCGCGACCCATGGTCGTGGCGACCAGGATGTTGGCGTCGACGAGTGCTTTGAGCCACTTGGTAGCAGTCGGACGCGAGACTTCGCATGCCGACATCACGTTTGAGATCCGGCAGTAGGGCTGCTCGAAGAGGACGTCTATCAGTGCCACGTGCGCGCCCGGAATCGATGATCCGATGTGAGCCTTGAGGGCCAGTTGTAGATCAATGATGCGTCCGATCTTGGACAGTGTCGATACAGAGGTCGCCCGGACGGCATCGAGCATGTACTCGACCCAGGGGATCCAAGCGCCTTCGGCCGTGACGGCTAGGAGGGCGTCGTAGTAGTCGTTCTTCCTGCTGATGATGTACCGAGAGAGGTACAGGACGGGCTGGTTGAGGAGGCCGTTGGACATCAGCATCAAAACATTGAGGATGCGTCCGGTGCGCCCGTTTCCATCGTCGAAGGGGTGGATGGCCTCGAACTGGTAGTGGGCCAGCGCCATACGGATGAGAGGATCCAATCCTTCGCCCGAGTTGGCGAAGTCTTCCCAGGCACTCAGTTTTTGATCGATGGTCGAGCGGCCGGACGGTGGAGTGTAGACAGCCTTCTTCGTCAGTGGGTTGCCGATAAATGTTCCGTCGCCGGTGCGGAGGTCCATGCGGTGCCGCTTGATGGTCGAGCAGACCTCACACGCCGTGTTCGACGTGACGATCCCGCGTTCCGACACTAGCCGGGCGCCTTCCAGCAAGGCGGTTCTGTAGCTCAGGGCTTCACGGGTGGCGGGGTCCGCAGAAGGTTCGTCTTCGGCGTGACGGAAGAGATCGTCGGCGGTGGTGACGATGTTCTCGACTTCCGAGCTCGCCTGAGCTTCCAGTAGTGGAATCGCGTTGATGAGAACACGAGGATTCGTCATGGCACTGGTGGCCTGATTGAGGGCAGACAATGAGGCCCTGGCTTCGATCGTGAGCTTGAGAACCTTCTTCGTCTCGACATCGACAGGCGGTGGAAGAGAAGGCAGGTCGTTGTAGGGTGCGTCTGCTCGCCACGAAGTCATGTAAAAAAACTAGCAAGGTTCTTGGGACGTGTAAAAAATTGAGCGATTTTTTTCAACGTCTCCACGACGTGTGAACGAGCTTTGCATGTTTCCAACATGCTGTAGTTCGGCGATCTACTCGGCTGTGGGATCTGCTGATCCGTTGATGGGCGATCAATTCCCAACGAACTCCCAACTTTTTTGGGAGTTGGGAGTTCGCGCGTCGTGCCTAGCCGAACCTAAGTTACAACGTCTGGGCGCGATCGGCGGGGCGGATGAAGTTGATCCGAACGTCGAGTTCCTTCTCGGCGACGTCGAGGGTCACCGCCGCGAGGTCTCGGGCAAACGCCTTGATGTTTCGACGCTTCCTCGCGCAGGTCAAGCGGCCGATTTCAGGGATCTCCGCGTACCACCACTTGCCTTCCTTCCAAGCGAGTGCCTCCAACCGGCGCCTTGCTGTCATCGTGTGTCCTTCGTTGTCTGATTGGACCGGATCGCTCATGCCGTGGTCCAGGCTTCAGCAGATCGCCCTTGGGCCATCGATTCCATCTGCTCGATGACCAGCTTGATGGCTTCCGGCTGCTTGTCCGGCGGGTAGCCGTTCAGGACCAGAAGCCGTTTGACCGAGGAGCGGAGCTTCGCCCGGACATCCTCCCGCACCGTCCAGTCGGTGCGGACGTCGCGGCGCATCACCTTCACCAACTGGCGCGCGATCTCCGCGAGCATGCCCTCGCCCTGGAGATCCACGGCCGACTCGTTGAGTGCCACCGCGTCGTAGAACGCCAGCTCGTCCTGGTCCAGAGGCGGTGAGAAGTGCAGGCCGCGGTCCTGCTCGTGGGCAACCTCCTTGGCCAGCTCCACCAGCTCGGCGACGACTTCCGCGGAGGTCAGCTGCTGGTTGGTGTACTTGATCATCAAGTCGGTGATGCGCTCGGAGAACGCGCGTTGCCGGATGGTGTTGTGCTTGGTGGCCTGCGCGGATTCCTCGGCCACGAGTTTTCGCAGGGCTTCGATGGCCAGCTGCGGGTTCTTGGCCTGCTGCGTCTGGGCCACGAACTCCGGAGTCAGGTCCCCGAGCGAGGGCTTGGGCATGCCTGCGGCCGCGTAGATGTCGAGTACTTCTCCGGTGGCGTCGGTCGCGGTGTTGATGAGCTGGCTCAGCATCCGCTGGATCTCCTCCGGCACCGGCTCGCCCCGGGCCTGGCGATCCTGGGCGTCGAACTTGCCCATCCAGACCCGGATCTCCTCGTAGACCTGGATCTCCGGCCGCAGCTCCTCGAGCTGTCCGGACCCGGTGCACAGGGCCCAGGCGCGCGCGAGCCGGCCCGCGACTTCGCGGAAGCGGACGGCGAGGGGCTGGGCGCCGTCGTCGTCGGGTGCATTGCCCGGGGTCTTCGGGTCACGGAGGTAGTTGACGGCGCCGGTCACGGCGTTGAGGAACGCCTTGGGGCCGGGCTTGTTCAGCACGGCCTTCCAGTCGTAGCCGGAGAGCACGTCCCGGGCTTGGGCCAGGAGCTCGGCGACCACGCCGACTTCCTCGTCCACGCTCCTGCCGACGGGTTTGGTCGCCTGGTCGTTCTTCGAGTATTCGGCCAGCGCCTTGGCCAGGTTGTCTACCAGGGGAGCGAAGGTCACGAGCAGCCCGTCCCGCTTGCCGCGGAACGTGCGGTTCACTCGGGCGAGCGTCTGCATGAGCAGCGCACCCTTGAGCGGGCGGTCGAGGTAGAGGGTATGCAGGGGAGGGGCGTCGAATCCGGTGAGCATCATGTCCTTGACGATCACCAGCTCCAGCGAGTCCTCCGGGTCCTTCAGGCGCTCCTTGATGGTGTTGTTGGCGGAGTCCCGCCGCACGTGCTCGGAGACCGGCGGGGCGTCGGTGGCCGTGCCGGAGTAGACGACCTTGATCCTGCCCTGGGCTTCGTTGTCGGAGTGCCAGTCTGGCCGCAGCTTGACGATCTGCGTGTAGAGATTCGCGCAGATCTCGCGCGTGCCGCCGACGATGAGGGCCTTGCCGACGCCGGGCGTTCCGTCTCCGTCCGCGATGAACCCGGCCATTGATGCCCGACGTCGTTCCCAGTGGGTGATGAGGTCCCTGGCCAGCTCTTCGAGCCGTTCGGGCGCCCCGTAGACCGCGTTGATGACGGCGACCGACTGCTCCACGCGGGCGCGCTCGGTGTCGTCGAGGCCGAGTGTGGCCTCGTCGGCCGCCGAGTTCAGATCTTCTTCCGTGATCTCGTCGGCAAGCTGCACCTTGATCAGGCGCGGCTCGAACAGCACGGGCACGGTCGCGCCGTCGTCGACCGCCCGGGAGAGGTCGTAGACGTCGATGTAGTCGCCGAAGACCTCCCGAGTATTGCGGTCCTCGAGGGAGATGGGCGTGCCCGTGAACGCGATCAGCGTGGCGTTCGGCAGGGCGTCGCGCAGGTGGCGGGCGTAGCCGTCGAGGTCGTCGTAGTGGCTCCGGTGGGCCTCGTCGACGATCACGATAATGTTCTTGCGGTCGCTGAGCAGCGGGTGGTCGAGCCCGGCGTCCTTCTCCTCTTTGGAGCGGCCGAACTTCTGCAGGGTGGTGAAGTAGATCCCTCCGGTCACGCGTCCGGACAGTTCCTCGCGCAGCTCGGACCGGCGCCGCACCTGCTGCGGGGTGTCCGGCAGGAGGAGGGAGCGGGAGAACCCGGAGTACAGCTGGCCGTCGAGCTCGTTGCGGTCGGTGATGACCACGATCGTCGGGTTCTTCAGGTCCGGGTGGCGCATGACGGAGGCGGCGTAGAGCTCCATCTCCATGGACTTTCCGGAGCCTTGGGTGTGCCAGACGACGCCGGCCTTGCCGTTGGTGCGGACGGCGTCGACGGTGGAGCCGACCGCCTTGGTCACGGCGAAATACTGGTGCGGCTTGGCGATGCGCTTGAGGAGGCCCTCGGAGGTGGAATCGAAGGCCGTGAAGGAGCGCAGCAACTGCAGGAAGCGCATGGGATTGTAGAGGCCGTCGATCGCGGTCTCGATCGGGAGTTGGGCGTCGCCGTCGACGCTGAATCCGGGCGGGACGGGGGCTCCGTCGTCGTCCACATTCCAGGGGGAGAAGTGGTTCAGCGGCGTGAACGGGGTGCCGTACTTCGCGTCGATCCCGTCGGAGGCGAACGTGAAGAGGGAGAAGCGGAAGGCGAGCGGGAACTCGCGCAGATAGGTCTGCAGCTGGGAGTGGGCGGCGGCGACGTCGGCCGTCTTGGAGCCGGCCTTCTTGAGCTCCATGATGCTCACCGGCATGCCGTTGCAGTAGAGCACGACGTCGAAGCGGCGGCGGTAGTCGCCCTGGACCAGGGTGACTTGGTTGACGGCGAGCCAGTCGTTGTCGGTCTCCTCGGCGCCGATGAGCCGCAGCGTCGGGTTGTGCTCGGTGCCGTCCGAGTCCAGGTAGGAGATGCGGTGCCCGTCCGTGTACATCTGGTGGATGCGGTGGTTCTCAGTGATGGCGTCCTGGGAAGTGGGCGCGACGATCTCGGCGAGGGCCTGTTGCAGGTACTGCTCGGGGACGCCGGGGTTGAGCCGGCGCAGGGCCGCGAGGAGACGGGGCTTGATGAGCAGTTCGTCCCAGGAGTCGCGCTCGTCGGTGCCGGGGGCGATCTGGTCCCCGTGGGCGGGGCGCCAGTTCTGGTCGCCGAGTCGCTCGAGGGCGAGGGCTTCCCAGTGGTCCTCGTTGAATCCTGTCTGCGGTGCCATGCTTTGTCCCCCATGTCGTGATCGTTGGCGTCGGCGAGTTCGGCCTCGAGCTCGTCGATGGTCGGCAGTCCTTCGGCTAGCTCGGCCGGAATCGATTTCTCCAGTGCCTCAGCCCACTCGGCCACGCCGATGGGCGACTTGTACCCGCGGAGCGCGTACTCGGCCACCACGGTGTTCTTGGTCTTGCGCAGGAGCAGGCCGATGGTGGGTTCGTCGCCGGGCTGGGCCAGGAGGTCGTCGACGGCGCTCATGTACATGCCGAGCTGGCCGAGGTGGCCGGGCTCGAACTTCGTGGCCTTCAGCTCGATCACCACGAACCGCCTCAGTTTGAAGTTGTAGAACAGCAGGTCCGGGAAGAACTCGTCCCCGGCGACTTCGAGGCGCATCTGGCGGCCCACGAACGCGAAGCCGCGACCGAGTTCCAGCAGGAAGTGTTCGACGTGCTCGACCAGCTGATTCTCGAGGTCGCGCTCGCCATGCTCAGCCCCCATGGACAGGAAGTCGAAGACGTACGGGTCCTTGGTTGTCTCCTGGGTGAGAGCAGCGGACGACGTCGGAATGGTCGCCGTGAAGTTGGAGGTCGCCTTCCCGGTCCGCTCGTGCAGGCGAGTCTCGATCTGCCGCTCGAGCACACGAGATGACCACCCTTCCGCGGCGATGGCGCGGGCGTACCATAGTCGCGTCTCATTGCTGTCGACCCGATCTAGCAAGACCACGTGGTGAGTCCAAGACAAAGTTGCAGGCACTGCCTGCAAAATTTCCTGATCGGGCCACGCTGCGGCGAAGGCCTTCATGTAGCGCAGGTTGCGGGGCGAGAATCCCCGGGCGTCCGGGAAACGCTCCTTGAGGTCGGAGGACAGTCGGGTGACTACCTTCGTCCCCCAGCCTTCGGCGGATTCGCGGGACAGGAGTTCGCGCCCGATCGCCCAGTAGGTGGCGACCAGTTCTTGATTGACTGCTTCAGTGGCGCGGCGCTGTCCGGACTGGATCCGCACCGAGACGGCGTTGAGTAAATCCGGATACCAGGTCGGGACGGAAGCGAGCCCGGGCGTGCTGGAGAAGCGAGCGACGTCGCTTCCAGTCGTCGTCGCGTCTGGGTCGTTCGGTGTCATAAACCTCGTCCTTTCCTCCGGCCTACTCGGCCCGATCCTGATTGTCTACATGCTGGCTACTTTGGACATTAGACGCCGGCACCTTGGAGGATGGCCTCGGCGTCCTTGACGCGGATCTTGCCCGACATGAGCTGGGGGAGTAGGGCGTCGCGAGTCTCAGCGAGGCTGTGAGCCTCCGTGTAAGCCGATTCGATTGATCGTGAGATGTTTCCAACTTCCTCACTGAATTGGCGTGCTTTTGCTTCTCCTGGCCATGGGACATGGCATAAAGAAAGTTCCCTCCAAGATGTCCGTGGCATTCGTGTGCCTTCGCTGCGAGCAGTGACGGTTTCAATGACCGAATCACTTGATATTGCTGCGAGAGTGAACCCAGAAAGGCCGGCTTCTCGTGGCCGTACTACGATGACGTCAGTTGAACTTATTCCGTCGTTTGGCGCCAATGCGACTTTATGAAAGTACGGTCGAAGTTTTCCAAACAGGATATCGTCTCGACGAAAGCGAGACTTTGAGCTGGTGACGTCTTCGGAGGACCCGTGGTTATCGATCCACAGGTGTCGACGGGTGAAGTGCTCAAGGCCCACGTATGGGACTGTGGGCGCAAGAGTGGAGGGGTCGACTTTTTCGCTACCTTGTGTAGCCAAATTGGCAATCGACTGAGTCTCCGTTGCCTCGTTCGTCAGATCGACAAAGGACGCCCTAATCAACTCATCGGCTGTGGTGGCGAGCTTGGTGTTGGCCGCGATCTTGTCGTCGAGGGCGCCGAGGACTTCGGCGATGGCTTGTTGTGTAGCGAGTGATGGTATGCGAACCGGCCATCCTCCCATTGTTTTGAGCGGGATTCGATTGACGGTTGCCCCATGAACGGTGTGCTGCTCGATTGTCTGCTGAAACTCTTGTGACAGATAGAAGTAGAGGAGGAACTTTGGGTCTACAACCCTTCGGTCAGGTCGGAGTAGTGCCATTCGTCGGCCAAGGCATGCTTTGATGTCGGCGGGCATGAGTGCTGCGTCCCCCAGGCGGGTTTCGTAGGAGAAGAGGAGGTCTCCTGCCTGAGGTGTGACCCGTCGGGTCCAGCGACTGAAATCTTCGTCGGAGACATGGTCTGACTCAGATAAGTCGAGATGACCCGACTTGAAGCTGGAGATATTTAAGAAGTACGGACCGCTATCGACTCGAGTCGGAGTAGCGTGAGGGCCATCAAAAATTTTTCCCAGGCTGCCGAATGTCATCTCTTGCAAGGCGTTCACGAGACCCTCCCTAGTTGCTCGCGGACGACTACGGCCAGTCGTTCCGACTCATCGAACTGCTCGAGCAGTTCCTTCTTGAGGCGATGGAGCTTCTCCTCGATCGGCTCGCCGTCGTCCTCGACCTCAGCCGCGCCGACGTAGCGGCCCGGCGTGAGCGCGTAGCCCGCGTCCTTGATGTCCTGCAGGCTCGCCGAATAGCAGAACCCCGGAACGTCCTCGTACTCCTGCCCCGCCGCAGATGAGTGCCCTCGCCACGCGTGGAAGGTGCCCGCGATCTTCCCGATGTCGTCGTCGGACAGCGCCCGCTCCGCGCGGTCCACCATGTGCCCCAAATTACGGGCGTCGATGAACAACACCTGTTGCCGTCGATCCACCGAACCGCCAGCGCCCGCGGACTTGTCCTTCGCGAAGAACCACGTGCACACCGGGATTCCGGTCGAACGGAACAACTGGGTCGGCAGTGCCACCATGCAGCTCACCAGATCCGCCTCTATCAGCCGCGCGCGGATCTCGCCCTCGCCGCCTGAGTTTGACGACATCGAGCCGTTGGCCATGACCACGCCCGCGGAGCCGCCCGGCGTCAGCTTCGAGATGATGTGCTGGATCCACGCGTAGTTGGCGTTCCCCGCCGGCGGGACACCGTACTTCCAGCGCGGGTCGGCCTCGTTGCGCGCCCAGTCCTTGATGTTGAATGGCGGGTTGGCCATGATGAAGTCGGCCTGCAGCTCCGGGTGCTGGTCCCGGGCGAACGTGTCACCCCAGCGCGGCGCGAGATTGGCGTTCAGGCCGTGGATCGCCAGGTTCATCTTGGCCATGCGCCACGTGCGCTCGTTCAGCTCCTGCCCGTACACGCTGATCGCCGTGCGGTCCTCGTGGTGGGCGTCCAGGAACTTCTCCGTCTGCACGAACATGCCGCCCGAGCCACAGCACGGGTCGTACACCCGCCCGCTGGTCGGCTCCAGCACCTCGACCAGCACCCGCACCACGCCGGACGGCGTGTAGAACTCGCCGCCGCGTTTGCCCTCAGCGCGGGCGAACTTCTCCAGGAAGTACTCGTACACCTCGCCGAGCAGGTCACGGGCGCGGCCTGCGCCCTGGCCCGTGAAGCGGGCCGAGTTCAGCAGGTCCAGCAGCTCGCCCAGCCGGCGCTGGTCCACGTTGTCCCGGTTGAAGATCTTCGGCAGCGTCCCAGCCAGGGACGGGTTGGACGTCATGATCGCGTCCATCGCCGCGTCGATCAGTTCGCCGATGTTCTTCGGCGCCCGCCCGCCCGCAGCTGGTAGGCCCTTGGCGTTGTCCGCCAGGTATTTCCAGCGCGCCGTGAACGGCACCCAGAACACCCCGTACCCGGTGTACTCGTTCGTGTCATCGAGGAAGTCCGTGATCTGCTCCTCGCTCATCCCGCTCGCAGTCAATTCTTCGTTGATCGCCTCGCGCCGTTCGATGAACGCGTCCGAGACGTACTTCAGGAACACCAGGCCGAGCACCACGTCCTTGTACTGGGCCGCGTCCATCGAGCCGCGCAGCTTGTCCGCGGCCTTCCAGAGCATGGGCTTGAGCTCCTGGGCCGTGCTCGGCGCGGTGCTCTCCGCGGCCTTCTTTCTGGGGGGCACTAGTGGTCTCCTTCGGTGGTGGTCTGTGTCGTGATGATTCTCAGGGCCCCGGCGGCGGCGCCGTCGGAAAGCCGGTCGGTCAGCGCGTCCAGCCGCTCCAGCTGGTCGCGCAGGCGGGTGCGCTCGACGTCGATGTCGCCGAGGGCCTCGCCCAGGTCAGGCGTATCCTCTGGGTCGAATCTTCGCACGAGCCACCCCCGCCACGGGCCGCGGCCACCGGACAGGTCCGCCGCGAGTGGCCCCGGCAGCAGCGAGGCGCCGCGGATCCGCAGGATCCGGTCCGGGTAGCGCACGACGCCGGCGCCCACGGGGTCGACGACCGCCGCCGGCGCGCCGCTCGTCCGGAAGACCACGTCCCCGGGTTCCGTTAGCCGGGCGCGCGGATAGCGGGACGCCAGCACGAGCGGATCGATGCGGGCGGTCCCGGCCGGCGAGTCGGTGCCGAGCACGCGCAGCCCCGCGCCGCCGTCGTGCGTGAGATCGGCGTTGTCGATCCGGGCGCCCGGAAGGTACGCGAGGTCGCCGGAGGCGAGGAGCGCCCGCACCGTGGCGCTGGGCGTCGGCGTTCCGCTGCCGCGTGTCAGGCCGAAGCCGAAGCGCTCCGCGGGGATGTTCGTGTTTGCCGGCGCTTGCACGTGCTCTAGCAGTCGCTCGGCCCTGATCAGCTCCGCGGACGGATCCGCGGGCCGTCCCTTCGACGCCGGAGGGCGGCGGAGCCCGGTCAGGGGGCCCGACGAAGCGATGAGCCGGCTGGTCTGGACCAGCGAGGCGAACCGGAACGCGTGGGCGCGGAGGGCGGAACGGTCGCCGAGGGACGCGGCGATGTCGGAGATCAGGTCCTGCCGGCCGGCGGTGTTCAATTCCTCGGCCGTCAGGTCGGCGGTCATCGTCCAGCGGTCGGCGAGGGGCACGTCCGGGTGCGCGGATCCGAGCACCCAGAGCGCCATCGGTTGCCGGATGCGGGTCGGGACGAGCCCGGCGGGCAGGCGCACTGCCGCGCGGAGGCGACCCATGCGTAGGATCTGGGAGCGAGTGGATTCTGCTGGGCCGGAGAGGGCGTCGACCAGCCACCGGGCCGGACCAACGATGAGCGCGCCGTCCGCGTCGCTCATGGACAGGGCGATCTCGTCGATGGCGCGGAGTGCCCCGGCAGCGTCCGCCGCGGGCTCGCCGGGGCCGGGGAATTGTGCGACGACGATGCGCGGGGTTCCCTGCGAACGATCGTAGGCCGGAGCCGGTCCGTGGTGTCCGTGGGCGGCGAGATGGACGCGGAGCCGACGCGCGGCGAACCGTTGGGCAGCCTCCGTGCAGTCCCCGCGGAAGTTCATGGCCAGACCCAAGTCCGCCGGCCGGGACTCGCCGAGGGTGATTGAGACGCCCAGGACCAGGTCACTGCCGCCCGGGGTGGCCTCCCAGAACGCATCGGCCCCCGTGGCAAGTGACATCGCGGCGGCGGCCTCTGCGGTCAGTTGCGTGAGCGGGCCTCCCAGCGAGGTGTCGGCGAGTTCAGGGAGGCCGGTGCGGAACCGGTCCTGCACCAATTGTTCGAAGGCCGCGGCCGGTGAGTAGGCGGCGTCGGAGACGCGATCGGTGTAGCCGGCGAGGGCCGCCGCCTTAGCGCCGAGGTCCTCGATTTCCCGGTACAGGTACGCGTCATCCGGGTCGGCATCATCGGCCAGATCCATGAGATCGTTGGCGCTCCGTCCGGACAGCGGGACGCCGGTGAGAGCCGATAGCGCCAGGAGCGCACCGACCGCCGGAAAGTCCTCTCTCGCGCCGGAGACGAACGCGGCCGCGTCCTCGGCAGCGGCCGGATTGTTGCCGCGGCCCGTGGCGGCCAGCCAGCGGCAGATCTCGTCGACGTCGAAGAGGTCGCGACCCGCTCTGCGTGTGGCGACGGCCGGGAACGGGTGCGACGAATCACGACTGCGGGCGCGCCACATGCTCACGACCGGCCGCTGCACGTGGGCGAGAAGGGCGATGTCGGTCATCGTCACTAGGCCTGTCGCCGCCATCGCTTCACCTCCGTGTCCTCTTCAACTTCTCCTGGGTCGGTCGACCCGTTGCACCGATCCTAGACCGTTCACTCCGCTGTTGGTTGCTAGCTATCGATAAGGCCCCTTATCAAGCAGAACCGATTGTTTTGTGGCGAGGGAGTCCTATGTTGTTCCTGGCAGCAGTCGACCACCGCAGCCACGTCAATCCTCGGGCCACGGAAAGGACCCTGAAATGAAGTTCGTCATCGGAGCCTGGGCAAACCGCCGCTACACCCGGTTGACCTCGAGTCTGGTTCTTGGGACCTTCTTCGCCGCACTGATCGCATGGCCGGTCAGGGGCGGCCTGGACGCCTCTGACGATCCAGGGTTGGCCAGCGGCGTCTGGATCGGTCTCGGCGTGCTTAACGTGCTTTTCGCGCCGGTGGCTCGCGAGCTCTACTTTCGTGCGACCCAGCCCATCCGAGAAGGACTCAGCGGAATCGTCGTCTCGGGGCCGCTGTTCATCGTCACGCTGGCCTGCCGGATTGGCGCGTGGGTACTGCTCAATCTTTTCGCCATCCCGCTCGGCCTCGTCGGGGTCCTCTACCTGGAAAGCCAGGACAGAGCCGGACGCGGGTGGCGCATCGCGTAGGCCGAACGGGGCCTGCGGGGCTCGAGCACCGTTGGGGGATGCTCGAGCCCACCTCCCGGACGCCGACGGCTTCCGGTACATCACCATCGAATCAGGAGTTGCACGATGAAACTGACCATTGATGCGGTTCGGGTCCTCGAGTGGATCCTTGCCAACGGGCACGACCGGACGTCGTCGGTCGAGATCCCGACCGACGTGCTGAGCTGCGATGAGCAGCGGGACGTCCTCGCCGAGCTGGGGCGTGAAGGGCTCGTCGTCGACGAGCCCTCTGCTGGAGGCGGTGCGACCTTCACGCTCGACCCCGCGCGGCGCTCGGAAATCCGGGCCATGGCCCGGAAGGCCAAGCAGGCATTGCTCGAACGGGCCGTTCTGGAGTACGTCGACGCCAACGATGACCGTAGCGGCACCTCGGACGTTGTCGGCGTGCTCGCCGACAGTTTCTCGAACGACGACGTCGAGCGCTGCGTGGATCGCCTGCACCAGAGCGGATTTCTGGACGGGATCAGCACATGGGGATCGGGACTGGCCAGGATGTCTGTGAACACCGCGGGCGCGGAGAAGCTCGACGATCCGTACGTCGTCATCGCTGCCGGAAGCTCTACTTCCATCTCCAACGGCGACTTCAATACCTGGCACGTGCAGGGGAGTGGCAACGTCTTGCAGAACGGCCGCGGCAACACGGCGTCGACGTCCGTCCAGGGCATCGACGCCCAGGCGCTGCACAAAGTGCTTGAGGCGATCCGTCGCGATCTGGATAGGGCCGACGGTGCCGACGGCGAGCAGGTCAGCGAGCTGCGGTCCCTGGTAGACGAAGCCGCTGCTCTGGCTGACGCCGGCGAGGATCCGAGCAAGATCCGCACCGCTCTGCGTCGGCTGAAGACGTTCGGCGGCGATGTCCTGACCGCGTCCACTGCGCAGTTGATCGCACAGACCATCGGGATGTAGTGGGCGCTGAAATCGAAAGAGCGCTGGTCCACACCTGACCCGCCTGGAAGGCATCGAGGTGCGACCAGCAGCAATAAGAGAAAGGAATGAATATGGAGATTGTCAGTATGTGGTTTTCAAGTGTTGCCGGTGAGTTCTTGGTGCAGGCGACTGCAGGCGTTATTTCTGGGCTCGTTCTGCTCCTCGTGCAGCCGAGGTGGATGGCGCCTGCGCGTAGAAAAAAGAGGAGACAGGGCGAGGTGCCCGGAGCAGTTCAGCAGTCTGGCAACGGCAACCACAATGCCCACGGGCAGCAGGTCATCATCGGAGACAATTCAGCGACTGGAAACGTCTCGATCCACAGCCCGACGACCATCACGACCATCCGCAACGAGGTCCGTCAGGCGCGGGCAGGTTCGAAGGAATCAGAGTCTGGCCCGGACATTTGGCTCATCGTGGGTGGGGGGTTGGCTGCGATCATCGTCGCTGGATCGTTGTTCTCGCTGTACTGGAACGTGGTCCTGGCCGCGTGGATCGGTGCGGCGATCGCCCTTCTCGTACGAGTCCTCCGTTCCGTGGTGCAGACGCGGGGACTTCCCGAGAAGTGGCCGTATCAGGCCACACGGGTTTGCATTCTGGTGATTGTGGCGCTCACCGCGCAGGCCTTCGCGTGGGTCAGTATTTTCACGGTTGAAAAAGGTCCGGTGCGGTTGACCCAGGTAGTGCAGGACCTGCGCGAGGCTGCGGACGCCCACGGAGGATTCGGGAGTCTGACCGGAATTCGTGATGGTGCGATTCAGGCATTCATCGAACTTGGAATGCAGAGCATGGTTCATATCGCGATGCTGATTGCGGGGCTTCTGGCTGCAGGAGCACTCGGTGGTCTCGCGTTTGGCGCAACGCTCGAATGGCAGGCCTCGCTTCGGGTCACTGCCGGGGACAAACTGACTGAATCCGTGGCCAGGAGGGCTGAGGGCTTCCTCGAGCCGAAAATCTGGCCTGAGATCGCTGGTGTTCTAATTCTCGGGGCCGTCATGGCGACCTGCGTGACCGGAACAGCTACCGAACTTCTTTCAATCACCGACCTGTAGCCAATTCCCGTTTCCGCGCCGAAGTGGCGCCTGCGGCGGCGGGGAACTGGAGTTTGAGGCGGCGCACCCATTCTGTGGGAGTCGCCCAGTAACTTGAAGTTGCAACCTCTTCCCGGTTGCACCGCCGTGGAAAGACCGGTCCCGAGGGATCGGCGCCCGCCGCGGAAGGGAAGCCCCAGCCTTCGCGGCTGGGCTTCCCATCTCACAAACGCCGGTGGGCCGGCGCTGAACGCGTGCCATGCAATCCGCACCGGGCCATCGGCATCCGGCGGGGAGCGGAAGCGCTTGGGGGCGCTCCCCGCCGGACCTCACACTCATACCTCAAGCCTCGTTCCTCTCTAGGAGAAGAAGATGGCTCAGCAAATCAACAACATGCCGCCGGCGCCCGCGCCGGGCGGAGCGCACCAGAGCAAGACGAATGCAGGCAAGGGCTTGGGTATCGCCGCACTCGTCATCGGGATCGTGGCACTGGTCCTGTCCTGGGTGCCGATCGTCAACAACTTCGCGGCCATCTTGGCCGTCATCGCCCTGGTGCTCGCGATCATCGGTCTCGTCGTGGCCGTCAAGAAGAACGGCTCCAAGGGGCTGTCGATCGCCGGTGCGATCATCTTCGTCGTCGCACTTGTCGTGGTTTTCGCCAGCCGGGCCTCAGTCAGGGCGGGGCGACCGACTACCAAGTCTGCTTTGACGTTCCCGCAGAAGCGGCCGACGGAGCCACCGTCCGCGTCGGCAGCCTCCTCGACTTCTCCGGCGACGACAACGCCGTCTGGGAATCCCGGTAGCTGATCGCACGACGGCGGCGGCGGTCACCTCGGCGGTGGCCGCCGTCGTCGCGTCGTCGTCAGTCCCAGTTCGGATCAGCGCCCGCGGGGCCGGGGCGCCGCAATGGGACGGAGGCTCGGCGCGAGCGCCTCGATGAGCCGCTCCGGAGAAGCGGACTTGAGCGGCTCGACGCCGATCACGTAGCGCCCGAAGATGATCCCGATGATGATGGTGATCATGGCGCTTGCGCGCTCCGTCGCCGCAGTGCCGCCGAAATATTCAACAAGCCGGCTGACCAGCTCTCTTTCAACGTACTCACGGAATGCATCGAGCACCTCCGGATGCTGCATCCCCGTGGCCAGCAGTTGGGTGAGGGAACCCTGGACGGCCGGCGCCTCCCAGGCCCGCACCACCAGCGCCGCGAGTCGCTCGGGAGCCATGGCCGGATCGCCCCGAAGCGCCTCCTCCAGGACCATTGAGGGCCCCAGCGACAGCGCCATCGCACGCGCGAACAGTTCCTTCTTCGACCCGAAGTGGTGCGCGATCAGCGCAGGGTCGCACCCCGCCCGCTCGGCAATCCTCCGCAGCGTCGCCCCGGTGTAGCCGCGTTCCGCGAAGAGGTCCCGTGCCGCTGCCAGCAGCCGATCCCGGCCGTCGTCGGTGCCCGTCCGCGGCCGTCCCCTCGTTTTATTCATCACTGTTGAGCCTAGCAGCGGCCCTCCGCCACGCTCTGACGTACTGAACGGATATAGAGGAGGAACTGTGAGAGACAGACAGGCGGCGGTTGACGCGGCGGGGGTGACGGTGGAGTTCTCCCGTGGACGGCGAAAAGAACCATACCGCGCCCTCGACACCATCGATCTGGAAGCGCGGCACGGTGAGATCACGTGTCTCCTGGGCCCTAACGGATCGGGCAAGACGACCCTGATGAACGTGCTGACCGGCCTTTTGCGGCCCGGCTCGGGCGAGCTGCGCGTTCTTGGGCTCGACCCGGTAGCGGACCGTCGGGAGCTGCTGCGCCGGATCGCCCTGGTACCGCAGGAAACGTCGCTGTATCCGGAGCTGACGGCCCGCGAGAATCTGGAGTTCCACGCCCGCTACTACGGCCTGGCGGCCGGACAGCTGCGCGTCCGCGTCGACGAAACCCTCGAGCTCGTCCAGTTGGGCGGCCGTGCGGGCGACCGGGCGGGGACCTTTTCGGGTGGCATGCAGCGCCGGCTCGCGCTGGGGAAGGCCCTCATGATGAAACCCGAGCTGCTCCTCCTCGACGAGCCGACGCTGGGCGTTGACGTCCAGTCCCGGGAGGCTATTTGGACGCGCATCGAAGAGGTCGCCAGCGAAGGCCGGGCGGTGCTGCTGACCACCAACTACATGGAGGAAGCCCAGCGCTTGGGGCACCACATCACGATCATCGACCAGGGTGCGAATGTCGTCCGCGGAACACTCAGCGAACTCACTGCCCAAGTGCCTGACGTCGAACGCGTCGAGGTCCCGGCCGTCGGTCTGCAAGACGTGTTCTTGCACTTCACCGGCCGCGGACTGCGGAACTGAGAGGCGAACCATGAACGCGGCATTCGCTCTCGCCGGGAAGGACCTGCGCGTCACCTGGCGTTCACCGCTTTTCGCGGTGATCAGCATTCTGGTCCCGGTGGCTTTCACGTTGCTCTACGCCATCGTCATCCACGTGTCGACGACGGCCACGATCGCCGTTGCCGACGACGACGGGACGCCGGAGTCGGCGGCCTTCATCTCCGTCATGGAGGGGATGCGCAACAGCGACGGCGACTACTACGAGATCCTCACCACCGATCCGGTCGACGCCGTCGAAATGTACGAGCACCGGGACGTCGGCGCGCTGCTCACGATCCCGGCGGGGTTCGCGGACGCGGTCGAGTCCGGCAACAAGCCGGCGGTCACGCTGGCGCTCGTCAACATCAACTCCGACGGAACCAAGAATCAGCATCTTCGCCTCGAGGAAGCGCTCCGGCAATTCCAGCAGGGGCTCGTCGCGACGGGCGACGACCGCCTGGCTATTTCGGAAACCACGGTGTTCGAGCGCGACATCCCCGTCACGCTCTACCTGGGATCGGCATTGATCGTCTTTGCCGCGCTGTACGCGGGAATGGTCAACGTCGGTGTCGGTATCGCTCGCGAATGGGAAGAACGCACCGCCAAAGCTCTGGTGCTCTCACCCGCCAGCCGGACGTCGTTGATCGCCGGCAAATGGGCGGCCGGCGCCGTCACTTCCGCCATCACCATTGCGGTGACGCTGCTGGGGATTTCATGGATTCTGGGCTTCCCGCTGAGCCAACTCGGCTGGCGATCGGTGGGTGTTCTGGCGCTCGTCTGGGTCTACGGCGCGGCGCTGGGGACCCTGCTCGGCGTCGGCCTACGTAAATCCCTGCCGCTGGTCCCGATTGCCGTCATTATCGCCGTTGCCCACTTCCTGGTGAGCGGATACGAATCCTACATCCGCGGTTTCGCCCACGGCGGCGCGGCCGAGGTCCTGTGGGCGTCCACGCAATGGATCCCGCTCGCCCCGCTCTTCGACATTCTGCGTTTCGAAGTCGCTGCGCTGCCCCAGCCCGAGACCGCGCTGTACGGCGTTCTCGGGAGCCTGCTGCTGGCCGGCACCGTCGTCGCACTCGCCGCCTGGCGGCTCACCCGCGCTCTTCGCTTCACCCAAGGACAATGATGCTGACTACTCTGCGCGCCCTGGGCGCCATGATCTCCCGAAATCTCCGTATCGCGCTGCGCCGTCCGGAACTGCTGGTGCAGACGATGGCCGTGCCCGTGGTGGTGCTCTCACTGGCATCCGTCATCTTCGGCGCCAGCGACTCCTGGCCGATCGCCGTCGTCGACAAGTCGCAGAGCGCCGCGTCGGCGCAGCTGGCCCGGACGATTGACGACACCCGGGGACCGACAGGCGATTACTTCCGCGTTGTGGAGAGTGACGCCGAGGCTGCCAGCGCACAGCTCGCCGCCGGCCGCCTGCAGCTGGCGATCACCATCCCGCCCGACTTCGAACAGAGCGGCACGGTGGAGATCGCCACCTACAACATCAACAGCGACGCCATGAAGAACGTCCGCCTGCGCGTGACGACGGCAGCGAACCTCTACGACGGTGCCGCCGATCCGGACCAGGTGTCCGCGATCATCGAACGAGTCGCACCAACGGACGTGCAGCGCACAGCCTTCATGGGCGGCTCGGCGGTCATCCTGGCGCTGCTCCTCGGAGCCGCCATGATCGCGGCCAACCTCTATGCAGTCGACAGCGAACACCGGACCCAGAAGGAGATCGCACTGACGCCGGTCGGGAGCTATCTGGCGGGACTCGGGGCGGCGGCAGCCGGGTGGATTCTGGCCTTCGTCGCAGCTGTGCCGACTGTGCTGGTCGCGTTGGCGTTCGGAACGCGGGCCGGGTTCGCGGAGATACTCCAGGCCGCGGTGATCGTCGCGCCCGCCATGGCGGCCGCGGCCGGTGCGGGAGTGGTCGCCGCGGTGCTGCTGCGCACTCACCGCATCATTCAACCCACGCTGATCCTGCTGGCGTTGGGCAGCTACTTCGCCAGCGGCGGTTTCATTCCCGTCTCTGCGCTGCCGCCGCTCGCCCGCGGGATCAATACCTGGTGGCCGCCGTCGTATGTCTTCGAGTGGGCGAATCCGCTGTTGCACGGGTTCGAGAGCCATGCGGCTCCGGCCATGATTGGCGCTGTGGGTCTGTTCGCTGTGGTGGCGGCAGCTCTGGCCGCGCTGTCCGCCCAGTGGGCCAGCACGCGCAACGTGGCACACGGCCAATAGGGCGGCGGCGCGAACGGCCGGAGCCCGCACCGTCGACGGTCAGTGGTCAGTTGGCGTAGCCGTTCGGGTTGTTCTTCTGCCAGCGCCAGTGGTCCTCGCACATCGTCTCGATCGAGCGCGTGACCGACCACTCCAGGTCCATCTTCGCGTTAGAGGCGTCCGCCCAGAACGCGGGCAGGTCGCCGGGGCGGCGCGGCGCGAACTCGTATGGCAGCTCGCGGCCCACCGCCTTCTCGAACGCGTGCAGCATCTCCAGCACGGACGTCCCGGCCCCGCCGCCGAGATTCCACCGGTGCGCCCCGGGGTGCTCCGTCAGGTAGTTCAGCGCGGCCACGTGCCCCTCGGCCAGGTCGACGACGTGGATGTAGTCGCGCAGGCACGTGCCGTCGGCGGTGTCGTAGTCGTTCCCGAAGATCTGCAGTTTCTCCCGGCGGCCCACGGCGACCTGTGCGATAAACGGCATCAGGTTGTTCGGGATGCCCTGCGGGTCCTCGCCGATCCGCCCCGACTCGTGGGCGCCCACCGGGTTGAAGTAGCGCAGCAGCGCGACCCGCCATTCGCCGTCCGCGGCCGCGATGTCCGTGAGCACGTCCTCGATCTGCTCTTTGGTGCGCCCGTAGGGGTTCATGGCCCCGATCTCCATGTGCTCCATGTAAGGGTACGGGTTGTGCTCGCCGTACACGGTCGCCGAGGAGCTGAACACGATGGTCTTCACGCCCGCCCGCTCCATCGCGCGCAGCAGCGAGATCGTGCCGGAGGTGTTGTTGAAGTAGTAGTCGAGCGGGATCCGCGTGGACTCGCCGACGGCCTTCAGCCCGCCGAAGTGGATGACGGCATCGGGCGCGTGCCGCGCGAACACATCGTCCAGCGCGGCTTCGTCCGTGAGGTCCGCGACCTCGAGCACGGGCTCGACGCCGGCGAGCTCACCGACGCGGCGCAGCGATTCGGGGGAGGCGTTGTAGAGGTTGTCGACGACGACGACGTCGTGCCCGGCTTCCAGCAGGGCCAGGGCCGTGTGAGAACCGATGTAGCCGGCGCCGCCGGTGACGAGAATCTTCATGCTCCGCTTTCGTTCGCGTGGTGGTTGGATTTCGCCGCGGCGGCGATCAGGACCTCGCCCGCGGTGTGCTCGAGGTGTTCGACGGCGGCCGCCGGCAGGCGGTCGTCCGTGACCACGGTGTCGACCGCGTCGAGCGGCGCGATGGAGCACAAGCCGGTCACGCCCCATTTGGCGTGGTCCGCGACGACGGCGGTACGGCCGGCGTGACGCAGGAACTCACGATTCACGTGGGCCTCCTGCATGTTCGGGGTGGTGAATCCGTGTTCGGCCGTCATCCCGTGCACGCCCATGACGTACAGGTCGACGTGCAGCTGTTCGATGGCCGCGAGGGCGATCGGTCCGACGAGCGCGTCGGAGGGGGTTCGCACGCCGCCGGTGAGGATGATCGTCTGCGAGCGGTTGTCGGCGTCGTAGAAGACCTGCGCGATGCGCGGTGAGTTGGTCACGACCGTCAGATCGTCCACGGTAGTGCACCGGTGGGCGAGCGCGTACGTCGTCGTGCCGGAGTTGAAGGCGACGGACATGCCCGGGCGGACCAGGTCTGCGGCGCGGGCCGCAATCCGTTCCTTCTCGCCCGTCTGCATTCCGAGCTTGGTGGTGAACCCGGGCTCGGAGCTCGTGGCCGCACCTTCCTTCATGGCCCCGCCGTGGACCTTGATCAGGATGCCGTCGCCGGCCAGGAACGTGAGGTCGCGGCGCACGGTCATCTCCGACACCGACAATTGGGCGGCGAGCTCGGCCACACGGACCTGGCCCTGACGTTCGACCTCGCTGACGATGTGCCGGTGTCGCTGCTGCGGAAGCAGTTCCGCCATGCCGTTGTCCCTCCGTCGACCTCTTGTGTGCGTTTGTGATCTGTGCCAAGCTTACATCTGTCACTTTCTGATTGGAAGTGTGAATTACTGATCGAATCCGGTTCCACTTCGCACCCACAGGAGATCGCATGGGCCAGCCAGCCGTTGGCGCTCAACCGACCGTCACGACCCTCGCCGACGGTCGGGATCTGCTCTACTTCTTCGACGGCGGCGCCGCGCCGGCCGGGTTCACCGCCCCCGCCGATGCGCGCGAGCTGCCCGGGCGGCCGCCGTCCTCTGAGTTGCGCTACGACCCGCTCACGGGGGAATGGATCGCCTTCGCCGCCCACCGGCAGTCCCGCACGCACCTGCCGCCGGCGGATGAGTGCCCGCTCTGCCCGACGAGCGCGGCCCACGGCACCGAGATCCCCGCAGCCCACTACGACGTCGTCGCGTTCGAGAACCGCTTCCCGTCCTTCGGGCCCGAACAGCATGCCCAGGAGCTCTCCGGTGCGATCGGCGAGACGCTCCCGGCCCACGGCCGCTGCGAGGTCATCGCGTTCGGTGCCGGCCACCAGGACTCGTTCTCCGACCTGGGTGTCGAGCGCGCCCGCACCGTCGTGGACGCGTGGACGCACCGCACCCGCGCGTTGTACGCGATGGACGGGATCGAGCAGGTCTTCTGCTTCGAGAACCGCGGCGCCGACATCGGCGTGACCCTGCACCACCCGCACGGGCAGATCTACGCCTACCCCTATGTGCCGGCCCGCGTCGCGACCTACCTGCGCCGGGCGCGCGCCCACCGCGCCGCCACGGGCGGCAGCCTCTTCGAGGACGTCCTCGACTTCGAGCTGGCCGCCGGCAGTCGCATCGTCCACCGCGGCGAGCACTGGACCCTGTTCGTCCCGTTCTCGGCGCGCATGCCGCTCGAGGTCCACCTGACGCCGAACCGCCACGTCGGGGACCTCACCGAGCTCACCGAGAACGAGCGCGCCGAGCTCGCCCGCGTCTACCTCGACCTTGTGCGCGGCGTCGACGCGATCTACGCGACCCCCACGCCCTACATCGCCGCGTGGTTCCAGGCGCCCGCGCGCCGTGCGGGCGAGACATACGACGACGGCCGCGAGGACTTCCGGCTGCACCTGCAGCTGACGAGCCCGCGTCGGGCGGAGAACAAGCTGAAGTACCTCGCCGGGTCCGAGGCCGCGATGGGGGCCTTCATCGGCGACGTCATGCCCGAGGCCGCCGCGGGAATGCTGCGCGAAGCCATGGGCTACGAGATCGCGGCCGGTGGCGGCGAGGGATACGGGGAGGTCTGACATGAACGAGCAGTCCAATCGGCAGGCCGCCGGGACGCAGCAGCACTTCGCCGAGCGTTTCGGCGCCCACCCCGACGGTGTGTGGGCGGCGCCCGGGCGCGTAAATCTGATCGGCGAGCACACCGACTACAACGAGGGGTTCGTCCTGCCATTCGCGATTCCGCACCACGCGAGCGTTGCCGTTCGCCGGACCGTTGACGGCATCCTGCGCGTCGCCGGCCGACAGGACGTCGCCGGGCACGGGGCCGTCGAGGTTGATCTGGCCCGCCTCGTCGCCGCAGACGGCGTGCGTGTGGCCGCCGAACTGCCCGGGTGGGCCCGGTACGTCGCCGGCGTCTTCTGGTCCTTCGGGCAGTCGTCGCGGGAGATCGGCGGCCTGACAGCCGGCTACGAGATCGTCGTCGACTCCTCCGTCCCGATCGGCGCCGGCCTCTCCTCCTCGGCCGCGCTCGAGTGCGCGGTCGCCGTCGCCGTCGACGATCTGGCGAACCTCGGATACAACCGCCGGGACCTCGTGTTGGTCTGCCAGCGGGCCGAGAACGAATTCGTCGGAGCACCCACGGGCATCCTCGACCAGTCGGCGTCCCTGCTCAGCGAGGCCGGACACGGCCTGTTCCTCGACTGTCGCACCCGCGTCTCCCGGCCGGTGCCCCTGGCGCTCGCCGAAGCCGGACTCCAGATCCTGGTGATCGACACCAAGGTGAGCCACGCGCACGAATCCGGGGGCTACGGCCAGCTTCGGCAGGCCTGCGAGACCGGGGCGCAGATCCTCGGCGTCCCCGCGTTGCGCGACGTCGGTGTGGGCGAGCTCGGCGATGCTGAGGCCGTGATGCCGGGGCAGATCTTCGCGCGGGTCAAGCACATCGTGACCGAGAACCAGCGCGTGCTCGATGTCGTGGCCCTGCTCGAGGCCGAGCCTTTCGACGCGGCGGCGCTCGGGGAGCTCCTGACGTCGAGCCACGTTTCCATGCGAGACGACTTCGGCAACTCGTGCCCCGAGATGGACCTGGCCGTTGAGACGGCGGTTGCCGCGGGAGCGCACGGCGCGCGCATGACCGGCGGTGGTTTCGGCGGCTCGGCCATCGCCCTCGTGAAGGCGAACGAAGCGGACGCGGTGCGCGACGCCGTCGTGCGCGCGTTCGCCGAGGCCGGGCACGCTGCGCCGGACGTGTTCCCCGTCCTGCCCTCGGCGGGCGCGCGGCGAGTCTCCTGACCGGCGCGGAGCAGGCCGAGTGCGACGGCGTTGCCGGCCGTTGGCCGTGGCGCAGAATGCGAGCGATACAGTGTGTCTGTGAACTCAGAACAGAGGCCGAAAGATCGCCCGATGGAAATGAACGACGTCGAGGACGAGTCGCGAGCCCTGACCGTCGTCGAGCTCTCCGACGAGCTGTTTCGCGGCGCCGTCGAGCTCGAGCGCACGGAGAACGGGGTCGTCCCGCATCGGCTGCCGGCGTGGGTTAGGGACCGGGGGGCCGACTCGCAGCTCCTCATGGCCGAGGCCCAGCCCGCGGCCGTGAGGCTCGCCTTCATGACCGATGCGACCGCCGTCGAGCTCGACGTCCTGCCCACGCGCTTCGGCTTCCGGGGCGGGCCCGTGCGCCCGGACGGCGTCTACGACGTCGACGTCGACGGCGAACACGCCCGCAG
Organism: Zhihengliuella halotolerans; assembly: GCF_004217565.1. Lineage (NCBI taxonomy): Bacteria > Bacillati > Actinomycetota > Actinomycetes > Micrococcales > Micrococcaceae > Zhihengliuella > Zhihengliuella halotolerans. Next base: position 2,658,805 of record NZ_SHLA01000001.1, on the reverse strand, counting down.
CTTCACGGCGGAGGGCGGGAACCGGGTCTGGATGGACCTGCAGACCGGAGAGCAGACACTTGAGTCCGGTGCCACCTCGACACTGCGTCTCGACCTGCCGGCCGGCCGCACCCGCGTCGACATCTGGCTGCCCTACGCGGAGACCACCGCACTGCGTCAGCTGCGGACAGACGGAGCCGTCGATCCGGTCGTCGACGACCGGCCGTCGTGGGTGCACTACGGCAGTTCGATCAGTCAGGGGTCCAATGCGGCCACGGCCGCCGGCATCTGGCCGGTGGTCGCGGCGCGTGCCGCCCGAGCCGACGTCGTCGATCTGGGCTTCAGCGGCGCAGCGATGCTGGACCCGTTCGTGGCCCGCGTCATGCGCGACACCCCGGCCGACCTGCTCAGCCTGAAGGTCGGCATCAACATCGTCGGCGGGGACGTGATGCGCCGGCGCGCGTTTGCCCCGGCCGTTCACGGGTTCCTCGACACCATCCGCGAGGGTCATCCTGAGACGCCGATCCTCGTCGTCTCGCCCCTGTACTGCGGAATCCATGAGGAGACCCCGGGCCCGGGTGCGTTCGACCCCGAGGCCCTGGCTGCCGGCGAGACGCGGTTCATCGCCACGGGGGACCCGGCAGAACGGGCGGCTGGCCGGCTCGCGCTCGAGGACGTTCGCGGCATCCTGCGGGATCTCGTGACCGAGCGCGCCGCAGAGGACCCGAACCTGCACTACCTCGACGGTCGGGAGCTGTACGGTCCGGAGGATGCGGAACGGTTCCCACTGCCTGACCGGCTGCATCCGGACGCGGACGCGCACCGCCTGATCGGGGCGCGGTTCGCCGAGCTCGCGCTGCAGCGGTTCCTGCCGGCGAGCTGAGAAGCAGGGCCGGGGCGATACTCTATCTCTGTGAACGTGGAACAAGCGCTCCTCTCCTTCGCCGTGATTGCCGCCCTCTTGACGATCGTCCCGGGGCTGGACACCGTACTCGTCCTCCGCGCCGCCATCAGCCAGGGCCGCAAGCATGCCTACGCCACTGCGATCGGCGTAAACACCGGTGCGTTGATCTGGGGCGTCGCCGCGGCCCTTGGCGCGTCGGCGGTCCTGGCGACGTCCGCGGTCGCATTCACCGCGCTGAAGCTCGCCGGCGCCGCGTACCTCGTCTGGTTGGGTGCCTCGATGCTGTGGAGGTCGTTCAGGAACGCTCCCGTGACGTCCGCCGCGGTGCCTGGCGCGGCCACAGGACGCGACAGCCTGCTCGCGTCCTGGGCCAAGGGAGCAGGTACCAACCTGCTGAACCCGAAAGTCGGTGTCTTCTACGTCGCCATGATCCCGCAGTTCATCCCGGACGGCTCCTCGCCGCTGCTGATGGGAGCGGCGCTCGCCATGGTCCACAACCTGCTCGGTCTGGCATGGTTCTCACTCATCATCATGGGCACCCACGTCGCGCGCGCCCAGCTGCAGCGCCCGGGGTTCGTGCGCATCACAGACCGAGTCAGCGGCGCGGCCCTGATCGGGTTCGGCGCGACTCTGGCATTCAAAGGCCGCTGACGTCACGAGCCGGGTATCCGCTTGGCCGAGAGTGAACACGGGGTCGATATTCACGCTCCGTACAGTTCCCGCTCAGGGGCCATGGCTAGGCTCGATCAGATTCGTACTCTCCAGGAGGTAGGCACATGAACAAGAAGAAGACGATGGCAGTTCTGGCGCTCGTCGGTTCCCTGTCCATGGTCGCCGCGTGCGGCGCGGACGGCGAAGGGGATGCCGGGCAGTCTCAGAGCCAGGACGCAGGCCAGAGCCAAGATGCACCCCAGGGTCAGGAGGCGCCGACTCCAGACCTTGAAGGAGTCCCCGACGTCGTGGCCACGGTCAACGGCGAGGAGATCAACAAGGACGAGTTCACACAGGCGTACGAGAGCCGGTTCCAGCAGGCGGCAATGCAGGCGCAGATGTCCGGCCAGCAGCCGGACGAGGACGCGTTGAAGAAGGAGACCGCTGAGTCGCTGGTCGGCACCGAACTGCTGCTGCAGCGGGCGGAGAAGTCGGATATCAAGGCCACCGACAAGGAGGTCGACGAAGCGCTGGCGCGGGTCGCGGAGTCGAACCAGATGAGCGAAGACGAATTCATGACCGCCATGAAGGAACAGGGCATGGACGCGGACGAGGTCAACAATCAGCTCAAGCAGCAGGTGGAGCTGGACGCGGTGATCAAGGAGGAGATCGGCACGTTCTCCGCGAGCGAGAAGGAGCTCAAGGCCGCGTACGACGAGGCGAAGGCCATGCAGGACCAGATGTCTTCCGAGTCCGGCGAAGCCGCCGAAATGCCGAAATTCGAAGACGCGAAGGATCAGCTGGAACAGCAAGTCACGCAGCAGAAGGAAGCGGACGCCACCCGGAAGCTGGTCGAGGACCTGCGCGCCGACGCCGACGTCAAGATCCACCTCTGATCAGAGGCTGAACGCGGGGGCGCCGCATCCGCCGATAGGGTGGAGCCGTGAGTGAAACGACGCGGGAGAGCACGGCCGAACTGATGCAGCAGATCGTGCTGCTCGTCGACAAGGAGGACCCGGCGCCCGAAGGAGACGGGCTGGCCGCGGTGGCGCTCGCGAGCGTGAACGCGTTCCTCGCGGACCCGCTGCACCCCTCCTGGCGGGCGTGGTCCGGCGGCCCCGTGGGCAAGTCGGTCCGTCGCGCGGATGCCAAGACGTTCGACAAGATCGTCGAGGCGTTCGCCGACGAGTTCGGCGGCGTCGAGGGCGACGCCGGGAGGGGCCTCGCGATCGGCTTCCGACCGCACCCCAAGGACGAAATCCCCAAGAAGATCGCCAAGCTTCAGGTCTCCGGGACGACACTTCCGCGCGAGGAGGCCCCCGTCCACGGGGCGGGGACCGCGGAGCCGGCTGACGCCGTCGTCCTGGTCCTCAACGACAGCCTGGGCATGTCCACCGGCAAGGCCGCCGCGCAGTCGGCGCACGCGCTCTTCGCGTGGCTGCTCCAGGCGATCCGGCGGGATCCGGGTCGCGTGGACGCGTGGCTCGCCGCCGAACAGCCAGTGACCGTGCGGTTCGCGGACGCGGCCGAGTTCGCCCGGCTCGCCCGCAGCGCGTCCGGCCCGCGCATCCAGGACGCCGGCCGGACGGAGATCGCACCCGGGTCGGCGACCGCTTTCGTCCTCTGACCCGGGCCCGGCCGGCGGCCCCGCCCTTGCCGCGGCCGCGCGCCGGTGGGATGGTGGGAGTGCCGGTCTGAGGCGAAGGAGCGGGACCATGGGCAAGGACTCGTACGAGGACGAACGTTACAAGAAGTACTACAACAATCCGCCGCATGGCGAGGTTCCGCAGGACCCCAAGCGCCGCGACGCGCTGGTCAAGGGGACGGAGCTCGACGAGGACGTCGAGCCCGAACGCGACCCCGAGAAGTGACGATCAGCCGAACCACGGTGCCTTGGCGGCGCCGTGGGTGGCCCGGTGTCTCAGTCCGCTGCTCCGCGGCTGCGGTACGCCGTCGGCGTCCTGCCCGTTTCCTTGCGGAACTGGCGGTTGAAGTTGGAGAGGTTGCGGTAGCCCACCTCGAACGCGATCTCCGAGACGGGGCGTCGGCTCTGCAGGAGCAGTTTGCTCGCGTGCGCGATGCGCAGCCGGCGGACCAGGGTCGCGAAGTTCTGGCCGCTCGCGCGGGCGAAGTAGCGTGAGAACGCGGACTCGGACATGCCGGCCATGCGGGCCGCGTCGGAGAGGCGGACGTCGCCGGCCAGGTTCTCTGAGACGTAGTTCATCGCCCGGCCGATGATCTCCTGCGCGTGCGGGTCGTCGAGGGGTGGGACCCAGCCGTCCGTGAGCAGCCGATGCTCGCCCTCGGGGGCATGGGCAAGGATTCGGAACAGCTCCAGCATCCGCACCAGCCGTTCGACGCCGGTCGCCTCACCGATCGCTACGAGCGTCTCGCCGCCCCGGGCCGCCGCCCCGCCGGTGAATTCGATGCCGAATCGGGCCCTGCGCCAGAGGTCGCGCAGCTCTCCCAATTCGGGCAGGAGAATCTCGCACTCGTCGAGCCACTCGTGGCGGAACTGCAGGACGACGTCCGATCCTTGGATGATCTCGCCGGGCTCGACTTGTGTCAGCCACTCGTGCGGAACGTTGGGCCCGACGAGGACCAACTGCCCGTCCCAGAAGTGTCCGACGTCCCCGCCGACGATGTACTGGCCGTGCCGCCGCGCGAGGTGGACCTCGTACTCCGGATGGTAGTTCCAACGGGCGAACGGCCCGGGGTAGTCGTGCTGGTGCCAGCGTGCCGAGTGACGGGGATCGTGGGGGACGACCTCGCGGATCGCCGGGCGCGTCTCGGCGGAGTCGCGTCTCGCCGCGACCGCGCCTCTCGAATCGTCGATCCGCACGGTGCTCCGTCCTCCTCATCCGCATGTCGTCCGAGACCGAGTGTACTGGCGAATTGCACGATCAACGCAAAAAAGTACCAGTCTGTGACCTCAGGCACGCTAGTCGGCGACGAGTGCACTCCGTAGCGTGGAAGCTCTGGATGGGCCCCTGCGCCGGGCGGCGCAGGAGATCGACTAGCCCACCACGCAATGTCGAGTGACCGAAGGTAGCTGACTGGTATGAATCTGCAGGACATGTTTGGTTTGGGCGGACGCGTCGCCGTTGTCACGGGCGGCACCCGCGGTATTGGCGAGGGCATCGCCGAAGGCCTGGCCGCCGCGGGGGCCGACGTCGCCGTCGCGGCCCGGAACCTCGAGGACGCCCCGTCCGTTGTCGCAGCCCTCGAGGCGTACGGCGTCACAGCGCGGGCCTACCGGGCCGACGTGACCAGGCGCGACGACGTCGAACAACTGCTCGCTCGCGTGCTCGAGGACTTCGGCCGCGTCGACATCCTCGTGAACAACGCGGGCGCCTGCATCCACAAACCGGCCCTCGAGGTGACAGACGAGGAGTTCTCGAGCGTCTTCGACGTGAACGTGGACGCGTTGTGGAAGTGCTCCCAGGTCTTCGGCCGGCACTTCGTCGAGTCGGGCGGCGGCAACATCGTCAACATCGGTTCCATCTCCGCGCAGATCGTCAACCGGCCGCAATGGCAGCCGGCGTACAACGCCTCCAAGGCTGCGGTGCACCAGCTAACGAAGTCGCTCGCCGCTGAATGGGCGCCGCACGGCGTGCGGGTCAACGCGTTGGCCCCCGGCTACATCAAGACGGCCATGGCACCTGTCGATGACCCGAAGTTCAAGCCGCGTTGGATCGACGACGCAGCGATGCAGCGCGCCGGTACCCCGGAGGAGATCGCCCCGTCGGTGGTCTACCTGGCCTCCGATGCGTCGTCGTTCACTACGGGCACGGTCCTGGTGGCTGACGGCGGCTACACCCTTTACTGACCCTTGTCAGCACTCGCAGATCCACTCGCGCCCGCACGGGCAACATCCGAGGAGACCATCATGAGAACACGCGCACCAGCGTTGACGCGGAGACAGATGCTCCGCGCCGGCGGACTCTCGCTCGCAGCCCTGGGCGGGCTGACCGCCTGCGGCACGACGACCGCCACGACCCCCGTACCGACGCTCGCCCCGGGAACGGACCCCTGGCGGCGTTTCGCCGGGACCACGATCAACTTCATCTCGGAGAACACCGCACCGACCGCGGCAATCGCCGCGAACCTCCAGCCATTCACGGACCTTACCGGGATTAGGGTCAACATCGTGAGCCTCGAACTGCAGGCTCTCGTGCAGCGGGTCGCCCTCGACCTGGCCGGCGGCCAGGCGCAATACGACGTCATCTACGCTGACCCGTATCAGGTCCTGGCCCCCTACGCTGCCGGGTTCGCCGACCTGCGCGAATTCGCCGAAGATCCCTCGTACCCCGGCGTGGAGGGCGGCTTCGAGGACTTCATTCCGACGCAGCTCGAGGCGTGCGGGACGTTCGGTGACTCGGACGCGATCTACGCACTGCCGTACGACTGCCCCACGATGATCTGGCAGTACCGGATCGACATCTTCGAGAAGTACCACGAGAGGATGTCCGCCGATCTCGGATTCGATCCGACTCCGTCGGGCGAGCGGACGTGGGAAGAGTACTACCTGATCGCCGAATGGATCAACCAGAACGTGGACGAGATCCCCTACGGCACTGGCCACCAGGCCAAGCAGCACGACTCGCTCATGTGCGACTTCTCCAACGTCCTGTGGTCCTACGGCGGGGACTACTTCGCCAACGGCCGCGAGGTCGGGCTGCGCGGCACGGAGGATCCGGGCCCCTGCCTGCTCGACTCGGAGGAGGCGGTCGCGGCGGCCGAGTTCTACGACCGGCTCATCTCCATAGCTCACCCGGGATCGCTCGGCTGGGACTGGGACGGCGTCGGCGCCGCGCTGCGCGCCGGACAGATCGCCATGGCGCCGAACTGGCACGAGTTCGCGGCCCCCAACGAATCCGAGCTGCCCGGCAAGGTCGGCTACGCGCCGATGCCGCGGGGCCCGAAAGGCACCAGCAACCACTTCGGCGGAACGGGGATCGGCATCAGCGCCACCGCCTCCGGCGTCCGCCGCGGCGCCGCCTGGTTGTTCGTCAACTGGGCGACGGCGCCGCAGACGCAGCTGGACAATCTCAAGTCCACCGCGGGTGGCGGCACGCCGACCCGCACCTCCGTCTACGAGCTGCCCGAGGTCAACGCGGCGGCCGAGCGCCCGACCGAGCTACCGAACATGCTCACGGCGGAGACCATGAGCGTGGCCTGGGAGGACGAGAAGATCGGGCTCCGGCCCAAGATCCCCATGTGGAACGAGTGCGACACGGCCCTGTTCACCGAAGTCTCCCGCATGCTCGCCGGACAGAAGGATCCGCGGCAGGCCATGAGCGACGCCAAGAACCGAATCGACGGAATCGTTGCTAGGGGGTGGGCGGCATGAGTGTCTCCCGTACCGAAGTCCAAGCGTCCGTCCAACCGGACAGGGCGACGCGGCCGGCCGGGTCGCGAAAGATCACGTTCACCGGCTGGCTCATGGCCCCGGGCATCACCCTGCTCGGTGTCCTCTCCATCATTCCGCTGGTCATGCTCATCCTGATGAGCTTCTCCAAGGTTCGGCTGCTCGGGGGCCTCCGGCTCGAATTCGCCGGGCTCGACAATTGGGCCCGAGCCTTCGGCGATGTCGAACTCTGGAAGAGCTGGGCCACCACGCTCGCGTTCTTCGTCTCCACGTTGGGCATCGAGCTCGTCCTCGGCGTCGCCATCGCGGTCGCGTTGAACCGGCTGGTCCGCGGGCGCGGGCTCGTGCTGCCGCTGATCCTGCTGCCCATGTTCGTGGCCCCCTCGATCGTCGGTCTGCTCGGCCGCTACCTGCTCGACCCCACGTTCGGCCTGTATGCGAACCTGCTGCAGTCGATCGGCATCACCCAGGACGTGCTCGGCCACCCGGTCTCGGCGTTCGCCGCCGTCGTCCTGATGGACGTCTGGGAATGGACTCCGCTCATCGCCCTCATCACGCTCGCCGGGCTCTCCGGCGTGAACCCGTCCGTTCTGGAGGCCGCCTCCCTCGACGGCGCAAGCGAGTGGAAGAAGTTCTGGCACATGGTCCTGCCGTCGATCCGGCCGATCCTGCTCGTTGCCATCCTGATCCGCTCCATGGACGCGGTGCGCTACTTCGACATCATCTACGTCACGACCAACGGTGGGCCGGCGGATGCCACCAAGATCATCCCCGTCCGGCTGTACGAAGCCGCGTTCCGGTTCTTCGACCTCGGCTACGCGGCCGTCATCGGCATCATGATGCTGGTGCTGACCATCCTCATCGCCCGATTCTTCGTTCGCCTCATGGGCGAGAAGGAGGAGAACTGATGTCCGCTGCACCCGCCGTTGACGCCGCTCGGAATTTCGGCCCGGCGCTCTCCCTGCGCCCCAAGGCCAAGAACCTCACCCTCGGCACCCTGCTCACCTGGGTCTTCGTAGCAGCCGCCTTGCTCTGGACGGTCGTGCCGCTGCTCTGGATGCTCCTCGGTTCCTTCAAGGGCTCGGGCGACGTCACCTCCGCCGACCCGATGTGGTTCTTCACCCCGACCGGGCAGAACTACGTCAACCTGTTCACCGGGGCCAACAACCTCAGCCCGTACCTGATCAACTCGATCATCGCCGCCGTCGGCTCCGCCGTCATCGCGACCGTGCTCGGCACCCTCGGCGGCTACGGGCTTGCCCGCACCGCGTTCAAGGGCAAGAAGAGCCTGTCCTTCTGGTTCATCTCCACGCGCATGGCTCCCATCGCCGCCGTCGTGCTGCCGCTGTTCCTGGTTTTCCGGTTCGCGGGGCTGCTCGACACGCTGCCCGGGCTGATCCTGGCGTACCTGAGCTTCAACCTGCCGTTCGCGATCTGGATCATGAGCGCGTTCTTCGAGGCCATTCCGCCCTCCCTGGAGGAGTCCGCGAAGGTCTCCGGCTGCAGCCCGTGGCAGACGTTCTGGTACGTCTCCCTGCCGCTGACCAAGGCGGGCATGGTGACGACGGCGGTCCTCTGCCTCGTCTTCGCCTGGAACGACTACGCGTTTGCGACGGTCATCTCCGGCCCGAATTCCCAGACACTGCCCATCGCCGCGACGCAACTGGTCACCCAGACCGGCGTCGACTGGGGGCAGCTCACGGCCATCGGCACCATCGTGGTGGTGCCCATGATCCTGGTCGGGCTTGCGGTGCGGAAGTGGCTCGTCACCGGCCTGACCCTCGGCGCTGTGACGGGCGAATAGACACTCGCGTGGGGGAGCCGATGCGTCGGCCCCGGATTGAAAGGAAAGAGCAATGACTGAGAAGAACCCGAGCGCGGTCCTCTACGCGACGCACGACCTGCGGATCGAGGACCGGCCCGTGCCGGAGCCCGCGGCCGGCCAGGTGCTCGTCGAGGTGCAGGCCGTCGGCATCTGCGGATCCGACGTGCACTACTACGAACACGGCCGCATCGGCGACTTCGTCGTCGAGCAGCCGATGATCATCGGGCACGAGGCGGCGGGCCGGATCTGCGCCGTGGGCGCCGGTGTGCCCGAGTCGCGGCTGGGCGAGCTCGTCGCCATGGAACCCGGCGTGCCGTGCCGCGACTGCACGGAATGTCTGGCCGGACGCTACAACCTGTGCCCCGACGTCGTCTTCTTCGCGACCCCGCCGGTCGACGGCGCGATCAGCCGCTTCGTCGTGATCGACGCCTCCTTCGCCCACCGGGCACCGGACGGCGTGGACGCGGAGCGGGCGTCGATGGCCGAGCCCGTCTCGGTCGGCGTGTGGTCCTGCCGGAAGGCCGGCGTCGGCCTGGGGGATCGCGTCCTGATCACCGGCGCCGGGCCGATCGGTCTGCTCGCGGCGCAGGTCGCCCGCGCCTTCGGGGCCAGCCGGATCGTCGTCACAGACCTGAGCGACTTCCGGCTCGACGCCGCCGCCGCCCTGGGATTCGAGACCCGGCGCGCGGACTCGGGTGAGACGAGCGAATACGACGTCCTGCTCGAGTGCTCGGGTGCCGCGCCCGCCGTGACGTCGGGCATGCGGCAGATGGCGCCGGCCGGCAGGGTCGTGCTCGTCGGCATGGGGGCCGACACGGTCCCGATCGAGGTGCCGCTCATCCAGGGTCGCGAGCTCACCGTGACCGGCATCTTCCGGTACGCGAACTGCTACCCGGCCGCGCTCGAGCTCATCGCCTCCGGGGCGGTCGACGTCGACTCCGTCATCACCCACCGGTTCCCGCTCGCGGAGACCGAGGCCGCGATGACCGTCAACGGCCGCGAACCGAACGCGTTGAAGGCCATGGTGCTTCCCCAGCAGTGAACTGTGGTGCCGCGGCCCCTCATCAGTAGGTAGGGTGCTGGTGAGAGGCCGCGACTACGTACGGAGAATCATGAGCCAACCCATCAACATCGGCAGCGTCGACGACATCCCGGCCGGCGAGGCGCGCGTCCTCGACGGCGGCGACAACAGCACCGGCGTGGACATCTCGATCTTCCACGCCGAAGACGGGAACTTCTACGCCCTCGACGACGAATGCACGCACGAGGAGGCGTCCCTCGCGGACGGCTTCATCGAAGACGCGCAGGTTGAGTGCCCGCTGCACGCGGCGGCCTTCTGCCTGAAGACCGGCAAGGCGCTCTGCCTGCCCGCGACCGAGAACGCCCGCACCCACCGAGTCGAAGTCCGCGACGGCGAGCTGATCCTCTACCCGGGCGAACCCGCTCCGACGCAGGACTGACGTGGACTCGGTCATCGTCATCGGCGGCGGGCTGGGTGGTTTCACCGTCGTCCAGCAGCTGCGCGGCCGCGGCTTCGCCGGCGCCATCGCCGTTGTCGACCCCGAGGGGCTGCCGTACGACCGCCCGCCGCTGAGCAAGGAGTTCCTGGCCGGCGGCATCGACGCCGAGCAGCTGCACTTCGTCGAGCCCCACTGGTTCGCCGAGCGTCACGTCGACGTCTACGCGGCGGCGGCCACCGCCGTCGACCTGCCGGATCCCGCGGACGACGACGGCCGGGCCGCCGTGACGCTGTCCGACGGCGGCCGGCTGTTCGCGGATCGCGTGGTCTTCGCGACCGGCGGCCGGGCCCGCACGCTTCCGATTCCCGGTGGGGACCTCGACTCCCTGTTCGTGCTGCGCACGCGCGCCGACGCGGAGGCGCTGCGGTCCGGCCTGCGGCCCGGGACCCGCTTGGCGCTGATCGGCGCCGGGCTCATCGGAGCCGAGGCCGCTTCGGCGGCCCGCGGGTTCGGTGCCGAGGTCACGCTGATCGAGCCCGTCGATCCGCCGCTCGTCCCCGCCATCGGCCGCGAGCTCGCCGAGCGCCTGCACGCGATGCACACCGAGGCGGGGATCCGCGTCGTCACCGCCGCGCCGGTGGCGATCCGCGCCTCCGCCGGTGAGCACAGCATCGAGTTCGCCGACGGCACCGTGGTGAGCGCCGACGTCGTGCTGGTCGGGATCGGCATCGAGCCGGAAACGGCGCTCGCCGAAGCGGCGGGACTCGACGTCGACGGCGGCGTCCTCACCGACGCCGGGCAGCGCACGAGCCACCCGCGCGTCTGGGCCGTGGGTGACTGCGCGCGTCCGCGGTACGACGACGGGACTTTGGGCCGCCGGGCCGAGCACTGGGAGAACGCGATGCACGCCGGGACTGCGGCGGCGGCCGCCATGCTGGGCCAGGAGCCGCCCGCGCCGACGGCGCCGTGGTTCTGGTCCGACCGGTACGGCGTGCACGTCGAGGGCGTCGGCGACATGAGCGCGGGCGAGACCACTGTCACCCGTGCCGACGCATCGGGACGCGTGCAGGCAGCGTTCCGGCTCGCCCCGGCCGGAGACGGACAGCGGGTCGTCGGCGCCGCGGCGATCGACGGCGGGGTGGCGGTCCGCGTGGCCCGGCGCCTCATCGACCGGGGGATTGCGGCGGATCCCGCCCGGCTTGCCGACTCGTCCGTGCCCTACAAGCAGCTCCTCAAGTAGCGCCCCCGCGACGACGGCCGGCGCGGTGCCCCACGAGGCACATCAGTGGTGCCCGAGCGCCCACGATGTGAGGTCCTCCACCGCTGGCCCGTCGAGGCCCGCGGCCCCCGCGGCACGCAGCGCGTAGTCGCCGAGGAGCGTTCGATAGACGACGGCGGCGCGTCGCTCGGGGTCCGGGGCGCCGGCCGCGCGGAGCAGGCTGACGACGTAGTCCGTGCGCACGCCGTCGACCTCGCGCGCCGCCTCGTGCGCACGCCGTTCCCGGGCTGCCCAGGCGCGCACGCCGACGTCGAACCCGCAGTCCCGGTGGGCGAACGCCCGCAGCAGCAGGGCGCGCAGCCTGGCCTTCGGCTCGGTTTCGACCTGCTCGAGCTGCGCGACGACGTCGGAGACACCCGCGCGGCGCCACCACTCGAGCACGGCGTCGAGCAGTGCGTCGCGGTTGGTGAAGTGCCAGTAGAAGCTGCCTTTGGAGACCCCGAGCGCGGCGGCGAGTGGTTCGACGCGCACGGCGTCGACCCCGTTGGCAGCCAAGTGCGCGGCGGCAGCGCGGATCCAGTCGTCGGCGGTGAGGGAAGCCATGCCCTTGACCATACGCCACCGTATGTTTATTGTGAACATACGCCACCGTATGGAGGGTCCGATGAATACCGCCGCTGCCGTACTGCTCATCCTGGTCGGGGTACTGCACTCAATCCTCGGCGAAAGGGTCGTGCTGCGTCCTCTCTTCGCCGGGTCGTGGGAGCTTGCGCTCAGCCGGGGCGCGGCCGAGCGCCTGTTGCGCGGGGCGTGGCACCTGACGTCGCTAGCGTGGTGGGGTCTCTCCGCGACGCTGCTGGGAGCCCCAGCCGGCGTCGCGTTCGGGCTCGTCTGCCTGCTTTCCGCCGCAACGATCCACGTCTGCCTGCCCGGTCACCTGGCCTGGCCGCTGTTCACGGCGGCAGGGGTGCTCTCGCTCGGGACCGCCGAGGCGCTGCCGACCTCGCTGTTGATCGCCGTCGTCGCGGCGGCCGCAGCGGCGGCGACCGTCGCCGCGGGGTTCCACATCGCCTGGGCGGCCGGAGTGCGGCGCGGGCTCCGGGATGCGCTGCCGCAGGCATCCGGGAGCCGAGAGCCGCTGGGCCGGCCGGGGCGCGGGGCCACGCTCGCCGTTGCGGGTGCGCTGGGCGCGTACGTGGTCGTGGTGGCGGCGCTCGTCCTCGGGGCGGAGGGGGCGCTCTGGCGTTGGTGTGCGATCGCGGCGCTGGTGGTCCTTGCCGTGCGCGTCGTCGGCGAGGGCCGCTACGTGGGCATCACGAAGCGGGTGCGGAACACCGGGTTCGCCCGCGCGGACGACCGCTACTGGACGCCCGTCGTCGGTCTCCTGGGGCTCGGCTCCGCGGCCGCCCTGGCTCTCGCAGGATAGGGCGGCCGCGGGCGGGACTCAGTTCAGGTCGTCGAAGTCCTCGGGGTCCCCGAGCACGGCGCGGTCGATGTGGCCGAGGTGCTTGCGGGGTGCGACGACGTCGCGCACCCGTCGCTTGAGCTCGGAGATGTCAGGGAAGCCGCCGTCGCGCTTGCGGTTCCAGACCGGCACGTTGTCGACGTCGACGCGGAAGACGCCACCCGTGGCCGGGGCCAGAGCGACCTCGCCGAGTTCCTCGGAGAATGTCTGGAGCAGCTCGCCCTGATACCACTGGGCGCGCAGCAGCCAGTTGCATTGGGTGCAGTAGGTGATGACGATGCGCGAATTGGCCATGTCACGAGCTTTCCACACCTGCCGACGAGGGCGGGGCGATGACGACGGAATGCGTCAGACGCAGCTGGTCAGCTGGGGCGCCTGGACGAGCATGTCGGCGTTCTGCCGGGCGCCGCCGCTGACGTAGGACAGGGTGAAGGTGTAGGCGAAGAAGACGAGGCCGCTCGACGATGGTGTGAACGAGACGGCCGGCGTCTGCGATGCGCCCAGCACCGGGTAATCCTCGACTGCTGCCGGGACCACCGAGATGGACTTGTCGCCCACGTACCCCTGGACGACTCCGGGCAGGGAGACTCCGGCGCCCGTGATGGAGACATCCAGGTGCTGGGTGCCGAGGTAGCCGGCCGCGGTGTAGATCGGGAGCACGAAGTCGTAGGTGGTTCCGGCCGTGACGTCGACCGCGAACTGCAGCGCTACGGTGACCGGCTCCTGCGAGGCGCCGTCGGTATTGTTGTGGTCATCGAGGGAGAGGAAACCAGGTTCGGCGACCTCGCCGCCGCCCTGCCACCAACTGGCCGGCGCCGGGGCGACGGCGTAATCCGTCTGCGTGTATCCCGTGCTCGAGTCGCCGGCGGGCTCCTTGGCGGGGGTCCAGCCCGTGCCGAAGTTGCCGTCGGTCTCCGGCGAGGATCCGATGGACCCGTTGCTGCTGAGAGTGCCACCGATGACCTCGAAACCGCCGACCGGGATCACGGCGCACGACGTGCTGGTGCCGGATGCGGCCGCCATGGGCGCGGCGACGGCTGCGGCGATGACGGGCACTGACCAAGCTGCTGCGGTGACCACCGAGCGGCGGTCCAGTCCCTGGTCGGAAGCGGCGTAAGTAGGAGTGCTGAGATTCATGTGAGTGTCCTCCCCAAAGGCACGTCGAGATGCCCTCGTGGACTCGAATGGTCTGCAGGGCGAACAGCACGCCAGCCTACGTCAGCGTGAAAGACGGACGTTCTTCGAGGAAGCGAGAGATTGCAAAATCTTGAGGTTTGCCCGCCGGTCCGGGACCAAGGCGCGGACCAGTCGGGGTCTCAGGGGGAGACGAAGTCGCTGATCAGCTCCGTGATTTCCGTGGTCATCGCCGCATCGTTGATGTCCGGCACGCCGTCGCCCTTCTGAGGCCCGTAGTCCCCGAACGACGAGTGGGCAGCCCCCGGGATCTCGACCAGCACTGCGTCGGCCGGCAGTTGTCCGCGCGCCTCGGCGATCTTCTCCGGCGTCGAGAGCCCATCGGCGGATCCGGCGATGCTGAGCACGGGAAGGTCCCGGGTGCTCAGATCGGCCGCGCAGTAGGACGCGAAGAGGACCAGGCCGTCGGCGTTCTCGGCCAGCTGGCAGGCGCGGACACCGCCCAGGGAGTGCCCGCCTACGAGCCAGGAGTCGACGCCGTCGATCCCGGCGGTGAATGCGTCCAGGGGTCGCGGGTCGAAAAACGCCAGGTTCAGCCACGGCTTCGTGATCACGACCGTCATCCCCTCCTCAGCCACGAGCTCCTGGAGTTTCGCGGCGTACGCCCACGCCTCGACCTTCGCGCCCGGGGTGAAGACCAGACCCGCACCGCTACCGGCGTCTACCGGCGCGAGGGTCAGCGAGCCGGAGTCCTCGGAGACGGCGATTTCGGCGTTCGCCCGCACGGCGGCTGCCGCGCCCTCCTCCGCGGCGTAGACGCCGGTCTGGCTCCAGATGACGAGGCCGGCGACGGCGACGACGAGCAGCCCGCCGAGCACGCCGGCGGTCCAGCGCAGTATCCGCCGCGCGGGCCGAGCCGTCACGGGCGGTCGGACCGGTCGAGGGGGACCACCGCGAGGGTGCAGCGCGAGACGCAGACGAGCTTGCCGTCGTCGTTCACGATCTTGACCTCCCACACCTGGGAGCGGCGGCCGATCGCCAGCGGTGCCGCCGTGCCGTGCACGGTCTGCCCGGGAAGGCCTGGGCGCACGTGGTTGGCGTTGATCTCCTGGCCGAAGACCTGGAAGCGTTCGGGGTCGACCGTCAGATGCCCGCCGACCGAGGCGAGCGTCTCCGCGAGGACCACGGACGCGCCGCCGTGCAGGACGCCTGCCGGCTGGACCGTGCGCGGATCGACGGGCATGGAAGCGGTGATCGTCTCCTCGCCGAGGTGTGTGAATTCGATGCCGATGTGCTCGCTCAGCGTCCCGGCGCTGAGCGCGGCGATATCGGCGACGGCCGGCGATCCGAACCAGATGCCCATGCGTACTCCTTTGTCAGTGCGTGTCCTCTCGGAGACTACCGCACGGTAACACTGACGTGCCCGAGCTGGTCAGGGCGTCGTCGTGAGCACGGCGAGGATCCCGAGCACCCCGAGCACGGCGACGGCCGCCGTCGTGCCGATGATCGCGACGACGTCCGCCTGCAGCGCCTCCTCGCGGATCCCGCCCGCCTGCCGCCGGTAGCGCACGCGCTGGGTCACGTAGATCGAGAGTGCGACGACGGCGGCCGCCACCGCGAGCCCGACCATCCAGCCACCGTAGTGCGGGAGCCAGCGCAGGAAGACGGCGCCCACGACCGTGATGGAGAGCATCGTGCGCCCCCACGAGAGGATGGTGCGCTCGGGCTGCAGGCCCGGGTCGCCGTGGTACGTCGGAGTGGGCGGGGGAGCGGGCGCGTCCGGCACGGCTACTCCAGGGCCAGGACGACGAGGATGGTCGCCGCCGCGAGCGCGGATCCGAGGCCGAGCAGCGGCACGATGAGCGGCAGCGGCAGCGGCTTGCGCTGGCGCATCCGGTGCTCGACGCGCAGCCAGCGCACGCCCGCCCCGAGCGCGATGAGCAGGCCGACGCCGATGATGAAGGCCGCCAGACCGCGGCGGAAGTCCTCGTTGAACAGGTCGAGGGCGAAGGCCTCGAGCGCGATGCCGCCGGCGAGGAACGCGAGCGACGTGCGGATCCACGCCAGGAAGGTGCGCTCGTTGGCGAGGGTGAACCGGGGGTCCGGTTCGGTGCCGCCGGGCAGCAGGCGTTCGGCGAGCCAGCCGCGTGAGGATTCGTCGTTGTTCATCGCGTTCTACAGTACCGGGAACACGACGACGGCGGGCGGGGGACCACGGTGGTGGCCTCCCGCCCGCCGTCTGCGGTGCGTCGTGTTAGTGCTTCGCCGCCGGGTTGCGGCGCAGCATCATCAGCACGATGCCGAGCACCAGAAGCAGCGATCCTGCACCGACCAGCCACGCGGTGGTGGCGCCGGTCTTGGCGAGCTCGCCGTCGTCCGCGGGCTGGCTGCTCGGGGCGTCAGTGGTCGGCTCAACGGTGGGGTCGGCCGAGGTGCTCGGGCTCTCGCTCACCGTCGGTTCGGACGATTCGCTCGGCTCCTCGCTCGGAGTCGGCTCTTCGCTCGGAGCCGGTTCCTCAGTCGGTTCCGGCGTCTGGGTCGGCTCCTCGGCTACCGCCGCGCGGCCGAGCGGGGCCGGGTCGACGACGTCGTGGGCGCCGAAGAAGGCGACGGTCGCGTCGATGTCGACCTGGCCCGAATCGGCGCGGTTCGCGCCGTCCGCGAAGGTCGTGAAGTTGTCGCCGCCCGAGGCGAGGAACGAGTTCGTCACGATCCGGTAGGTCGCGTCCATGTCCAGCGGCTCGCCGCCGAACTCGATGGCGGTCACGTGCGCGCCGTGCTCGGCGTCGTCGTCGTACCAGTACTGCAGGCCCTCGGAGATGCCCAGGTGCAGCTTGGGCCGGTCGTTGCCCGGCTGCCACTGCTCCTCGAGCACGTCCTTGATCTGGGCGCCGGTCAGGTCCATCGTGATCAGCGTGTTCGCGAACGGCTGGACGTCGGCGGCCTCCTTGAAGGTCACCACGCCGTCCTCGCCGTAAAGCAGGTCGGCGCGCAGGCCGCCCGGGTTCATGAACGCCATGACGGCGGGCTCGCCCGCGTAGGAGTCGTTGGACGTCGCCCACAGGTGGACGTCGGCGACCAGGTTGCCGAGCGTGGACTCGACGCCGCGGTCGTCGCCGGGCACGGCCCCGCCGCGCAGGATGTCGTCCGAGATCATGCCGAGCTCGCGCCCGCCGACGATCTCCGCCTGCTCGACCGCCTCGTCGACGATCGCCTGGATCTCAGGGTCGGCCTCGTAGCCGCGCTCGGCCAGGTTGACGAGTGCGGCTGCGGAATCCACGACGTCGCCCGTCGCGGGGTCGACCGACAGGCTCACGTGGCTGAACGTGCTGCCGTAGTCGTTGCCCTGGAGCACGGCGCGTTCCGAGCCGTCCGGCCCGGCGATCTGGCACGCGTAGCCCATGTGGGTGTGGCCGGAGAAGAACGCGTCGACGTCGGCCGAGGCGTTGCGGATCAGGTCGCCGTAGCCGCCCTCGACCGATGCGACCGCGGCGCAGTCCTCCGCCTCGGAGCCGTCGTGGGTCAGGACCACGATCACGTCGGCCTCCCCGTTAGAGTCGTCGCCGTCCGAGAGCTGGGCGGAGACGCGGTTGACCGCCTCGACCTGGCTGCCGAACTCGATGTCCGCGATGCCGTCGGGGGAGACCAGCGTGCCGGTCTGCTCGGTGACCGTGCCGATGAAGCCGACGTTCACGCCGTCGAACTCGCGGATCGCGTACTCCTGCAGGGCGGGTTCGGTGGTGCCCTTGGCGTAGACGTTGGCGCCGAGCGTCAGGTCGCCGCCGGGCAGGCCGGTCGAGGCGGCCCAGCGGTCGACGACGCGGCCGGTCAGATCGTCGAAGCCGCGGTCGAACTCGTGGTTGCCGACGGCCGAGACGGAGAGGCCCGCGGCGCCGAGCGCGTCGATCGTCGGGTTGTCGTCCTGGGACATCGACTCGAACGTCGACGCGCCGATGTTGTCGCCGGCGGAGACGAAGAGGGTGTTCGGGTTCTCGGCCTCGAAGGCCTTCACGGCGGTGCCAATCGCGGCCGCGCCGACGCTGCCGTTGAACAGGTCCTCTGAGATGCGGCCGTGGAAGTCGTTGATGGAGATCAGGTCGATCTCGACCGGTACGACGGCGGCGCTCGCCGTCGGTGCCAGCAGTGCGGTGCCGAGCGCGGCGACTGCCGCAGCCCCGGCCGTACGAGTGAGTCCGGAGCGCGTCGAGGCGCGACCGGCTGTGCGTTTGGGCATGAAGTCCCCCGGTGGAGTGGATGAAAGTCAGGACACCATCAAAGCGAACGGACATTGCGAGCGGATGAACGAAACGTGACCGTGCGCACAGGGTGCCAGAAACGATGCTAGCGGAGCCCGCAGGAATTGTGAACGATGACTTTCAGGAACCGCCCCGGCGCCGTCCGCGCTCCGGCTCTGCCCGAATCGCGGAACTCTGCTCTTACAAGGCAGAGTTCCGCGATGCGGACAGAGTCAGGCCGGCGGGGATGCCGGCGGGAACGCTGGCGGAGAGTCTGGCGCCGCCGGCGGCCCGGCCAGCGCCTCGTCGGTGCCCAGTTTCGGCCGCTCCGCAGGCGTCGCGGCATAGTGCTCGATCGCGGCCAGCAGCAGGTTCGGGTCGCTGGTGAGGTACTGGACGAGAATCGTCATGCGCTCCTCGTTCGCGCCTCCGTCCGGTCGGTGGCGCACCGCGATCCGGCTCGGGCCGCGCTCGCCGAGCGGCCGGCGTTGGCCCAGCGGCCCGTGCTTGGCGGGGTCCTCGGCGCGCACGCCGGTGATGTCCTTCCAGAACAGTTCGGTGCTCGGCTGCTGACCCACGAGTACGATCCGGCTGCGCGTCAGGTAGACCCCGGGTCGCTGCTCGGTCGAGAGCTTGAGCATCCGGATCCCCTCGATCATGACCGTCAGTCCCACGCCCAGCAGCATGACGGAGGCGAGGATCGGGAGCAGGTGCATGGCGCCGTCGTACTCGGTGATCGTGTCCGCTCCCAGCGCGAAGGCGCTGATCAGCGTGACGACGGCGACGCCCACGGTGAGGCCGCCCGTGTAGGCGGAGGCGCGGGTCGTGGCGAAGCGGGTGGCCGCGCGGCGGCCCGTGGACGTGACGACGGCGGCGGTCTCCGGGGGTACGTCGCCGCCGCCGCGGCGGTACTCGCGCACGATCGACCAGCTGACGCCTAGGCCGAGCGCGAGCAGTGGGGTGGACATGAGCCATTCCTGTGCCGAGAGGCCCCAGATGCCCGCACCGAGCAGCACGGCGACCAGGACGAAGGCCGGCAGCAGGTGGTGGGCGAGTTTCCAGCCGCGGTGCCGCGGCGCCCACAGGCGGGCGGCAGGATCGAGACCGGTCATGACCACAAGGTACGCAGAATTGCTGGGCGTAGGCCGTGAATGGCGCTCACTTGCTGATGCGCGCGATGAACCGGAAGCGGTCCCCGCGGAACAGACCGCGCGTCCACTCGGCGGCCCGGCCGTGCTCGTCCCAGGCGGTGCGGTGGACCAGCAGCAGCGGGTGGCCCGTATCGACACCCAGCACCTCCGCGTCGCCGGCGGCGGCCAGGGCCGTCTCGATATGGTCCTCAGCGGCGGAGATGTCGATCCCGAACGCCTCCCGCAGCGTCGCGTAGAGCGATCCGCGCTCGGCCAACTCCGCTTCGAGCCCCGACAGCTCGCCGGGCAGGTGGGCTGTCTCGATGGCGAGCGGCTCGGTCTCCTGCCGACGCAGGCGGCGCAGTCGGGTGACGGTCGAGCCGGCCGGCACGTCCAGGTGGACGGCCATCTCTTCGGTGGCCGGGACGCGCTCCAGGTCCAGGACGACGCTGTCGGTCTTGTAGCCGGTCATGTCCTGGCTGAAGGACGTCATCTGGCGCACGTGGATCTTCTTCGGGTCCGCCACGAACGTGCCGCGCCCCTGCGTGCGCTCGAGCCGTCCTTCGACGACAAGTTCGGCGATGGCCTTGCGGACGGTGGTCCGGGAGGTCTCGAACCGCTCCGCGAGTTCGCGCTCGGTGGGGATCATCGTGCCCGGCGACGACGTCCCGATGATCTCCAGGATCCGCAGTTTCTGCTCGTAGTACTTGGGCAGGCTCATGCTCTTCGCGTCCCCTTCCTCGGTGTAATCCTTGACACATCATATTGGTCTATGCCAATTTTAACACCAGCGATATTGGTCTAGTTTTCTAGACCAATGAACCGGATGCCGCGAAGTCGACGGCGTTTGACTCACTTATCAGGAAGGATGCCAGCGTGGGCATTGTCAAAGAGATTCGCCAGTCCTCGAGACTGAGCCTCATGGTCGCGGTCGCCGCGGCCACTCTCGGGATCATCTACGGCTACGACTCGTCGAACATCGCCGGGGCGCTGTTGTTCGTCACGGACGAGTTCTCGCTCAGCGTCGCCCAGCAGCAGACCGTGACCACCGCTGTCGTCATCGGGGAGATCTTCGGCGCGCTCTTCGCCGGCGCGCTCTCCAACCGGATCGGCCGCAAGTCGACGATGGTCCTCGTCGCCGTCACGTACGCGCTCTTCTCGCTGCTCTCGGGCCTCGCCTGGGACGTCCCGGTGCTCATCGGCGCCCGCTTCCTGCTGGGCCTGACGATCGGCGTCTCCGTCGTCGTGGTCCCGGTCTTCGTCGCCGAGTCCGCCCCGGCCAAGGTCCGCGGCGCGTTCCTGGTCCTCTACCAGGTGGCGACCGTCGTCGGCATCATCCTCGGCTACCTCGTCGCCTGGGCCCTCGCCGCGGGCGAGAACTGGCGTTGGATGCTCGCCGCCGCGTTCATCCCCGGCGTGATCATCGCGCTGCTCATCGCGAAGCTGCCCGACACCGCCCGCTGGTACGCGATGCGCGGCCGGTACGACGACGCCCGCCGCACCCTCGAGCGCGTCGAGCCGGACGCGGCCCTCGTCGACCGGGAGCTCGCCGAGATGCGTGAGGCCAACGACTCGCCCCGGCAGAACACCTGGCGCGCCCTGATCCGCCATCCGTACCTGCGCGCCACGGTCTTCGTGGTCGGCCTCGGCTTCTTCGTCCAGATCACGGGCATCAACGCGATCGTCTACTACAGCCCGCGCATCTTCGAGGCCATGGGCTTCGAGGGCAACGCCGCACTGCTTGGGTTGCCCGCGCTCGTCCAGGTCGCCGGTCTGCTCGCCGTGTTCCTCTCCTTCAGCCTTATCGATCGCATGGGTCGCCGCCCGATCCTGCTCATCGGCATCGGCATCATGGTCATCGCCAACGCTCTGCTCGTGGCCACGTTCATGCTCGGAGACAACTTCGGCGGGTTCCTCACGGTCCTCGGCTTCGTCGGCCTGATCCTCTTCACGGTCGGCTTCACGTTCGGATTCGGCTCGCTCGTGTGGGTCTACGCGGGGGAGTCCCTGCCCTCGCACCTGCGCTCCCTCGGCGCGAGCGCCATGCTCACGGCCAACCTCATGGCCAACGCGGCCGTCGCCGCGATCTTCCTGACGATGCTCACGCGGCTCGGCGGCGGTGGAACCTTCGTGGTCTTCGGCCTGCTGGCCGTCGGCGCCTTCGTCTTCGTGCATCGTCTCGCCCCCGAGACGAAGAACCGCCCGCTTGAGGACATCGCCGGCTACTGGGAGAACGGCGGCAACTGGCCTGCGGAGGCAGACGACGACGCCAGCGCCGCCGGCCGCGCCGCCCACCCGAACGGCGCAGCATGACCGCCGCCGGAACGCGGGCCCCGGGCGCCGTCGTCGGACTCGACGTCGGCGGGTCGAAAACTCATGCCGTGCTAACGATCGACGGCGTGCAGACCGCCGAGGTTCTCGCCGGCAGCGCGAACCCGTCCTCGGTCGGCGTCGAGGAGGCCGGACGCCAGCTGGCCTCGGTGTTCGCCCGCCTCGCGGACGGCAACCCCCTCCCGGCGCGGGTCTGCGCCGGCGTGGCCGGGGCTGACACCGACGAATCACGCGCCGTGTTCGCCGGGCTGCTCGCGAAGCACGTGGCGGGCGCCGAGATCGCCGTCGTACACGACACGGCCCTGCTGCTTGCCGCGGCCGGGCTCGACGAGGGCATCGCGCTCATCGCCGCGACCGGTTCGGTCGCGTGGGGCCGAGTGGCCGGCGGCGGCGGTGAGGCGGCGTGCGAGGCCCGCGTCGGCGGGTGGGGCTACCTGCTCGGCGACGAGGGCAGCGGGTACTGGGTCGCCCGCGCCGCCGTGCGTCACGCGCTCGAACTCATCGATCTCGGTGACGGGCCGGACCGGCTGTCCCAGCAGCTCGCGGCCGACTGCGGACTGCAGGGGGCCGGGGAACTGCTCGGGCACTTCTACGCGACACCGGAGCGCCGCTACTGGGCGAGCCGCTCCCGCGTGGTCTTCGAGCGGGCCGCCGCCGGCGACCCGGCCGCCAGCGTCATCGTCGCTGGCGCGGCGGACGCGCTGGTCTACCTCGTCGCACGCGTTGCCGGACGCCTCGCGGCTGTCCCTTCGGCTGCCGGGACGCGGCCCCTGCCAGTCGTCATGGCCGGCGGGATGGCTGTGAATCAGCCGTTGCTGCAGCGGCACGTGCGCGACCGGCTCGCCGGGCACGGCCTGCACGACGTCCGCGTGCTCGACGCCGACCCCGTCCAGGGTGCGGTCGCCCTCGCCGCCGGAACCCACCTTCCTTCCCCCATCTCGTAACACCAAGGAGAAAAACGTGCAGGTTGTCATCGCAGACTCGGCCGCTGAGGTGGGGCGGATCGCCGCCGCCAAGGTCGCCTCGGTCATCCGACACCGGCCCGAGGCAGTGCTGGGCCTGGCCACGGGATCGTCCCCACTGGCCATTTACGCGGACCTCGCCGACCGCGTGCACTCGGGTCGCCTGCGGGTCGACGCCGTGCGGGCTTTCGCCCTCGACGAGTACGTCGGCCTGCCGCTCGAGCACCCGGAGAGCTATCACTCCGTCATCAGAACGGTCGTGACGGAGCCCGTCGGGCTGACCCCGGAACTCGTGAACGTCCCGGACGGCTCCGCGGCGGACCTCGATGCCGCCGCGGATGCCTACGAGCGTGCGATCCGCGACGCCGGGGGAGTGGACGTGCAGATTCTAGGCATCGGCGCCAACGGGCACATCGGCTTTAACGAGCCGACGTCGTCGTTCGCCTCGCGGACCCGGATCAAGACCCTCGCCCCGCAGACCAGGGCGGACAACGCCCGCTTCTTCGCCTCACCCGACGAAGTCCCGACGCACTGCGTGACTCAGGGCCTCGGCACGATCCTCGACGCCCGCCAGCTGGTTCTCGTGGCGACCGGGGCGTCGAAGGCCGACGCGGTGCACGCGATGGTCGAGGGCCCGCTGAGCAGCATGTGCCCCGGCTCGGCGCTGCAGCTTCACCCGCACGCGATGGTCGTCGTCGACGAGGCCGCCGCGGCGCGCCTGGAGCTGGCAGACTACTACCGGTACACGCACGCGAACCGGCCGGCGTGGCAGCGGTTCGAGGACGAGGAGCTCTCATGAGCGCGACGGTGGTGCGGGCGGCCGCGCGCGTCGTGACCGCCCGCCGCGTCTACGAACCCGGCTGGGTCGAGACTTCGGGCGAGACGGTGATCGCGGTCGGCGCCGGACGCCACGAGCGCGTCGACGTCGACTACGGGCACGCGACGATCGTCCCGGGATTCGTGGACATCCACGTGCACGGCGGCGGCGGGGGTTCCTACACCGACGCCAACACGGCGTCGATCCTGCAGGCCCGCGAGACGCACCTGCGGCAAGGGACCACGACGACGATGGCGAGCCTCGTGACGCTCTCACCCGAACGCCTGCTCGCGTCCGTGCGGCTGCTCGCGGACATGGTCGAGTCCGGCGTCGTCCGGGGCATCCACCTCGAGGGCCCGTGGTTGAGCAAGGACCGCTGCGGGGCGCACGACACCGCCTGGCTGCGCAGCCCCGCGCCCGGCGAGGTCGAAGCGGTGCTCGCCGCCGGCCGCGGTCACATTCGGATGGTGACGATCGCCCCCGAGCTGCCCGGCGCGCTGGACGCCATCGGCGCGATCACGGCCGCCGGGGCCGTCGCGGCGGTGGGTCACACCGACGCCGACATCGAGACCACGCGCGCGGCGATCCGGGCCGGCGCGCGGGTCGGGACGCATCTGTTCAACGCGATGCCCCCGCTGCACCACCGGGAGCCCGGGGCCGTCGCGGCCCTGCTCGAGGACCCGCGCGTGACCGTCGAGCTCATCGCCGACGGCGTGCACGTGCACCCGAGCCTGCTCGACCACGTCCGGTCGGCGGTCGGAGACGAGCGGGTCGCGTACGTGACCGACGCGATGTCCGCCGCGGTACTCGGCGACGGCGACTTCGAGCTCGGGACGGTCCGGGTCGAGGTCCGCGACTCCGTGGCCCGGGTCGCCGGCGGCGGCTCGATCGCCGGGAGTACAGCGACCATGGACGCACTCTTCCGCCGCGCGCTGCGCGGGGCCGCGCCGGCCGGCGGGGCCGACGACGAGCACGTCGTCGACCACGGGGCCTGGATGTCGGCCGTGCAGCAGACGTCGACGACGCCGGCGGCCGCCGTCGGCTGGGACGACGTCGGGGACCTGGCCGTCGGCCGGCGCTCGGACCTCGTCGTGCTGGACGAGGACCTACGCGTGGTCGAGGTCGTTTCCGCCGGCAGAGCGGCGGCCGGCGCGGTCTAGCCTGCGCTGTTCAGGCCGCGCACCACCTATCCGGCCCGTCTCCCCAGTGATCTCCGGGGAGGCGGGCCTTCGCGCGTCACCGGTGCCCCGCGGACAGCCATCGAGCGCGCCCGAAGCGATGACCGGCGAAAATCGGGGAATCCGGGGTCAGGAACCACCTGAAAATGGCGATCATCGGTGCGACCGTCGCCGGGAGGGAACCTGCCGGGACGGCCACCGTTCCGCGGGCCGCCCCGTGCCGTTCTTCGGCAGCGCTGCTTCTCGCCCGCAGCGCTGCTTCCCCGCCCGGACGCGCCAAAGCCCGGGACCCAACGGAATCGGCTGGGTCCCGGGCCGTCGTCGTACGGCGTCTCTCCGCGGCTACTTGACGGCGCCCGCCGTCAGCCCGCCGATGAGGCGCTTCTCGATGAGCGCGAACAGGATGACCACCGGGATGATGGAGACGATCGAGACACCGAAGACGTACTGCCACGAGGTGGCGTACTGGCCGATGAACTTAGTCAGCGCGACGGAGAGCGGCTGGTTCTCCGCTGTCGTCATGATCACCAGGGCCGCGGCGAACTCGTTCCAGGCGGAAACGAACGTGAAGATCACCGCGGTGACGATGCCGGGCCACACGAGTGGCAGATTGATGCGCAGGAGCACCGTGAGCTTGCCGGCACCGTCGATCTGCGCGGCCTCGTCGACCTCCTTGGGGATGTTCGCGAAGAAGCTGTGCATGATCCACAGCGCGAACGAGAGGTTGAAGGCCGCGTTGATGAGGATCATCGCCAGCCACGTGTCGTTGATCCCGAGGACGAGCATCTCGCGGAAGAGTCCCGCGGTCAGCACGGCCGGCTGCAGCATCTGGGTGACAATCACGAGGAACAGGAACGCCAGCTTGCCCGGGAACTTGAACCGGGCCGTGTAGTAGGCCGCCGGCGTCGCCACGAGCAGCACCAGCAGTGTCGAGCAGACCGCGATGATGACTGTCGTCGCCAGGTTGTACGGCAGCGGGGTCTCCGGGGTGTCCCACATGGTCGCGTAGTTGGACCAGTTCAGGGTGTCCACCGGGAAGTACATGGGTGGGACGGAGAGGATCTCGCTGCGGGTCTTCAAGGAACCGACGAGCATGACGGCGTACGGCACCAGGAAGACGGTCGCGACGAGCACGCCGATGACGACGCGTGTGCTCATCCGGCGGAGGCTGACCTGGTCTTCGCCGTAGCGCTTCTTGCGGATCTTCAACGGGGCCTGCTTCGCGGCGGACGGCGTCTGGACTGCACTCATGTCAGTCCTCCTTCATGGGCTTGACGAGCTTGACGTACACGGCCACGATCAGGATCACGATGCCGAAGTTGAGCACGCTCAGCGCGCTGGCTACGTCGATCTGGCGGTCGAACTGCAGCACCTTGAAGATGTAGGTCATGAGCGTGTCCGCCTCGTAGCCGGGAACGGAGCCGGTCATGATCTTCAGGATGGGCAGGTTGTTGAAGACGTTGATGATGTTGATCAGGATCGAGACGATGATCGCCCCGCGCAACTGCGGCAGGACCACCGAGAAGTAGATCCGCGCCGCACCGGCCCCGTCCATCCGGGCCGCCTCGATCGCGTCGGCGGGCACGGCCTGCAGGCCGGCCAGGATCGTGTAGGTAGTGAAGGGGATCGAGACGAAGACCGCGACGATGATCGCGACCGCGAACGCGGGGATCGCGCTCTTGGTGAACCCGAACGGCGAGGCGAGGATCCCGACGTCGACGAGGAATTTGTTGAAGATGCCGTAGGTGTTCTCGAGGCCGTAGTAGAAGACGGTCGTCGTCATCACGACGCTCGCAGCCCACGGCACGACGACGGCCATGCGCACCAGGGTGCGGCCCGGGAAGGGCTTGTTCAGGAATTGTCCGAGGGCCATCGACAGCAGGACGGTCAGCGTGACGACCACGAGGACCCAGACCGCCGTGTTGAGCAGGATCCGGGGCAGGTTCGGGTCCGAGAACACGAAGGCGAAGTTGTCGAGGCCGGCCGGACCCAGGTCGAGACCGCTCTGGCTGATGTTCCGCGTGGAGTTGTAGATCATGTACCCGGCGGGGAACACGACGATGGCGAAGATCAGGACGAGGACCGGCAGGATCCAGGGCAGGGCGGCCGGGAGGCCCTCCCGGTTCTGCAGCCGGCTCCCCTTGCGCACCGTGGTGGCGCGGGACTGGGTGATGCTCATGAGGTTGTTCTCATCTCTCGGTGGCGGGAGGCACGACGGCGGTGGTGGAGGCGGGCGGGCCGCCTCCACCACCGGGGGTCTCAGTTGGCGCCGCGGTCGGCCCGCTGCTGGATCTCGCCGAGGACGTCGGAGGGGTCCTTGCCCTGGCCGATCTGCCCGAAGAGGCTCTTCATCGCACCGTCCGTCGCGCTCCAGTTCGGGTTCGTCGTCGGGTAGAAGACGGCGTCCGGGAGCATGTCCAGGAACGGCTTGAGGTCCTCGTCGCCCTCCAGCGCCTCGGAACCGGACTTGGTGGTCGGCAGGAAGCCTTCGGACTCGACCCAGTTCGTGTAGACCTCCTGCGAGTAGAAGTAGTCCATGAACCGCGTGATGGCTTCGGCCTTGTCGCCGTCGTTCTCGAATGCCATGAGGCGGTCGGCGACGCCGAGGGTCGCCGGCGAGCCGTCGGCCGTGGCGACCTGCGCGATGCCGTATTCGAGGTCGGGGTACTCTTCGGCGATCTGGCCGACGTTCTGCGGCAGTCCGTAGACCATGCCGATCTGCCCCTGGAAGAACACGTTGAGCATCGGGGTGCGCTGCGTGGAGCCGGGATCGGACTGGGTCAGCCCGTCGTCGATCATCTTCTGCATGAACTCCGCCGCCTCGACGTTCTCGGGGGTGTCGACGGTGATCGTGTTCTCGTCGCCGTAGCCGCCGCCGTTGCCGCCGAACCAGATCAGGGCCTCGCCCTGGGCCTCCTCGGAGCCGAGCGGCATGCCGTAGCCGGGTTTGCCGGTCTCCTCGGTGATGGCCTCGGCCGCGTCGTAGAGCTCGTCCCACGTGGTCGGAGGCGCGTCGACTCCGGCCTCCTCGAAGAGCTCGGTGTTGTAGAACATCGCACGGGCCGAGGCGATGAGTGGCAGCCCGTACTGCGTGCCCTCGACCTCCTCATTGGCCGCGAACGACTCCTGGAAGTCGGCGAGCGTCTCCGCCGAGGCGATCTCCTCGGCCGGGTAGAGCAGGCCCTCGGAGGCGAAACCGGAGAAGGCGCCGCCGTTGTAGATGTCCGGGGCGCTGCCCGCCTGGATCTTCGTGTTGAGCACCGATTCGAGGTTGTCCCACGACTCGACCTGCAGGTTGATCTTGATGTCCTCGTTGGCCGCCTCGAAGTCCGCGATCACGCTTTCCCAGAGACCCTTCGTCCCCTCGGAATACGTCGGTACGAGCATGTCCAGCGTCGTGGCGCCGTCGGCGTCGCCACCGCCGCCGCCGGAGCCGCCGAACCCGCAGGACGAGAGTGCGAGGCTGGCGGCCGCGATGGCGGCCACGCTTGCAGTGCGTCGGATGTACTTCATGTTTTCCTCTTTCCAACGTGCGAGTAGTGATCTTTCATGACAGCAGTTGGTCGTTTGCAATCACTCTGGTTCACCGAATGATGATTATCATGACGTGATCCACGTCGCACTGTCAAGGGCCGAATCCGCGCATCCAGCGCCAAGCGAGAAGGTTCTGCGCGGAGAACGGGAGGCTTTTGCGTTTCACACATAGTGACGTATGGTGATCGAAACTAGTTCAGATCATGCAGTTGTGGTCATCAGCTGAAAGTGAGGCACCATGCAGCAGCAGAACCCATCCGAGCCCGGCGCACACATGCGCCGCGAACTCCTGTCGCAGCCGGAGCTGTGGCGGCGCGCGAGCCGTCAGGCCCGCGAGGAGAACCTCCTGCCGCACGACGGCGCCCGCGTCGCCGTCGTGGGGTGCGGCACCTCGTGGTTCATGGCGCACTCCTACGCCGTGGCCCGCGAGACGGGCGGCCGGGGCCTGACCGACGCCTTCGCCGCGTCCGAGGCCCCCGACCTCGTCGCCCGGGGCTACGACGCCGTCGTCGCGATCACCCGCTCGGGCACGACCACGGAGGTCCTCGAGCTCCTGCGCCGCTACCGCGGCCGGATTCCCACCACGGTCCTCGTCGGCGACGTATCCTCGCCCGCGACTGCTGCCGCGGACGCCGTCGTCGCCCTGCCCTACGCCGACGAACAGTCGGTTGTGCAGACCCGCTTCGCGACGTCGGCGCTGGTCTATCTGCTCACCTCCCTCGGGCAGGACGTCGAGGCGGCCGCCGACGAGGCCGCCCGTGTTCTCGCCGAGGAGACCCCCGCCGTCTTCCTGGAAGCGGAGCAGTTCACCTTCCTCGGCACCGGCTGGACCGTGGGCCTCGCCCACGAGGCGGGGCTGAAGATGCGCGAGGCCGTGCAGGGATGGACCGAGTCCTACCCCGCCATGGAGTACCGCCACGGCCCGATCTCGATCGCGGCGCCGGGCCGCGTCGTCTGGCTCCTCGGCGACGACGTCGACGGGCTGTCCGACGACGTCGCCGCCACCGAGGCCACCTTCGTCGGTGCCGGGGCGCACCCGCTGGCGGCGCTCGCCGGGATCCACCGGATCGCGCTCGACCGGGCGCTCGCGCGCGGCCTCGACCCGGACAGCCCGCGCAGCCTGACGCGCTCCGTCATCCTCGAGGGCTGAGTCGTGCAGCCCAACCCCCAAGGCGGGGCCGACCCGGGTGCGGCGGTGCTCGCCGTCGACGTCGGCGGAACGGACACCAAGTCGGCCCTCGCGACCGGCGGGTCCGAGCTGCTCGACGTCCGCCGCGCACCCACGGACCGGCCTGTCGGCGACGGCCCGGACGCCGCGGGGGACGCCGTCGTCGCGCAGGTCGCCCGGTTGCTCGCCGAGCATCGCGCGGCCCGACCGCGAACCCGGATCGGCGCGATCGGCCTGATCGCGCCCGGCCTCGTCGACGAGGCCGCCGGGGTGGGCATCTACTCCGCGAATCTCGGCTGGTCCGGCTACCCGTTCGTCGAGCGCGTCGCCGCGGCGACGGGCCTGCCGGTGACGTTCGGGCACGACGTCGGCGCGGCCGGGGAGGCCGAATTCCGCCTGGGCGCCGCACGCGGGTACGCAGACGTCGTCGTGACGATCATCGGCACCGGCGTCGCCGCCGCGATCTTCAGCGACGGTCGCCGGGTCTCCGGCGGGGGATACGCCGGCGAGCTCGGGCACGCCTCCGTTCCCGGCGGGGCCGACTGCCCGTGCGGGGCCAGCGGATGCCTCGAGACCGTCGGCTCGGCGGGAGCCATCGCGCGGCGCTACGCCCGCTCCTCCGGGCGGGAGGTCGACGGGGCGCGGGAGGTGTTCGCGCTCGCCGCCGCTGGGGACCGGCTCGCGGCCGCCGTCGTCGACGACGCCGTGCGCGGCCTCGCCTACGGGCTCAGCCACGTGGTTTCCGTCCTGGCGCCCGAGGCGATCGTCATCGGCGGGGGCCTCTCGGCCGCCGGCGAGCAGCTGCGCGCCCCGCTGCAGCGCAGCCTCGATTCCCTGCTCTCGATCCACCGGCGCCCGCGGCTGCTCTTCGCCGAGCTCGGGCCTGACGCCGGGCTCATCGGTGCCGGCCTGCGGGCCGGCGACTTGCTCGCGGGGAGCGGACGATGAGCGCAGCCGACGCCGCGGCCCGCACTGCCATCGCGACCGTGACCCCCAATCCCGCGCTGGACCTCTCCTACACGGTCCCCGGAATCACCCCCGGGCAGACGCACCGCGTCGGCGCCCCGCTCGTGCGCGCCGGAGGCAAGGGCGTCAACGTCGCCCGCGTCGCCGCGCAGGCCGGCCACCGCGCGATCGTCCTGGCTCCGGTCGGCGGAGCGACGGGGGACGAATTCCTCGCCCGGCTGCGCGGGAGCACAGTCGAGGCGCGGACCGTCGCAACGACCGTGCCGACCCGGAGGACGATGGCCTTTCACGACACGGCCGACGGCGCCACGAGCATCTTCAACGAACCCGGGGGCGAACTGCCGGATGCCGCATGGGACGAACTCGCCGCGCGGATCGATGCGGCGCTGGGGGAGGCGGACTGCCTCGTCGGATCCGGAAGCCTGCCCGCCGGGGCCGACGAGGGGTACTACGCGGACCTGGCCGCCCGGGCATCCCGGCGCGGCGTTCCGTGCGTCGTCGACACCTCGGGGCCGGCCCTCGTGCGGGCGGCGGCCGCCGGCCCGACCGCCCTGAAACCGAACGAGCACGAACTGCGTGCGGCGACGGGCCGCGCCAACCTGGACGCGGCCGCCGTCGTGCTGCTCGACGCGGGCGTGCGACACGTCTTCGTCAGCTGCGGCGAGGCCGGGATGCGCCTCTACAGCGCGCACGACCCGGGTGCGGTGTGGGTGGCCCGGCTCGACGCGGTGCTCGCCGGCAATCCCACGGGAGCCGGCGACGCCGCCGTCGCCGCCATCGCCACCCTTCTCGCGGCCGGCAACGAGGACCCGCGCGAACTCGTCGCGCGCGCCTCGGCGTGGGCGGCCGCGGCCGTGCTCATGCCGGGCGCCGGCGAGATCCACCCGACCCACCCGCAGCTGCTCGCGCGCACCAGCATCGAGCGCCTGCCCCTTCCCGACGCGACGAAAGCCGACTCATGACCCGTATCTCCACCCTGGAGCTCCTCGCCGCCGCCCGCACCGCCGGCCGCGGCATCGGGGCATTCAACGTCCTCCACCTCGAGACGGCGGAGGCGCTCGTCGCCGCCGCCGAGCAGGCGGGGCTGCCCGTCATCCTGCAGATCTCCGAGAACTGCGTGCGCTACCACGGCTCGCTCAGGCCGATCGGCCTCGCGACGATCGCCGCGGCCGAGGCCGCCGGCGTGCCCGTCGCGGTGCACCTCGACCACGCCGAGGACGCCGCGCTGGCCCGCGAGGCGATCGATCTCGGATTCTCCTCGGTCATGTACGACGGCGCCGCGCTCGCCTACGCGGACAACGTCGCCGCCACCGCCGCCGTCGTCCGCTACGCCCACGCGGCCGGCGCATCGGTCGAGGCCGAGCTCGGGGAGATCGGCGGCAAGGACGGTGCCCACGCGCCCGGCGTGCGCACGGACCCTGACGAGGCGGCGCGGTTCGTCGCGGAGACGGGCGTCGATG
Source organism: Zhihengliuella halotolerans (assembly GCF_004217565.1). Taxonomy (NCBI): domain Bacteria; kingdom Bacillati; phylum Actinomycetota; class Actinomycetes; order Micrococcales; family Micrococcaceae; genus Zhihengliuella; species Zhihengliuella halotolerans. The sequence goes on along the minus strand of NZ_SHLA01000001.1, from coordinate 2,627,016 downwards.
CGCTCGCCGTCGCGGTGGGCTCCTCACACGCGATGCGGGAGCGCACGGCGCGGCTCGACGTGGAGCTGATCGGGCGGATCCGCTCTCGCGTGCCGGTCCCGCTCGTGCTGCACGGCTCCTCCGGAGTGCCCGACGAGAGCCTCGTCGAGGCGATCGGGGCCGGGATGACGAAAATCAACGTCTCGACGCACCTCAACGGTTTTTTCACGGGGGGTGTTCGCGCGGCGCTGGAATCCGATGGGAAGATGGTTGACTCGAGGAAGTACCTGCGCGCGGGGCGCGACGGGCTGGTCCCCGAGGCGGCCCGGCTGCTGCGGCTCTTCGCCGGCGGGCCGGATGACAACGATGGAGGATCGCACACATGAAGAGGCCCGAGAGGCTCAACGCCATCCTCGATCTGCTGGCGGAATCGACGCAGGTCGAAGTCGAGGACATCGTGAACAAGCTCGAGGTCTCGCCGGCCACCGCCCGGCGTGATCTGGACCACCTGGCCGCGCAACGGCTCCTGACCCGGACGCGCGGCGGCGCGACGAGCGAGACGGTCGCCTACGACCTGCCCAAGCGCTATTCGAAGGACCAGCAGGCCGCCAAGAAGCGAGCCATCGCCCACGCGGCCAGCGGGCTCATCCCCCGCGGCGCGGTGATCGGGTTGTGCGGAGGCACCACGAGCACGGCGATCGCGTCCGTGCTGGCCACGCGGCGCGACCTGATGGAGCCGTCCAACAAACCCACGCTCACGGTCGTGACCAACGCGATCAACATCGCGTCCCAGCTCGCGGTGCGGCCCAACATCAAGATCATGGTCACCGGCGGAATCCTCAGCCCGCGTTCCTATGAACTCGTCGGCCCCTACGCCACGTCGATCCTCCAGCAGGTGGCGCTGGACTTCGCTTTCGTGGGGGTCAACGGGCTCGACCCGGAGATCGGGCCCACGGTCAACGACGAGGGCGAGGCTGCGGTCAACTCGCTGCTCGCCCGGCGGGCGGGGCAAGCGTACATCGTCGCGGACTCGTCGAAGATCGGCGTGCGGTCGTTCGCCACGATGAGTGGCTACACCTTCGGCAATCTCATCACCGACGACGGCATCACCGTCGAGCAGCGTCAGGAGTTCGAGGCCAGAGGCACCAACGTGATTCTGGCGCCGCCGGTCGAGGAGTAGCCGTCTCGGGCGCGGGGCCAGCAATGAAGGGGTGAGATCCATTTCACGTCGTGCTAGGTTCGCAGGTGAGATTCGTACAACGTCGACACGCCTGCGAGTACCACGACGAAAGAGGTATCGATATGTCCTCCGCACCCACGGAACATAAGGCGGGTCCCGCCTCCAGATCGAAGATTCTGAAACCGGTGTTCATTCCCGCGTCGATCGTGATCTTCGCGCTGCTCATCGCCACAGTGGTCTTCAGCCGGGTCGCCGGCGACGCACTGGAGGAGGCCACCGGGGAGCTCAACGCTGCGATCTCCGACGGCGTCGGCTGGTGGTACGTGATCGCGGTGAACATCTTCCTGGCCTTCGCGATCTACTTCGCGGTCTCGAAGATCGGCCGCATCCGGCTCGGCCGCGACGACGAACAGCCCGAGTTCGGGATCGTCTCCTGGTTCATGATGCTCTTCAGCGCCGGCATGGGCATCGGCCTGGTGTTCTTCAGCGTCGCCGAACCGCTCAGCCACTACATCACCCCGCCCTACGGGGTCGAAGCCGAGACGACGGACGCGGTGAACACGTCGATGGGCGTCGTGATGCTGCACTGGGGCCTGCACCCGTGGGGGATCTACGCGATCGTCGGCCTGGGACTGGCGTACATGACTTTCCGTCGCGGCCGTCCGCTGGCGGTGCGCTGGCTGCTCGAACCGCTGCTGGGACGCGAGCGTGTCGAGGGATGGATCGGGCACGCGATCGACACGGTCGCGATCGTCGGCACCCTCTTCGGCGTGGCGACCTCGTTCGGATTCGGCGTCAGCCAGATCATCGGCGGCCTCGAGTTCCTCGGCTGGGCCGAGTCCTCGAACTGGCTGATCATCACGATCATCGCCGCGATCACCCTGATCGCGACGCTCTCCGTGGTCTCAGGTGTGCACAAGGGCCTGAAGTGGCTCTCGAACTTCAACATGAGTGTCGCCGCGCTGCTGGCGCTGTTCATCTTCGTGCTGGGACCGACGATCTTCCTGCTCAAGGCGTTCCCCGAGAACCTGGGCAACTACCTGAGCATCCTGCCCGAGACGATGCTGCACGCGGGCCCGTTCTCCACGGACGGCTGGGAGGCCGGGTGGACGATCTTCTACTGGGGCTGGTGGGTGAGCTGGGCGCCGTTCGTCGGCATGTTCATCGCCCGCATCTCCCGCGGCCGGACGATCCGCGAGTTCATCGTGGGCGTGCTGCTGGCTCCGACGCTGGTCAGCCTGATCTGGTTCACGATCTTCGGCGACTCGGCGATCCTGTTCCAGCGCGAGGGCACGGTCGACATGCTCACCGACGGGGCCGTGAGCAGTACGACGGCGCTCTTCCAATTCTTCGACGCGTTCCCGCTCACGGTGGTGCTCAGCGTCATCGCAATGGTCGTGATCGTGTTCTTCTTCGTGACCTCCTCCGACTCCGGGTCTCTCGTGATCGACATGCTCGCCAGCGGCGGTAGCACGAACACCCCGAAGTCGACCCGCATCTACTGGGCGTCGCTGGAAGGGATCGCGGCCGCCGTGCTGCTTGTGATCGGCGGCAGTGTGGCCCTGACCGCGTTGCAGACACTCTCGATCGCAACCGCGGCGCCGTTCTCGATCATTCTGGTGCTGGCGTGTATCTCGCTGACCCGGGCCTTCCGCCACGACGTGGCCTCGATGCCGAGCTACATGGAGGTCATCACGACCAACGGGTCCGACGGCGGCGAATCCAGCGCCGGGGCGACAGCCGGGGACGTAAAGTCGAAGTCCAGCTTCCTCCGTGGCATCTCGGGTGCCTCCGCGGCCCTGTCCGGGTTCTCCAGCAGCGGCAAGACGGAACCCGGCGAGGAGTCGGTGAGCCAGGTGATCTCGTTCCGCCACGTCGATCCAGCGGCGGCCGTCGTCGACCCGGCGACGGGCGCCATCTCGATCGTGGGCGAGCAGAAGGACCCGCTCGGCGGGCAGACGTTCGACACCCCTGAGTTCGAGTCCTCCCAGGAGTATCTGGACCAGGGCGGGGAGCCCAACGGAGCCGACGACGAAAACGAGCGCCTGACCTAACAGGCGAATCCCCGAACGCCGGCGGGGCCCGGAGGTATCCCGGGCCCCGCCGGCGTTTCTCGTGCCCAGCATCCGGGCTGGCGTGTTCTTTATGAACGAAAGCGGGGCGTGTGACGTGAGCTGAGACACACTTCTAGGGATTGCACGCCTACCCTCAGGAGATTCGACGATGAGTCACACCACCGAGACCACCAGCTCGTCCACCTCGCCGCCCGGCGGGCCGACGAACGCGCGCGACAGGTCCGCCGACGCTGCGCGATCGGCAGGAAAGCGCCCGGGAGCCGGCGACGAGCAGCTTTCGCAGGGCCGCATCCTCATCGGCAGGATCCTGGGACCGGTCCTCGCCGTCGGTGTCTACCTGCTCATGGGCCTCGACGGCGCGGCAGCGGAGGAGATGCGCCTGACGGCAGCCGTCGTCGCGCTGGTCGCGACGTGGTGGATGACCGAGGCGATCCCACTGGCCGCGACGTCGCTCATCCCCATCGTCGCCCTGCCACTGCTCGGCATCCTCGAAACAGCCGAAGCCACGAGCCCCTACGCGTCGCCGACGGTCTTCCTGTTCATGGGAGGCTTCATGATCGCCATCGCGATGCAGAAGTGGAATCTCCACAAGCGCATCGCGCTCGTGGCCCTGCTCGGGTTCGGCACCAAGCCCAACCAGGTCATCCTCGGCGTCATGGTCGTCACAGCGTTCCTGAGCATGTGGGTTTCGAACACGGCCACGACGCTCATGATGCTGCCGATCGCGCTCTCGCTGCTCGACCTCGTCAACGAGGATGAGAAGGTCGATCCGCGCGAATCCAAGCGGTTCAGCATCGCCCTGGTCCTCTGCGTTGCATACTCGGCGACGATCGGCGGCCTCTCCACGCTCATCGGCTCGCCGCCGAACCTGATCCTCGCGGGCTTCGTCGAGGAGACGTACGGTTTCACGATCTCCTTCGCCGACTGGATGAAGCTCGGCGTCCCGCTCGCCGCCGTCTTCCTCGCCGTCGCTTGGTTCGTCATGACCCGATTCGTGTTCCCGTCCAACCTCGGCTCCGTCGCCGGCGGCCGGAGCATCATCCGGCGTGAGCTGGACGCCCTGGGCAAGATGTCCCAGGCCGAATGGTGCGTGCTGGTCGTCTTCGTCTCGGCCGCCTTCCTCTGGGTCTTCCGGGAGCCGCTCGTCGGCATTCAGGCCGTTTCCGAGTCGATCCCCATGCTCGCGAACCTCTCCGACGCGCAGATCGCGATCGCTGCCGGGCTCATCCTCTTCCTGCTGCCCGCCGCCAAGCGCAAGCCAGGTGGAAAGATCCAGGGCGTGCTGGACTGGAGCTCGGTACAGAAGGGCATCCCGTGGGGCGTGCTGCTGCTCTTCGGCGGCGGCTTGAGCATTGCCGTGGCCGTCAGCGAGACCGGCCTGAGCGAGTACCTCGGCGAGAAGATGGACGGGCTCGCCGTGCTTCCAGCCTTCCTGCTCATCGCCGCGGTCTGCCTCATCATCCTGCTCCTGACCGAGATGACGAGCAACACGGCGACGGCGGCGACCTTCCTTCCGGTCCTCGGCGGCGTCGCGATCGCCATCGGCATCGACCCGCTGCTCATCCTCATCCCCGGCGCCATGGCCGCGACGTGCAGTTTCATGCTGCCGGTCGGCACCCCGCCCAACGCGATCGTCTTCGGCTCCGGCTACATCACGATGGGCAACATGCTGCGCGGGGGCATCTGGCTGAACCTCATCGGCGTCGTGCTCATCACGGTGGCGGTCTACGCCCTCGGCGGCTGGGCACTCGGCATCCAGATCTAGGTCCCGTCAGGCCAGACACGGGACGACGACGGCACGCGGCACGCGCCGTCGGCGTCCCGTGCCGTCCGTCAGGAACGGAAGCGGCGCCGGTACTGCGACGGTGGGATCTGGAACGCCGCGGTGAAATTCTGGCGCAGGGTGACTGCACTGTTGAAGCCGCAGTCGGCGGCGATGAGGTCGATGGGCCGGTCAGTCGTCTCCAGCAGGCGGCGCGCCTCGTCGAGCCGACGGGAACGAACCCAGGCGGCGGGCGTCGTGCCAGTTGCGGCACGGAAGGCCCGCACGAAAGTCCGCGTGCTCAGATGGGCGCGGGCCGCGAGCTGTCCGATCGTCAAGGGCTCGCCCAGATGCCGGCCCGCCCACTGCGTGATGCGGGAGATCGGGTCGTCGCCCGAATCATCCGGCAGCGGACGTTCGATGTACTGCGCCTGGCCGCCCTCGCGGTGCGGTGCGATGACCAGGGCGCGCGCGACGCGGTTGGCGGCCGCCGAGCCGAGCCGGCTGCGGACCAGATGCAGGCAGGCGTCGAGCCCGGATGCGGTGCCCGCGGACGTCAGGACGTCGCCGTGGTCGATGTACAGCACGGACTCGTCGAGCTCCAGCTCGGGGTGCCGGGCGGCCAGCAGGTCGAACGCATCCCAGTGCGTGACGGCGTCGCGGCCGGCGAGCAGACCGGCGTCGGCCACGGGGATGGCGCCGAGGCAGAGTCCGACGACGACGGCGCCGGCCTCGTGCGCACCGCGGAGAGTCTCGCGGACGTCGCCGCCCGCCGGTCGGCCGTCCGTGAACCACGACGGCACCACGAGGACGTCGACGTCCCGGGCGTCGGCAAGGCCGTGCAGGCCGGAGATCTCGTACCCCTCCGCGGTGCGGATCGTGCCCGATTCCTCCGCGAAGAGGAAGGTCTCCCAGTCGGCGAGTCCCAGCCTGGAGACCTCGTCGAAGACCATCTGCGGCACCGACAGGTGGAACATCGTGATGCCAGTGAAGGCGAAAATGCCTATGCGCACGGCGGTCTCCTTCCGATTGGCGTGAATCCATCGTACATAGTCCTTCATGCCACTCGCCGGCCGTTCCGGACGCCGGAAGAATCGGAGGTGAAGCACCCGCCGCGCGGCAGAGCCGCGCACCACTCAAGGAGTCAGATATGCCAACGCCCCAGCGCGCACTCGTGATCATCGACGTCCAGCAGGACTACTTCGGTGGTCCGCTGGAGATCCAGTACCCGCCCCACGCGGAGTCCGTGCCGCGGATCGCGGCCGCGATCGACGCAGCGAACGCGGCCGGCGTTCCCGTCGTCGCCGTGCAGCACAGCATGGGCGCGGGCGCACCGGTGTTCGACCCGGAGCAGCCGGGATTCCAACTGCACCCGGAGGTCGAGGCGCGCCGCACGGGCGCCTGGAAGAGTATCGTCAAGGGGTACGGCTCGGTCTACGCCGGGACGGGCCTGGCCGACTGGCTGCGCGCGCGGGGCGTCGACACCGTAACCCTGATCGGCTACATGACCAATAACTGTGTTCTCGCCTCGGCTGTCGAGGCTGAGGGCCTTGGCTTCTCCACGGAGGTGCTCTCCGACGCGACCGGTGCCGTGAACCTCGCCAACGAGGCGGGATCCGTCGACGCCCAGACCGTGCACACCACGTTGATGACCCTGCTGAACTCCAACTGGGCCGGCGTCGGGACAACGAGCGCCTGGACCGCTGCTCTCGGCGCCGGCGAGCCACTCGTCGGCAGCGATCTCGGCACCTCGGCCGTCGTCGGCGCGCAGCGGGCTGCCGAATAGGGGACCTCCCGCAGGAGCCTTCGTTGCCCCGCTGGGGCCCGAGTGCCACAGTAGGACTATGGCCACAGAGCAGGACGTCCGGGTGATCTGCCTGGGTTTCCCCGGCGTGAGCGAGCGCTCAAGCTGGGGGAACCCGGCGTGGTTCGCGCGCACGATGGTGGCCCGGATGTGGGAGGACGGCGTGCTGACCGTGAAGACCACGGAGCGCGAGGCGCTCGCGGGGACGGCGCCGGAGACCTACTTCTGGACGACGCACCACGAGCGCTCGCCTCAACTGGTCCTCGTGCGCCTGGCCCGCATCGACGCCGTCGAGCTGGGGGAGCTGCTCGACGAGTCCTACCGGATCGCCACCGCCTGAGGTCGCCGCCCCAGTGGAAGTCGTCACGTGCAACGGCGCGATGGCGGTGGACGACGACAGCGGCCCCCGCCGTCGTCGTACCGCGCGCTTGTTCACGAGCCCGTCGCCCGCCCGATGCCTCGCGGACGCCTCGACTCGGCAGTCTTGAAAGCATGGCCGGGCTGTTCGTTGCGATCGGAGACTCCTTCACCGAAGGTGTGGGCGACTGGGACCCGCGGCTGCCGAACGGGGTGCGCGGCTGGGCGGACCGGGTCGCCAAACAACTCTCCAAAGCGGACCCGACGTGGCGGTACGCGAACCTGGCGATCCGCAGCCGGCGGCTCGGACACATCGTGGAGGAACAGATCGAACCGGCCCTGACGATGAATCCGGACATCATCAGCTTCTACGCCGGCGGCAACGACATCCTCGAGCTGCGCAAGGACATGAACCGGCTGCTCGACGACTACACCCGCGCCGTCGAGCGCCTTCTCGAATCGGGAGCGCGCATCCTCCTCTTCACCGGGTTCGATGTGCCGCTGCACCCGCTGCTCGAACCGTTCAAACGCAGGAACTGGACGTTCAACGAGCACGTCCGCCGGCTCGCACGAGAGCACCCGGAGAGGATCGAGCTCGTGGATTACTGGACCTGGGAGGTCTACTACGACCGCCGCATGTGGGACACCGACAAACTGCATATGAACCGCGCCGGTCACCGGTACATGGCCATCCAGATCCTCAACCAGCTCGGCATCCGGCACCAGCTCGAGTTCGAGCCGTTCGGACCCCGCGAACGGCTCGGCCCGGTCCAGCTCGCCAGCCGCGAGGTCGAGTGGGTGCGCCAGTGGGTGCTGCCGATGTTCGGGCGCCGTATGCGCGGCGTGACGCTCGGGGACGCGCTCGAGCCCCGCTGGCCCGCGCCCATCCGTCCGGCCGACGGTATGAAGAAGCTCTACCGCAAACGGGTGCGGAAGGCGGTGCGGGCCGCCGGGCGGCATACGATGAATGCACCATGACTTCATCGCACCCTCCCGTCGAGTTCCCGGCGCCCGAATCGTCCGACGACGCCGTGCATGGCTCCGGCGCGGCCTCCGTTCCCGAGGCCCTGGCCGAGCCCACGGTCAACGTCCGCGCCAAGTGGATCACTGGCGTCGTGCTGGTGAATCTCGGCATCAACGCGGTGCTGTACGCGCCGATCAACGTGCTGCTCGGCCTGCAGGCCGAGGCGATCGATCCGGCCGCCAAGGAGGGCATCCTCTCGCTCGTGACCGCGTTCGGCGCCGCCGTCGCGCTGATCGCCAACCCGCTCACCGGGGCCCTCTCGGACCGGACGTCGAGCCGGTTCGGACGCCGCGCCCCGTGGGTTTTCGGAGGGATGGTGGTCGCCGTCGTCGCCCTCGCGTTCCTCGCGGCGGTCTCCGCCCTGGTGGGTGGGACCGAGGTCACGGGTACGACGGCGGTGCTCGCCCTGGTCGTCGGGTGGTGCGTAGTGCAGGCGGGGGTGAACTCGGCGTACTCGACGATCGCGGCCGCGGTGCCGGACCGCGCGCCGATCGGCCAGCGGGCCTCGATCGGGGGGCTCGGCGCGATGGGCCAGACGATCGGCATCCTGTGCGGTGCGGTGATCGGGTTCGTGATCGGCGGCAACGTGGGGCTCGGCTACGGCCTGTGTGCTGCCGTCTTCGCGGTCGCCGTCGTCCCGTACCTGATCTGGCGCGACGACCCCGTGCTGCCGCGCGGTCTGGCCCCGAAATTCGCCCTCGGTACGTTCGTGCGGGGATTCTGGATCGACCCGCGCAAGCACCCCGACTTCGGCTGGGCGTGGTTCACCCGGTTCCTGATGTTCGTCGGGAACCAGCTGACGATCGTCTACCTGCTTTTCTTCCTGAAGGACGAGATCGGCCACGAGAACCCGGCCGGGGGCGTGCTCGTGCTGACTGGCCTGTATTCGATCATGGTGCTGATCTCGGCGGTGATCGCGGGCCGGATCAGCGACGCCTCCGGCGGGCGGCGCAAGATCTTCGTCGCCGGATCCTCGGTCCTGATCGCGCTGGCGGCCCTGATCCTGGCGTTTTTCCCGGTCTGGCCGGCCGCGATCGTCGCCGCCGCAGTGCTCGGCATCGGGTTCGGCGCCTATCTGGCCGTCGACTTCGCGCTCATCACGCAGGTGCTGCCCTCCGCGAATGCGCGGGGCAAGGACCTCGGCGTCGTGAACATAGCGGCGACGCTGCCGCAGGTGGTCGCGCCGACCCTGGCCTGGCTCGCGGTGACGCGGCTCGGCGGCTACACGACCATGTTCGTGATGGCGGCGGCAATCGGCCTCGTGGCGGCTGCCCTCGTTTATCGGATCAAGTCCGTGCCCTGAGTTGTGCAGCGCAATGACGAGTGGCCGCCTGAACCAGAGTTCGGGCGGCCACTCGTCATCGCGAAAGGGTTAGGCGAGGACGTCCTCGGTCGCGAGGTAGGCGAGCTCGAACTCCTCGGCCACCGACTTGAAGGTGACCTGGCCGGCGTGCACGTTCAGGCCGTTGGCCAGGCCGGAGTCCTCGCGCAGGGCGACCTTCCAGCCCTTGTTCGCGATGCGCAGGGCGTACGGCAGCGTCGCGTTGGTCAGGGCGGCGGTCGAGGTCTGCGGGACGGCGCCCGGCATGTTCGCGACGCAGTAGTAGACGGCGTCGTGCACCTTGAAGGTCGGCTCGGCATGCGTCGTCGGGCGCGACCCCTCGAAGCAGCCGCCCTGGTCGATCGCGATGTCCACGAGCACGGAGCCCGGGCGCATAGCGGCGACCATGTCCTTGGTGACGAGCTTCGGGGCGGCAGCACCCGGGATCAGCACGGAGCCGATGACGAGGTCGGCAGCGGCCACCTCGTCGGCGATCGCGAGCTTCGAGGAGGCCAGGGTCTTGATGCGGCCCGCGTAGGCCGTATCGATCTCCTTGAGGCGGGTCAGGTTGATGTCGACGATCGTGACATCGGCACCCATGCCCACGGCGATGTTCGCGGCGTTCTCGCCGGCGACGCCGCCGCCGATGACGACGACCTTGGCCGGGCGGGTGCCGGGCACACCGCCCATCAGGACACCCGAGCCGCCGTTGGGCTGCTGCAGCTGCACGGCGCCGATCTGCGCGGACAGGCGCCCGGCGACCTCGGACATCGGCGCCAGCAGCGGCAGGCCGCGGCCAGCGGTGACCGTCTCGTACGCGATGGCCGTCGAGCCCGCGGTGACGATGGCGTCGGTGCACTCGCGCGAGGCGGCAAGGTGCAGGTAGGTGAAGAGGATCTGGTCGCGGCGCATGCGGTGGTACTCCGCGGCGATCGGCTCCTTGACCTTCATGATCATGTCGGCGTCGGCCCACGTGGAATCCGCGTCGGGTGCGATACGAGCCCCGGCCGCCACATAGTCTTCGTCGGCGATGCCGGAGCCGAGGCCGGCGGTGGCCTCGACGACGACCTCGTGGCCGCGGGCGACGAACTCGGAGACGCCTGCCGGCGTCATGGCGACGCGGAACTCGTTGTTCTTGATTTCCTTCGGAACACCGATGATCATGGCGTTTGCTCCTCTTGCGGGTGTAGTGATCGTAGTCCCGGAGCGGCCTTGTTGGGAACGCCTGGGGCGACTGTGTGCTCCCACTAGCGTAGAGATAAATGCGGGTTCGCCGCTGTTTTCTCGACGAATATTCGCTAGAATTGCACTAACTAGAGATTATCTACGGTCTGGGAGGCATGAGATGCCCGTCACAACGAATGATGTTCGGCCCGATCCCGTGGTGCTCGACGAGACCGACCGGAAGTTGTTGCGGATGCTCGGTGAGAATGCGCGCCGGGCCAACAACTCCATGGCCACCGAGCTCGGTATCGCTCCGTCCACGTGCCTCGCCCGAGTCAACGCGCTGCGCGAGTCCGGGGTGATTCGTCGGTTCACGCTCGACGTAGATCCTGAGCGGATCGGCCGTGCCCTCCAGGCGCTCATTTTCGTGCGGATCCGTCCCGGCGCACGGCATACGATGTCCACGTTCAGCGAGGAGATCCGCGTCCAGCAGGGCGTCACGCAGCTCTTCTTTCTCGGTGGCACCGACGACTTCGTCATCCATCTGGCCGTGCGCGACTCGAACGATGTCCGCCAGTTTGTGCTCGACCACCTCTCCGCGAACCCGGCCGTCGCCTCGACGCAGACCTCGCTGGTGTTCGACCATCTGCCTGGTGGCCCCTGGGTCTAGACGGCCACACGCCTCCAGCGCTTCCGGAGACTCACCGTCGTCGACATTGGTGCTCGGGTTCACCAGGGTGGTTCGTCGTCTGCTGCGTTCCATCGTCGCCGGCGTTCCTCGGCGGCCTCTTCAGGGCTCTGTCCGGTGGTTGGATCCCAGCAGGTCGGGATGCCTTCTTCAATCGCGTACGGACGTGCGGTCTCCGCGTCCCAGCGGGCCTCGAATTCTCTGTCGCTCACGCCCGGGTTCCGGACCGGAGGACTGTTCTCGTCACGGCCGCCCACGCACGCGTCTGGGTCAGGGCTCTGACTTGTTGGCTTGTTTTTCTTCGCGTTCGCGTTCGGGCTTGGGTCCGGGGCGGGGGCAGGGGTCGGTAGCGGGCTAGGTTTCGGTGTCCCCTCGGCTTCGGGTGCCACTGGTGGTGGTTCGGTCCGGTGATGCCGGCCGCGACGGGTGACCACGTTGACCGCCGGACGGTATGTGCCACTCGGGTCGTACCAGGGTGGTGCTTTCACGTGTGGGACTCCGCCGGTGATGCGGATGTCCCAGCCGGAGGTCTCGAGATGGTGGTGGTGGAACCAGCAGAGCAGCACCCCGTTGTCGGTGTGCGTCGGACCATTCTCGGCGTGGGCGTGCACGTGGTGGATTTCGCACCAGGAGGCCGGGATCGTGCACCCGGGGATGACGCACCCGCCGTCGCGGGCCGTGATGGCCCGGCGCTGGTGGGCGTTGAAGACTCGTTCCTTCGTGCCCAGCGCCACGATGCGGCCGGCACGGTCGAAGAGGACTTTCTGCATGGCCCCGGCGCACGCGATGCGGTGGGCGATCCGGGCGGGTGCGGGGATGTCGATGCCGTCCAGGGTCGCGCTCCCGGCCGGATCGGTGAGGTCTTCGGCGGTGATGTGCACGAGCAGGGTCGCGGCGTCCCCGCCCAGTGAAGGGGTCTCGGCGGCGCGTGCGGCGGCGGTGAGGATGGAGGCGAGCACGTCGTGGCGTTTCTGCGCGGGCGTGCGCTCATCCACCACCACCGGCGCGCCGGAGGATTTGGTGGCTCCAGCGTGGGTTTCCGGGTTCGGGTCGGTGTCGTGGTGGCGGGCTGCGGGATTCAGGTACGCGGAGAGCAGCCGGGTGAGTTGGGCGGCGGTTTCGGGCATCAGGTTCCCGCGGACCGGGATCAGCCCGTCTCGGGCGGAGCCCAGGGTTAGGCCCCGTCGGGTGGTGGCGCGTGAGGCCTCGGGGTCGGGCCCGTCCTGGTCCAGGTGCGCTTCCCAGACTTGGGTGTGGATCTTGACTTCCGCGTACGTCGCCGCCGGCACGCCCGTGCCGGCGGAGTCCTCCGGGTCGCTGCTGGAGGTGTCGTGGTCTTCGGCTGCCGGGTCTTGTCCGGCGGGGTCCCGTGTTGCCGAGTCTTGTCCGGCGGAGTCCGTTCCGGTGGTGGTGGCGGTGGCCACGAGCGCGGCTTCAGCCGCGGAGACTGCGCCCGGGTCCGCCCGGGGTGCGACGCGGGTGAGCATCCCGGTGAGCAGTTCGGCGGTCTCGATGCCGAGGCTCCCGGTGTGCAGGGCGGCGGCGATGTCCGGGAACCGCGCGGGCAGTTCTTCGCCGGTCAGCGAGAGGCCGGCCCGGGTCCGCGTGTCCAGTCCGGCCCGGCGGCGGACCTCGCGCCCCGGGGCGCCGGTGAGGCGCTCGAGCAGCTCGGACCCGGTCCGGCACCCGTACCGGGCCGAGAGTCGGTCCTCGCCCAGACCTTTACTGGAGCGGTCCTCGATCTCCCCGGCGGTGCGCACGCGCAGGGCGTCGACGATCCGGCCCAGGGCCTCGACCGCACCCGTGGCGTGCACGAGGTCCGCGTCACTCAGGGACCCGACCTCGGGGCAGAGCCCTTTGAGGTGTTCGGTGGCCTCGCGCACCCGGCCCGCGGCGCCGGAAGCGGCGGCGGGGGTCTCGGAGGGATGCGTGATGGCCATGCCTCTATTTTAGTACAGGGCCACGATTTTTGGTATGGGCTGTGGATATTTTTGGAAGGTGTATTCGATTTGTGGATAGGGAGTGCGCGGCCCTGAGGCAGGGAGCCCGCGAGCTCGACTACACGGGTGTTGGCCACCTTCATCCTCTAGCCTTCAACGCGCGACTACGAGGGAAGCACTGCGTTCTCGGGAGGGCTAACGGGCTCAGTACGGGCCCTGCGGCGCTCCATCCACTCGACCACCGCGACGTAGACAAGGGTCGTGACGATGGAAACCGCGGCGGCGGCCGGGGCGACCTCCGTCGCATCGAGGTCGGCACCGGTGGCGATCCCGAATCCGAACGCCGCGGCATTGTTGATGACGTGCATCGCGATCGCGGCTTCCAACCCGCCGGTGCGGACCGTCAGATAACCGGCGGCGATGGCGAAGACGGCGATGTCAGTCAGCCCGACGGCGTCGTACGCATGGCCGATGACGAACAGCGGAACCGGCAGGAGCACAGCCCAGGCGGGGTGGCGCAGCCAGCTGCCGATCGCGGTCATGAAGAGGCCGCGGAAGACGACCTCTTCGGCCGTGGCCTGGAAGGCGACGAGTCCGAGGGCGATCGCCAACATGAGCAGGGCGCGCTCGTCGAGGGACCACGTCGGTATGCCGTTGACGGCCACGTCGATGACGATGCTCGCCCCGATGACCGCGATAGCCGCGACGAAGTAGCGACCCAGTCGGCCCCAGCGCATCTTCCCGGCGACGGAGAACAGGCTGGCTGAGATCCGGCGGGGCGTACCGCGGCCGTAGATCATCCGGATCGCGGCCGACGCCGGTGGCCACATGAGGATGACGGATACGAGCGCGAACGCGATCCCCGCAGGGGTGTTGAAGCTGATCAGTGATTCGAGCGCATTCGTGTCCGTGAAGAAGGCAGCGCCGTTCTCGGAGGAGAGCGCGACGGCGAACATCACCAGGAGCAGCACGACTATCAGGCCGAAGTAGATGCCACCGGCGATGAGCAGCACCAGCAGGGGTTTATACCAGCGGTGGCGGTCGGAGTCGCGCAGGATGCGGTGGTAAGCGATCTCATTCATGCTCACAGTTTCTCAGGCGTGGCGTGCCGGGCGCGTCAGCCGCCGGCATGAACTTCGTCCCGCCGCGTGCAACCTCCGGATGACAAGGGGCGCACGCGGCGGGCGAAATACGCGCGAAAATCAGCACTAAAAGATCCGCAGATCCGGGCGTACGGTGGTGACAAGCGGCCCGCAGCGGGACAAGCCCCCGGGTCAGAGACGTGAGGAGACCGCCATGCACGCCACTCCGCCAGTCGCCGACTGCACGGTTGAGAACTGTTCCTTCAACGACCACTCCCACTGCAACGCCGCCGGCATCACGATCGGCGGAAGCCAGGACCACGCGAGCTGCGCGACGTTCGTCGACATCGGCCAGTCCGGTGGGCTGCCGAAGGTGATCGCCGAAGTCGGTGCGTGCCAGCGCGCCGAGTGCGCCTTCAACGACCACCTCCAGTGCACCGCCGCCGAAGTCCACGTCGGTCCGGGCATCGACAACGCGGACTGCCTGACCTATAAGGTCTGAGGCGCCCGGTTAGCCTGTCCAGGTCGCGAGCCGCCCGCACATGCCCCACAGGCGCGGGCCTGGCCGCGGGTTGCCGGCGACGACGGCGCCGGCGGCCAGGTGCGTGCCGTCGCCGGCGGCGAGCCCGTCCATCTGCGCGCGTGTTCGCCTGACCTGTTCCTCGACGTTGGCGGCGAAGATCTCCCGCCACGCGTCGATCTTGGGTTGCACCAGCGCGGTCGCCCGCGCGTGCAGCGTCCCCAGGGCGGCCGGGCCCTCCCGCACGACGGCGTCGCGCAGCTGGGCGTAGCCCTCCATCGCCAGGTCGCGGCGTGTGCGGGCGGCTGCAGCCCGTGCTTCCTCCTCGCCCGGCAGCGTGACCGCCCGCCGGTAGGCCTCCTGATCCGCGAGGACCTCGTCCGGGAAGGTCATGACCGCGTCGCCGGCCTCCGGCAGGCCCGCGTTGGCCATGATTACGTTGAGTTCCAGACCGCCGTGGTTGACGAGCCGGTGGACGGTGCCTGGGGTGAACCAGAGCAGGGAGCCGGGTTCGAGCGGGTCGACCCGGGCCCCGTCGGAGCTCAGCGTGTGCACCTCGCCGCTGCCGCCCGTGACGACGTACGCCTCGGTCGAGAGCGTGTGCAGGTGGGGAGTCCCACCGGCGCAGCCGTCCTCGGCCTCCCAGTCGTACACACGCAGCTGGGAGACGGACGTGCCACCGGGGAATTCGGGCAGCGAACGGCTGGCCGACGCGGGTCCGGGGTGCTCGGCGCCGCTCACAGCGCGAACTCCGCTCCGAGGGTCTTCAGCTCTTCGTCTTCGCACACGCGGGAGACGAAGACGTAGCGATGGCTGAGCGTCAGCTCGCCGCCGTGGGGCAGATGGATCTCCTCGTAGAACGCGGGCGACGGGCTGATCACTGCGAAGACGCCCGAGCGCACGAACCAGCGGATCTCCGGGATCTCGAGGGACTCTCCGTCGACCGCCGCCGTCGACGAGCCGGCGAACGTCAGGATGGTGCCGCCGCCGTCGAGCCCGTCGTGTTCGCTCTGCATCGCGATCCAGTCGGCCGTCGTCCCCATGACCGTCTCATCGCCCTCGAGCCCCTCCGAAGAGACGACGCGGGCGCCGGTCCAGGAGCGCGGGCCGCGCCAGAACCACCCGGTGTAGCCGGCTTGCTCGCGGCCGGCCGTCGTCGGGCTGCCCATCGGCAGGGTCTCGCCGGAGACGTTGGTGAGCGTCGTGGTCAGATCGACCGACCACAGCCCGCGCTCGGTGTCGAGGGAGTGCAGCCGGTGGACCCGGTGCTCGTCGTACCAGTGCTCTCCGCGGGAGTTGATCCACGTGAGCGTCTCGTCGAAGACGACCTCGGATCCGCCCATCGGGGGAGCGGCGAACCCCTGGTGCTCCATGCGGCCCAGGTTGTCCCGCATCTGGTAGCCGCCTTCGGTCGAGAAGGTAGGACCGCCCCAGAAGTTCTGGTCCTTCACGTGCGACCACGTGAATTGCAGCCCCGTGTGCCAGCGGTGGTCCCACGGGCGGCGCACCGCGGCGTCGCCGCCGTCGAGGAAGCGCAGCGGGAAGAGGTACGGCTTCGGGGCCTCTTCGGCCTTCGTGTCGGGATGGACGACGTAGGTCAGCAGGTCGACGCCGCCGCCGGTCACGGTGACGGAGTCGTGGCGGTCGTTGACGGTGTACTCGGCGTTAGCCACGGGCGGCCTCCAAGGTGTCGGTGCGGGACGGTGCGGCGGGCTGCTGCCCGCGGCGCATGCGCTGGTAGGTATATGCCGGGTCGTGCATGCCCAGGTAGTAGGGTCCCGAGCGCTTCAGGTCGGCCCGGCGGACCGTCCTGCCGGTCTCGGCGGACTCGTACAGGGCGGCGATGAACTCGAGGCTCTTCCGCCCGTCGTCGCCGCTGGCGCGTGGCCGTTCGCCGCGCTCCATCGAGTCGAGCAGGGCGCTGATCTGGTTGACGTGCGAGCTCGCGCCGCCGTCGTCGTCCGCGAAGAACGACGACGCCTTGCGCGCGCCGTCGTCGTCCTGCGCGCCGCCGGCGGCCAGGTGCGGGCTCGGTGTGAAGCGCCAGTCGGTGCTGGCGTAGCCGTAGAGGTGCTCGACCTCGACGGTGGCGTCGGTGAAGTCGAAGCGCAGGTAGCTGGTCTCTCGGGGGGAGAGGACCGAGTTCACGATGCTGGCGACGGCGCCGGAGGCGAAGCGGACCATGGCCAGTGAGACGTCTTCGGTCTCGAGGTCGCGGTCCAGGGTGTCGGCGATGGCGGTGACCTCGGTCCAGTCCCCGAGGATGTCGAGCAGCAGATCCATCTGGTGGATCCCGTGGCCCATGGCCGGGCCGCCGCCCTCGGTCTCCCATTTCCCGCGCCACGGGACGTCGTAGTAGTCGTGGCCGCGGTACCAGAGTGTGTTGCAGACCGCGACGTGCGGGTCGCCTAGGCTGCCGTCGTCGACGGCGGCGCGGACGCGATTCGCGGCGGGGCCGAACCGGTGCTGGAAGACGTAAGCGGCGTAGGGGCCCTGCTCGCCCTCGAGGGCCGCGACCTCGTCGTACTCGGCGAGGGAGAGCATGGGGGGCTTCTCGCACCAGACCCACGCGCCGGCGCGCAGTCCGGACATGACGGCGTCCCGGTGGGCGCCCGGTGGCGTGCAGACCACGATCAGATCCGGCTCGGCGCCGGCGAGCAGCGCGTCGACGCTCGTGTAGTGCTGCGCGATGGAGTGCTCGGCGGCCGCGGCTGCGGCCCGGTCGGCGTCGACGTCGGCGATGGCGACGATTTCTGCGCGGTGCGCCTGGGTGCGGAGGGCCGGAATGTGGGCGCCGGTGGCGATGCCTCCGGCGCCGATAATTCCGACGCGGACGCGTGGGGCGTCTGGCTGGGTGCCTGACATGGGGGAGGTCTCCTTGGAAGTTCACGGTTCGGCCGGAGCACGAGTCGCGGCCGGTGGTCTCTCGTTTAGTGATCGATCACTTTTTAGGTGCGAAAAAGGGCGCTTTCTTTCGCGGCGGCAGAATGTGATCGATCACTAAACGTGATGTAATGAACGGTATAGGCGGAGGGAATCTCTGTCAACGGGTCGGTGGGCCGAAGTTCTCCACCACTCGGCGCGGCTCCGGGGCCGAACCGAGGCGAGCGGGAGGAGGAGTCGATGGCGGAGGCGATGCCGCGCACGCGGGTCGGGAAGCGTCCCACCGTGCGCCAGGTGGCGGAGCGGGCGGGCGTCTCGCATCAGACGGTCTCGCGCTTCCTGCGGGGTGATCCGGGCATGAAGCCCGCGACGATTGAACGGCTCCGCGAAGCCGTCGATGCGCTCGGTTACCGGGTCGACCAGACCGCCCGCTCCCTCCGCACGGGCCGCTCCGGCGTGCTGACGGCGATGTTGCCGAGTCCGGTCACGGCGTTTCCGACGCCGGTGCTCGCGGCCGCGGCCGAGGTCGCGCACGATCACGGCTACTTCATGGAGGTCGCCGTCGTCGCCGGAGGCTCCCGCGAACGTGCCGAACGGGCCGCGGAACTGCTCGAATCCGGCCGCAGCGAGGGAGTCCTGTTTCTCGGCGACCTGCCCGACGGTGGCGTGCCCAGCAGTCGCGACCGCGGCGCGTTCGTGCTCTTCGGCGACTTCGACGATCAGCTGCGCGGCGTCGGCCAGCTGGCGGACGCCAGCCCCGTGGCCGAGGCGATCGCCCACCTGGCCGGGCTCGGGCACCGCCGTTTCCTGCATCTCGCGGGCCCGCAGCAGTGGGCCTCGGCGCGCGCCCGCCGCGCCGTGTTCCTCGAGACCATCGAGCGGCTGGGGCCGGACTATCCCGGCCTGACCAGCGCCGGCGTCGTGCCGGGTACGTGGAGCGCGGACTCCGGGTACGACGGCGTCGCGCAGCTTCCCGCGGACGTGGACTTCACTGCGGTCATCGCCGCCAACGACCTCGTCGCCATGGGCGCCGTCCGGGCGCTGGGTGAGCGCGGACTCTCCGTCCCCGGAGACGTCAGCATCGTCGGCTGGGACGACCAGGAGATGGGGCGCTACTCCACGCCTTCGCTCTCCACGGTGGTTGTCGATCGGGAGGCCCAGGGGCGGGTGGCGATGCAACGGCTCGTCGCCCTCGTGCGCGGCGAGAAGGCGGCCGATTCGGGTGCTCAGATCAACCGGCTCGTCTGGCGCGAAAGCGCTGGGGCCGCGCCCGCCCGGGGCCGGTAGCCCGCCCTATCTGGCCGCGCGGGTGACGAGCGAACGGATCGTTTCGGCGGTCTCGTCGGTGACCTCCGTGATCGCCCACGATGTCGGCCACATGCCGCCCGGTTCGCCGAGGGCGGCGACACCGAATCCGAACGTCGAGTAGCGCTCCTGGTCGTCGTGGCTGCTGCGGAAGAAGCAGGGCGCCGCGCCGTCCCGGTATCAGGCCGGCTGGCCGTACCCGAGCTTCGGAGTTAGATCCGGTGCCGCCTCCGTGACCATGTCGTGGATCCGCTCGGCCATCGCCCGGTCCGCGGGGGTGCTTCGTCGATGCTGTGCGGCCGGATCGCTTGACGTGTGATGCGAGTCACGTCTACAGTCGGGAATGCGCTTTCTTTCCGGCGGTCCAATCTCATCGAGGAGCCGTCATGAAACACACCTTCCCACTCCGCGCTGCCGCGGTGCTCGCCGCGGCGGGCCTTGCCCTGACGGCCTGTTCCGGCGGCGGTGATGCGCCCGACGACGGCGAGGTCACTCTGACCTTCGCCTGGTGGGGCTCCGACACGCGCCATCAGAAGACCCAGGAGATGATCGACATCTTCGAGGAGCAGAACCCCGGCATCACCATCGACACCGAATACGGGGACTGGGGCGGCTACTGGGACAAGTTGGCCACCCAGACCGCCGCCGGCAAGGCGCCGGACGTCATGCAGATGGACCTGCTCTACATCCGCGAGTACGCAGAGAATGGCGTGCTGCTGGACCTGAGAGACGTCGACATGTCGGACATGCCCGAGGACCTGCGCGTCGCCGGGGCCACGGACGACGGCGTCTGGGGTGTCCCGCACGGGCTCACCGCGCTGTCGGTGCTGGCGAACAAGACGATGTTCGAGGAAGCCGGAGTCGAGCTGCCCGACGACTCGACGTGGACCTGGGAGGATTTCGAAGCGAAGTCGCTCGAGTTCCAGGAGAAGTCCGACGCCTACGGTCTGACGAGCCTGCCGGCGACGATGACGCTCGAGCTCTTCCTGCGCCAGAACGGCAAGGAGTTCCTGACGCCCGACGGCCAACTCGGCTGGGAGCCGGCCGACGCCGAGGGGTATTTCGAGATGTACAAGGGGCTTGCCGATTCCGGCGCGCTCCCGTCCGCCTCCGTGATCGCCGAAGATCAACTCCCGTCCCTGGACCAGACGCTGACCGCGACCAACAAAGTGGCGATGGCCCCGTGGTGGAGCACGCAGATGACCGCCGTTCAGGCGGCCTCCGGAGACGAGTTCGAGATCCTGCGGCCGCCGTCCGTCGCCGGCGACGCCGCCGAGGGTCAGCTCTGGTACAAGACTTCGATGTTCTTCTCCGCGTCCTCCCGCACGGAGCACCCGGAGGAGGCCAAGAAGTTCATTGACTTCCTCGTGAACTCGACCGAAGCAGCCGAGATCGGCGCCACTGAGCGCGGCATGCTGGCCAATCAGACGGCACTCGAGCACATCCGCGACGACCTGACGCCGGAGGAGAAGCAGGTCGCCGACTACATCACCGAGGTCGAAGCGGATCTCGGGGCCCCGATCCCGATCCCGCCGCAGGGAGTCTCCGACTACCAGAATCTGCACTTCCGCTACGACCTCGAGGTCCTGTTCGGGCGGTTGAGCCCGGCCGAGGCTGCCGAGAGGATGCACGCCGAGATGGCGGCGACCCTGTAGGTCGCCGCACCGCAGCCACAGCACGACGACGGTGCGCGCCGAACGCTCGGCGCGCACCGTCGTCGTGATGGGACACTGATGCCATGGACATCACGATCATCGCGACCATCGTCGCCGGGCTCCTGCTTCTCGTCGCCACACTGGGAACCGTCTACCCGATCCTGCCGGGCAGCTGGCTCGCCCTGGGGACGCTGCTCGCGTGGGCCTGGATCCTCGGTTCGACCGCCTCGTGGACGATGGGTGCCATCGCGATGGTGTTCGTCGCCGTCGGCTGGTCCGCCTCAGCCGTGCTGACCGGACGGAACCTCAAGCAGCAGCAGATCCCGCACGGGTCGATTCTTGTGGCGCTGGTCGCCGCGGTGGTGGGAATGTTCGTGATCCCCGTGGTCGGCTTGTTCGTCGGCTTCGGCGCGGGCCTGCTGGGTGCGGAGATGCTCCGGCGCAAGGACTTCAAGGCCGCGCTGAGGTCCTCGGCGTCGGCACTGAAGGCCACCGGGATCGGCATCCTCATCGAGTTCGGGTGCGCCGCGCTGGCGACGTCGCTCTGGGTCATCGGGGTCATCTGGCACTTCGTCGCCAACTAGGGGGCACGCCCCTGCCCGGACAGGCTCCGGGAGCGAGGGCCCAATAGATCGTTGCTCACCGGGTGCGAGCTCCTGTCTCGACCGTTGCTGCGTTCATCACGGCGATGAGGGACGCGGTGAGCACGGACCGGTTCTTCCCGGCAACCCATCCGGTGCGTTGACGGTGGCGGTACTCGATCAGCGTGATCGCCTCGCTGTCGCTCCCGGTACCGGTGCTCGTCTGGTGGAGGCTCAGGATGTCGATCGCAAAACCGATGTGTGAGAGGGCTGCGGTGAGTGCTTCGACAGGACCGATGCCGTCGTGTGTGGTGGCTTTCTCGCTTCCGTTCGCGCGGATGGTGATCGTCGTGCTCTGACCGGTCGTGGTGCAGTCGACGAGGTCGACGGGGGCCTGAGCCGGTGCGGCGAGGTATGCGCCGTGGAAGATGTCCCAGAGCTGGTCGGCGGTGACTTCACTACCGGTTTCGTCCGTGTGCTGCTGGATGTGGCGGGCGAAATCGATCTGGAGGCGGCGGGGCAGTTCGATTCCGTACTTGGCCTTCAACAGATAGGCGATGCCGGCCTTTCCGGATTGGGAGTTGACGCGGATGACGGCGTCGTAGCTGCGCCCGATGTCGGCGGGGTCGATCGGCAGGTACGGCACCTTCCACTCGACCTCCCGTGCGGATGGGGCTTCTGCGATGGCACGGAGGCGGTGCTCGGCGAAGCCTTTCTTGATCGCATCCTGATGCGTGCCGGAGAAAGCAGTGTGCACGAGGTCTCCGACGTAGGGGTGGCGCGGGTGGATCTCGATGCGGTTGCAGTGCTCGACGGTGCGGCGGATCTCGTCGATGTCGGAGAAGTCGATCATCGGGTCGACGCCCTGCGAGTGCAGGTTCAGCGCAAGGGTGGCGAGATCGACGTTCCCGGTTCGTTCTCCATTGCCGAAAATGCAGCCCTCAACGCGCTGCGCGCCGGCGAGAACAGCGAGCTCGGCGCAGGCGACGCCGGTCCCGCGATCGTTGTGCGGATGCACCGAGAGGATCACGGCCTCGCGGCGGGCAAGGTGCTTGTGCATGTACTCGATCTGATCGGCATACACGTTCGGCGTCGCGATCTCGACGGTGGCCGGCAGGTTGAGGATGACCGGCCGTTCTGGGGTCGCCTCCCACAACTCGGTCATGGCGTCGCAGACCTCGAGCGCGTAGTCGGGCTCGGTGAGGTTGAATACTTCCGGACTGAACTCGAACCGCACATTCGGCAGGTGTCCGGCGAATTCGAGCACGTCGCGGCCCCCGCCCAGGATGAGTTCCTTCAATCCGTCTCGGTCCTGCCCGAGGACGACATCGCGCCAAGTCGGCGCGGTGGCGGTGTACATGTGGATCACTACGTGGTTGCGGATGCCGCGGACGGACTCCACGGTGCGCTGGATCAACTCGCGCCGCGCCGGGGTGAACACCACGATCGTCACGTCCTCGGGTGCGATTTCGGTCTCGGCGATCAGACGGACGAAGTCGTAGTCGGTCTGCGAGGCAGACGGGTAGCCGACCTCGATCTCCTTGTAACCCATCGCGACCATCAGCTCGAAGAAGCGCCGCTTCCGCGCAGGATCCATCGGCTCGGCCAGAGCCTGGTTCCCGTCACGCAGATCAACCGGCACCCACAGCGGCGCATGGGCCAACTGGTTGCTCGGCCAATCGCGGACGGTGAGCGGCACCGGGACCCGCGAGTATGCATCCCGGTAGCGATGTGAGGGCATCTGCGAGTGCCGTTGCCGGTCCCATCCGGGCGCAGTAGCCGGGATCGGTCCTGCAGGTGTCGAAAGGGTCGGGAAGGTGCTGCTGGTCATGGTCTGGTTCCTGTCCGGGTCGTTCACATCGAATCGACCGGCGCATCGATCGGCTCCACGTCGGGGAGCCGGTCTGGCCATGCCCCGCCGTGGCAGCGAAGGAGAGAGAACCAAGAGATGAACACGCGGTCAATCTACCACAACTTCTCAGACAAGTAGAGGAGTTGAATCGATGGGAGAATGCCCTTATGACGATTGTGCGCCGCGAATCCCTTGCCGAGCAGGCCGCCGAGCTCCTTCTCTCGCGTATCCGGGACGGGGAATGGGAGATCGGCGGGAAGCTGCCTGGTGAGACGACTCTCGCCCCGCAGCTCGGCGTCGGCAGGTCCACGGCCCGAGAAGCGATCCGCATTCTCGCGGGCCGTGGCGTCCTCACCACTCGCCAAGGGGCTGGCGTGTTCGTCACTGCTACTGATACCCCTGCGAGCTGGGAGGCCGTCCTTGCGCGTGCTGACGTCGTTGCGGTCATCGAGGCGCGGACGGCGATCGAAGTCGAAGCCGCCGCGCTTGCTGCCCGACGCCGCACGGCGGTCGAACTCAACGACCTCCGAAGAGCGCTGGACGATCGCGAGCAGCACCGGTCGGACATCGGCGAGTACGTTGAGACCGACATGGCGTTTCACCGCTGCATCATCGTCGCAGCGCACAGCCCGGTCCTCCTCGAGCTGTTCGACGGCTTCGAATCCCGCAGCCGTCAGGCCATGAGCGACATGCTTCGCCTTCGCGGCCATCACGGAGATCAAGCGGACCACGACACTCACGAGCTCATCTATGAGGCGATCGCCTCGCGCGACGCAGAAGCGGCCGCCGCCCTCACTCGCGCGCACCTCAACATGCTCAAAGAACTGCTCAGGTGAGGTTGGCGACGAACGCTGGAGAGCCGCGCCTTCGCGCCCCTACGCTGGCAGCATGAACACCTCTGCCCGCTTCCGCACCGCACTGGAGGGCGCCCGCACGTGGCTGCCCCGGACGAGCCCGCAGGGCGCGCCGCTGGGGGAGGACATCCTGCTGGCCCGCCACGGGGACGCGGTGACGCGGTTCCGACAGGACCGCCGGCTGGGCGTGACCGTCGCCGTGCTGCGCGGCGGCGGGCGGGATTCGGCACCCAACCGCCTCGACGCCGTCGTACCGTCCGTGCTGCCGCCGGCTGAGCGGGCGGCCGCTGCCGTGGGGGGACTTCCGCGCCGGGCGGACCGGGGAGCAACGCGCCGAGGCCCGCTATCTCGCGAAGATCGCTGTGCTCTGGACGGTCCTGACGATCGCCGCGTGCTCGGCGATGGCGTGGTGGGCGGCTTCCAACGTGGACCCCGAGGTTCTGCGGTCTGTCATGCTGCCGGGCGGCGGGTACTGATTACTCCGTCAGCAGGCCCGTGGTCCGGTAGGGGATGAGCTGGCGCAGGAAGAGCGTCGTCGACGTGCGCGTGATGCCCGGGCAGAGGCGGATCTTCTCGCTGACCCGGTAGAGGTGGTCGGTGTCCTTGGCGGTGACGCGGAGGCGGAGGTCGGTGTCGCCCGCGGGGGCCAGGCACTCGAGGACTTCGGGGATGTCCTGCAGGGCCGCGACGGCGTCGAGGAGCCGAGACTGCTCGACCTGCGCGTCCACCGAGGCGGCGACGGTGTAGCCGAGGGCGGTGGGCGTGACGCGGATGCTGTTGGCCTGCAGCACGCCGGCCGCGGTGAGCTTCTCGAGGCGCGACTGGACGGTGCCGCGGGCCAGGCCGAGCTGCTGGGCGAGCATCATGATGGGGACACGCGGATCGTCGTCGAGCGCAATCAGGATGCGCTTGTCCGTCGCGTCGAGTTGATGGCTCGCTGAAGTCATGACCGTCCTTGGGCTGGGGTGGTTCCCACGCTAGATCGTGGGGGTGCGATACGCCGAATGTGTTGCGTATGCGCGACGTTGCAGGCGAGTTTTCCACAATCCGGCCGAACCGCTGGATGATGCCGTTTGGGGGCGGTAAATTCTTATTCATGAGATTCATGCGGCTTGACGATGTTGCGGACGAGTTGGACGTCAAACTCTCCCTGGTGCGGAACCTGGTGAAGACCGGCGAGCTTCCGGCCATCCAGGTCGGCGGCCGGGGCATGTGGCGCGTCGAGCGCGAGGACTTCGAGAAGTACATCGACCGCCAGCGGGAGGCTGCGAGGGCGGCGGCGGAGCAGTACCGCGCCGAGCACGTGGCCGAAGAGAAGCAGGATTCGGCGTAGGCCGCGAGGGCGCCGATTTGTGGCGGAGGCCGCTCCGGCGCTAATCTAGCGTGCACTGGCTCGTTCTCGGGCCGCGGGGCTTTAGCTCAGTTGGTAGAGCGTTTCGTTCGCAATGAAAAGGTCAGGGGTTCGATTCCCCTAAGCTCCACAATGGTGATGAGTCGGGACATCAGTCCCGAGACAAGTCACTGGAAACCCCCGGGCCATCGGCCCGGGGGGTTTTCTTGTGTCTCCAGTCGATGCGAGGCTGTCGCTGGGCCTCAACCGCTATGCGGGCTGGGCCCTGTTGAGCGCTGGCTGCCGATGGTGTTGTTGGAGGAATTCGACGATGACACTGGCAGCCGCTTCGGGTTCTTGCTCGGCCGGGTAATGACCGGATTGTTCCAGGACGGCTTCGAGGACGTCGGTTGCTACCGGGCGGAGGCCCTCCGCGACCGCGGGGCCCATGGCGTAACGCCCGCCGATCGCGAGCACCGGCGTCTGGATCGGGTTCTTCTGAATTCGTTCGACGTCGGCGATGTCGGCCGCTCGGGTGCGGTAGTAGCCGAGCCCAGCCTCGAGGACACCGGCTGCCGCGTAGGCCTCGACATAGGACTGCACCGCATCCGGATCTAGGCCCGCGGGCCCGGCGCTCTGCTGGAGGAAGGGGCCGTAGTACGAAGCCTCGCGCCCCGGTACGAGTTCCTCGGCGACACCGACCACGCGATTGAAGGGGCCGTGCCACGAAGGGTAGTGCTGATCGCCGGGTGCCGGAATGTCTACGGTGATGCCGGGAAGAACTTCTTCCTCGATGACGAGCGCCGTCACTGCCGACGGCATCATGGCGGCCAGGAGAGCCGCGACGGTTCCTCCCCAATCGTGGCCCATGACGGCGAAACGTTCGATTCCGCGGTCAGCGAGCTCCTCGCGCAACCAGTCCGCGAGCTCACTCTTCCGGAAGCTGTGCGCGCTCCCGCGCGGGATGCCGAGACCGGGCAGCGTGATGGGCACAGGCGTGAATCCAGCACGGTGCAGCGGCGGCAACAGGTTCCTCCAGTGCGCCTCGGTGACGGGCCATCCGTGCAGGAGGACGATCGGCTGGCCGCTCAAAGAATGACTCATGGCTCCAGTATCCCCGCTGATCCCGCCGCTGACCGGGGAGCGCGCCCGTGGCGGCTAGACTCGCCGCGTGAATCCCGCCAGCACTCATGCCCGCCTCGTCGCCGCCATGGAGCGGCACCAGGTCGGGCTCTACCTGGCCGCGATCGGGCTCGGCGCGCTCGCCGGCCTCGGCCTCCCCGCGCTCGCCGGCCTCGGCCTCCCCGCGCTCGCCGGCCTCGGCCTCCCCGCGCTCGCCGGGCCTGCGGCCGTGCTCATCAATCCCGCGCTCGGCGTGCTGCTGTACGCGACGTTCCTGTCCATCCCGGTCGCCCACCTCGCCCGCGCCGCGCGCGACTGGCGCTTCCTGATCGCGATCCTCGCCCTGAACTTCGCGCTCGTTCCGCCGCTGGTCTTCGGTCTCTCGCGGTTCGTTGCCGACGACGCCGCCCTGACGCTCGGCGTCCTCTTCGTCCTGCTCACCCCGTGCGTCGACTACGTCATCGTGTTCACCGGGCTCGCCGGCGGCGCGAAGGACCGGCTGCTCGCCGCGGCGCCCATCCTGCTGCTCGCCCAGCTGGTCGCCCTGCCGGGCCTGCTGTGGCTCATGGCCGGGCACGACGTCGTCGCCCGCCTCGATCTCGCGCCCTTCGTCGACGCTCTGCTCTACCTGATCCTGCTGCCACTGGCCGCCGCGATGCTCACGCAGCTACTCGCCGAGCGCGGCGGGCCCCGGGTCCGGCGCGCCGCCGGGCGGAGCGCGAGAACGATGCTCGCGGTCATGGTCCCGCTCATGATGCTCACGCTCGCCGTGGTGGTCGCCTCGCAGATCCACGGTGTGAGCCTCGAGCTGGCCCGGCTCGCCCGGCTGATCCCGCTCTATGCAGGGTTCGGGGTGCTCATGTTCGCGGCCGGCTTGCTGCTCGGCCGCGCGCCCGGCTGGATCGGCCGGCCCGGCTTCGACGTCGCCGCCCGCCGGGCGATCGTCTTCACGGGCGTGACCCGGAACTCGCTCGTCGTGCTGCCGCTGGTGCTCGCGCTGCCGGCCGCGTACGACCTCGCTCCGCTCGCCGTCGTGACCCAGACGCTGGTCGAGCTGGTCCTCATGGTGATCCTCGTGCGGTGGGTGCCGCGGCTGATTCCGGCACCCAACGGTTCCTCTAGGCTGGGGCCGTGAAGAAGTGGATCCTGCTGGCCGTCGCGGTCGTCGCCGAGGTGACGGCGACGCTCTGTCTCAAGGGTGCGCTCGAACAGCCCTTGCTCTACGGGGTCGTGGCCGCCGGGTACATCGCGGCCTTCGCCCTCCTCGGCCGCGTGCTGCGCGCGGGCATGCCCCTCGGGGTGGCCTACGGCTTGTGGAGCGCCGCCGGCGTGGTGCTCACGGCGCTCGCCGCCGCCGTCGTCTTCTCCGAACCCATCACGCTGCTCATGGCGTGCGGCTTCGTGCTGGTGATCGGCGGGGTGCTCCTCGTCGAGCTCGGCCATCAGCGGGCGATGCCGCGCACCCGGACGCACCCGCCCGGTGACGGTGCCCACGAGGTGACGCCGTGACCGGCCCGACGGCGCTGGCTTGGGTGTTCCTCGCGTTCGCGGTGGTCCTCGAGGTCGGCGGGACCCTGAGCCTGCGCGCGGCGACGCACGCCAGCCGCTGGTGGTACCTGAGCGTCGGCCTCTTCTACGCTGGCGCCTTCGTGCTGCTCACCCTCGCACTCGCGCATTCGATGCCGCTGGGTATCGCCTACGGAGTGTGGGCGGCGACGGGTGTGGCGCTGACGGCCGTGCTCAGCCGGCTGATCTTCAAGGAGCCGCTGACGCTCATGATGACGATCGGGATCGTCATGATCTGCGGGGGAGTCCTGCTCATCGAGCAGGGCGCCGCGCACGGGTGAGCACCGACTGCGCGCTCAGTGGCAGCCGCCGGGTCGGCCGGTAGGGTGAGGGAATGCCTGTACCGGACTTCATTCTGCGCTTGCGCGAGCGGATCGGCACCGACCCGCTCTGGCTCCCTGGAGTCACGGCCGTCGTCCTGCGGGGCGACGGCCGTGACGAGGTGCTGCTCGTGCGCCGCTCCGACAACGGCGCGTGGACACCGGTGACCGGGATCGTGGATCCGGGCGAGCATCCCGCGCGCACAGCCGTGCGGGAAGCGGCCGAAGAGACCGGCGTCGAGATCGAGGTCGAGGCCCTCGCGTGGGTGAGCGTCACCGACCCGGTGGTCC
This sequence comes from Zhihengliuella halotolerans, assembly GCF_004217565.1. NCBI lineage: Bacteria > Bacillati > Actinomycetota > Actinomycetes > Micrococcales > Micrococcaceae > Zhihengliuella > Zhihengliuella halotolerans. The sequence goes on along the minus strand of NZ_SHLA01000001.1, from coordinate 2,598,361 downwards.
ACGTCAACGGGGACCGCGCCCAGTACCTCGACCACACGTTCCGCTGCCGGTATATCTCCGGCGAGCCGTACCCGGCCGACGACGAGTCGACCGCGGCGGGCTGGTTCCGGCTCGACGATCTGCCGCCGATGCGCGAGATCTACCTCGAGCGCATCCGCACGGCGGTCGAGCATGACGGCAGCACGCGTCTGGAGTAGCCTTCCGCGCTGAGATCATCCGGCTTAGTATTTCTGTCATGGGTGGGAAACTCGCGCGTCTAATCACTGTCATCGCAGTCCTCGGTCTCGCGTCCGGCTGCGGCTCGGGCGACGATGAGCCGGATTCGTCTCCTGCGCCGGGAGGTGCGACGTCCTCGGCGTCGGCCGGCGTCGTGTCCCCGCCCGGGGAGGACGAAGAGGCTGACGTCTCCGTGCCGGAATGCGGTGGCATCCTGCTCGAAGAGGGCGGATCCACGTCCGGCGAGGAACTGGGAGGATGCATCAGCGCCGCTATGGTCGCCGCCGGCAGCGGAGTGCACCGCGTCGAGACAAGCGACGGCGAGAGTCAGACCGTGAGCTTCCGCTGGAACCCCGACTTCGAGATGTCGGCCGAGGGCGGGCAGGCGGTTGTCATCAAGGGTGACGACGGGTGGATCCGGGATGCGGAGACCGGTGCGTGGATCAAGGGCGATGCGGAGTCGAGCGACCCGCAGGCCCTGATGGCCGGCACCATTGTCGAGCTCGTCCGCGTCGCGTCGCACCCAGAGATGATCGCGGCGACCATCGCCGCGGCCGACACCTGGACGATCGTCGAGGAGGGTGAGGTCCCCGTCGACGACGCAGTGGCCGAACGAGGTTGGCTCTTCGAACCGGCAGGTCCGATGGAGGTCCTGGGGGTAGAGCTGACCGACTACAAGATCTGGCTGACGCCCGACTACCTGGGCGTTTACGCCGAGGCGACGGGCACGACCATGGGGCAGACCGTGACGACGCGGGACACGTTCCTCGAATGGGGCGAACCGGTGGAGATCCCCGACCCCGAAGCGGAGTAGCAGAGCGCCGGCCCCGATCCCCCGGCCGGGGCGGGGGTCAGTCCGCCCAGACGCCGCTGCTTCCGCGCCGGTGGCTGCCGACGACGTGCGTGTCGACGATCCCGATCGCCTCCATGAGCGCGAACATCGTCGTCGGCCCCACGAAGGCGAAGCCCTTCTTCTTCAGCGCCTTGGCGAGCGCTTTCGACTCGGGGGACGTCGACGGTACCTCCGCCGCGGTGCGCGGTACCGGTGTTTCCTCCGGCTGAAACGACCACACGAACGCGGCGAGGTCCTCCGGCCCCTCCCGGAGCTCGAGCGTCGCCCGGGCGTTCCGGATCGCGGCGTCGATCTTGGCCCGATTCCTGATGATGCCGGCGTCGCCTAGCAGGCGCGCCACGTCGGCCTCGCCGAAGGCCGCGACGCGTTCCGGGTCGAAGCCCGCGAACGCCGTCCGGAAGGCCGGCCGCTTGCGCAGGATCGTGGCCCAGGAGAGCCCCGACTGGAAGGCCTCCAGGCTCAGCCGCTCGAAGACGCCCTGCTCGTCGCGTACGGGCAGGCCCCATTCGGTGTCGTAGTACTCGCGCAACAAGTCGTCGTGCGCCGCCCAGGCGGGTCGGGAGAGCCCGTCCTCGCCGACGACGAGCCCGTTGCCGATATCTTCCGTGACCGCCATGGGATCTCCTCGCCGAGTGTCGTTGCTGATGTGCACCTCTCATCATGCCAAGCCGCACTCCGTGCATCTGGACGCGCTCGCCGGCTGTGGACGTTCGCGGAGGATCCAGCGCTTGTGGACGGCGGGTGCCGGGGAAATGTCCTCACCCCGTGGGTGTCGACGTCATGTTGGTTCGATACACGCTGGGTGCGAGTCCGAACTGCGCGGCGAACTGCTGCCGAAAATGATCGGCCGTGCTGTAGCCAACGCGATGAGCGATGGTCTCGACGGTCAGGGATGTTGTCTCCAACGCGGCCCGCGCCTCCTGAAGGCGCAATTCGGTGACCCACTTGGCGGGTGTCCGGCCCATGACCTCCTTGAAGCGCCGGTGGAACGTCCTGTCGGACATGTGTGAGGCGGCGGCGAGATCATGAACAGTCCAGGTCCTGTCCAGTTCTTCCTGGACGGTATCCGCGAGTTCGGCGAAAGGGTGCGTGGGGGCGGAGCGCTCGCGCGGAGCGAATTGCGCCTGGCTCCCCTGCCGACGAGGTGGCGTGACCATTGAGCGCGCGATGATCTGCGTCGTCGACGAACCGGCGATCGATTCGATTGCGGCCAACAGGGCATCGACACCGGCCGTGACGCCGGCGGATGTCCAGACGTTGCCGTCGCGGACGTAGAGCGCGTTGGTCACGGGCTTGATGCCGGGCGCGCTGTGGGCCAGTTGGCCCATGAACCTCCAGTGCGTCGTGGCGCGACGGCTGTGGAGAAGCCCGGCCGCGGCGAGCACGAACGCGCCTGTGCAGAGCCCGATGACCGCGGTCCCGGCCTGCGCTGCCTGGCTCCGCACCCACTCGAGATCCTCTCCGGCAATCTGTCCGAGTCGTTCCTCGGAACCGGGCACCACCACCATGTCGGGGCTGTGTCCGGCGTGACTCGCGGTTCGCGCGACGGTAATGCCCTCGGCCGTTCTCACGAGGGGCTTGCTCGCGACGACGACCGGGCTGAATTCGACGCCTGTCATCTCGGGTCGGGTGCTGAACACCTCCTGCGCGACGGCGAAATCGTAGATCCGCATACCGTCGTAGGCCAGGATCGCTGTCCGGATCGTCCGCATGGCAGGATTCTACTGGTACATGGCATTCATGCCACTGTTGGTCGACGTGACCGCGAGATGTACTGAGGACATGACTGATGAACTCGATCTGAAGAACGCAGCACTAGTCCTCGTGGACGTCCAGCAGGGGTTCCGCGATCCCTGGTGGGGGCGCCCGTCAGGCCTCGGCACCGCCTACGCGAATATCACCCGTCTCGGCCGGGCGTGGAACGACAGGGGCCTCCCCGTGGTCAAAGTGCGCCACGACAGCCGCAACCCCGAATCGCCGCTGTACTCGGGTGGACCTGGAAACCGGTTCGAAGCGGCGATCGATGCGCTGTCAGGAGATGTCCTGGTGACCAAAACGGTCAACTCGGCATTCCTCGGAACGCCGGACCTGGCAACCTGGCTCCGAGAACGGGGGATCTCCGCGATCGTCGTCGCAGGCGTGCAGACGAACGCCTGCGTCGAGACGACGGCGCGCATGGGCGGAAATCTCGGCTTTTCGGTCACGGTTCCACTTGACGCGACCGCGACGTTCGATCTGGAAGGCCCCGTGCTGACTGGGAATTCGCCACTCAAATTGAGTGCCGAAGAGTTGATGCGCGCAACGGCCGTTAGCCTGCATGGCGCGGGGTTCGCGCGTGTGACCGAGACGGCCGCGGTTCTGTCGAGCCTCGACACCGCCGCCCCGTAGGTCTTCGGCGCAGTTGCGTCCGCGGAGTGGAAGGCTCTGGGAGACCTTCGTCATTCTTCGCCGCAACTGCGCCGAGGCTCCGGTGGGATGGGAGACAATGGGGGCGACGCCGTCGTCGTACGCCCGATTGTCTCCCCACTTCCCCCGGAAGGCCTGATGACCACCACCGCCTCGACGGCTCCGGCCGTCTCCACGCTCCTCGAAGGACGCAAGCTGCTGCTCGCAGTGCTCGCGCTCGCCATGGGCGGGTTCGGCATCGGCACCACCGAATTCACGATCATGGGCCTGCTCCAGGAGGGTGCGGCCGATCTCGGCGTGCGCAACCAGGACATGGGCCTGCTGATCTCCGCCTACGCGATCGGCGTCGTTGTCGGCGCTCCCGTGCTCACCGCGCTGGGCGCGCGCGTCGCGAAGCGGACCATGGTGCTCTGGCTCATGGTGTTCTTCACCCTCGCGAACGCCTCCTCGTTCATCGCGCCGACCTACGAGGTCATGGTCTTCACACGGTTCCTCTCCGGGCTGCCGCACGGTGCGTACTTCGGGCTGGCGGCGATCCTCGCCGCGACGCTCGTGCCGCCGACGAAGCGCGGCCGGGCCATCGCCTGGATCATGCTCGGGCTCGCCGTGGCGAACGTGATCGGCGTCCCGCTGTTCACGTGGCTCGGGCAGGAGCTCGGCTGGCGCTCGATGTTCCTCGCCGTCGCCGTGATCGGCGCCCTGACCTTCGTCTCCATCCGCACGTTCGTCCCCTTTAACCCCGCACACGCGGAGGCGAGCATCCGCCGCGAACTCACGGCGCTCAAGAGCGGCGCCGTGTGGCTGGCGCTGTTCACCGGCATCGTCGGGTTCGGCGGCTTCTTCGCGGTTTACGCGTACATCAGCCCGATCCTGACGGACGTCACCGGCCTGCCGATCAAGGTCGTCCCACTCGTCCTGGGGCTCTACGGCCTGGGCATGGTGGTGGGCAACCTCGTCGGCGGGCGTCTCGCCGACTGGTCGGTCTTCGGCAGTCTCTACGTCTCGATGGCGTCGCTGACGATCGTCATGGTGATCTTCGGATTCGTCTCGCCGATCCCGTGGCTGGCGCTGATCTTCGTGTTCGTCATGGGCGGCGTAGGGTCGCTGCTCGCGCCGGGTCTGCAGTCGTTGCTCATGGATTCCGCGCCGAAGGCCCAGTCGCTCGCGGCGTCCTTGAACCATTCGGCTCTGAACATCGCGAACGCCCTGGGTGCGGCCCTCGGCGCGGCGGTCATCAACGCCGGCCTGGGCTACCAGGCGCCGGCGTACGTGGGTGCAATGCTCGGCTTCGGCGGCCTCGTCCTCGCCCTCATTGCGGGCCTGGCGCACCGCCGGAAGCTCGCTCGCGCGGCCTGACCCGTCAGCTCGCGACGGCGCTGACGTTGAACATCCAGTCGACGCCGAAGCGGTCCTTGAGCTGACCGAACTTGTCGCCCCACGGCGCGGTCTCCAGTGGAATGGTCACCGCTGACTCGGCCGAGAGCTTCTCCCACCACTCCTCGAGCTGGGAGGAATCGGACTCGTCGTCGCCGCTGCTGCTCAGCGAGATGGTCCCGTAGCCGTTGCCCTCCATCCCCTCGGGGAGGTCCGAAGCCATGACGTGGATGCCGCGGTCCAGAAACAGTGATCCGTGCATGATCTTGTCGCCCGAATCGCCGGCGGCCTCGCCCATTCCTTCGGCGTAGGTCATCATGCCGAGCTCGCCGCCGAACACGGAGTGGTAGAACTCGAGAGCCTCTTTGGCCTGGCCGGGGAACTGCAGGTAGGGGGTCAGTCCGATCGTCATGGTGGCGCCTTTCGCAGCGTTGAACAGGAGCCGTTGCGGCACCCTGACGCTATTCTTGCGCGCCGGTCGGCTTTGCGGAACCCCTGAGTTCGACGGGGGCTGCGGGGGACGACGACGGTGCCGCGCCCGCGTCGTCGTCCTCCCCGTCCGTCGCGCCGCCGGGCTCGGGGGCGGACGCTGCCGGCGGCAGCATCTCCGCCGGCACCTCGCCTTCGGGATTAGAAGAGATCAGGGCGTTCATCCAGCGGGCCGTGGGATCGGCGTCGATCAGGAACGCCTTGAGCAGGAGGGTCGCCGGCAGGGCCAGCAGGGCGCCGAGCCAGCCCAGGACCCAGTACCAGAACATCAGGGACAGGAACGAAACCATGGGCGTCACGCCCACGGACTGGCCGGTGAACTTGGGCTGGATGATCGACTGGACTGTGAAGTTCAGGACAGAGTAGGTGATGACGACGGCGATGGCCGCCCCGCCGCCGGAGTCCAGCAGGGCCAGCAAGGCGGGCGGGACCAGCCCGATGACGAAGCCGATGTTGGGGATGTAGTTCGTCAGGAACGCGAGCACGCCCCACACCCAGATCAGCGGGACATCGATGATCGCGAGCGCGAACACATCGAGGGCCGCGACGATCAGGCCGAAGGTCGTGGTCACCACCCAGTAGCGGCGCACGCCGTGGGCAAAGTTCGTCAGCGCCCGGTGCGTCGACGGGCGGGCACGCAGGAGCATGTCGAGCCGGCGACCGAAGCCGGCCGAGTCCATCGCGAGGAAGAACACCGCCATCACCACTGTCACGAGCACTGCGAGCACCCCGGTGACGTTGGTGATCAGCGGGGTGAGCAGGCTCAGGATGCTCCCGGCGCCGATGGCCCGGAACTCGTCGAGGATCATGGTCTGGCTGATGCCGAGCTGAGTCAGTCCGGCACTGATCTCGACCCAGAGCTCGTTGAACTCCCGGTTGTACTCCGGCAGCTCGCGTAGCAGTTCCCCGACGGCCCAGCCCGTCGCGCCGAAGAAGACGGTGATCAACACCAGTACGACGACGAGCGTCGCCGCTGCGGCCAGATACCTCGGTACGCCGCGCGCCACCATGAGCCGCTGCAGGGGGTAGGCGACGATCATGAGGTTCAGGCCGAGGAAGATCGGCGCGACGATCTCGCGTGCGCCCTGGACGAAGTACATGAGCAGCGCGATGCCGGTGATGGTCACGGCGACGAGCGCGATGCGCGGCCACACCATGCCCGCTGCTGTGCGTCCGGTCGTCCTGGTGGCCCGGTCGTGCTCGGGCGTGGTTTCCCCCATCATGTGGGCAAGTCTAGTGAGCGATGCTGGCAGATGGATGTGGGGGATCGCCCTGAACTTCGAGTCGGGGTCGGACCGTCCGGGCGGCATGGGCGCCCGGACGGGCCCGATTTTGTTCGCGGTTCGGCGGTCCTGTATAGTTTCTATCCGGTTCACCGCTCCGGCGGGAAACCACCCTTCTGGGGGTATGGCGCAGTTGGTAGCGCGTCTGCATGGCATGCAGAAGGTCAGGGGTTCGAATCCCCTTACCTCCACCAGATGAACGAAAGGCCCGGACTTCGGTCCGGGCCTTTTGCGTGTGTGGGAATCACCGTGCGTGTGTTGAGACGCCAGCGTGCGGGCGTGAGCCGTCAACGCGAGACGGTGCAGGGACGAGGAAGGGGTCGAGTATTCCCGGGGCGACGTCCCGGGCGAACTGGAGGCTCGTCCGCGCGTCGATGTCCGGCGTCGTGTATTCGCAGTAGCCCGCGGCGGTCATCGCAGAGACGCTTTTCAACCCGAGGCGACGCTGGAAGATGGATTCGCGCACGACAATGGTGCTGACGGCTGAGCGCTGCAGCACGGTGGTGGACCGGCTGGCCAGCCCCGAACGCGTGATGAGGTGGGGACCCGCAATGGTGTGGCCGAGCGCGCGATACGCGATGGCGGCCCCGGCGAGCAGCAACGGCCACATCGCCACAGCCGCCCAGACGACGCTCACCGGGAGGATGCCGGTGGCAGCAAGCCATGCGAGGACCGCGGCCGTGCCTGCGGCGATAGCAGTAGCCCACCAGAGGCGACGTCGTAAGGCGGCGACCGGATGCTGGCTGAGTGGAGTCTCGAACGGGTTCTCGGCCGTACCGAGGACGTCGGCGGCGACGTCGCGCGCAACCTCGACCGGCCCGCGCGGCAGGATAGCGGACGGCTGGGCCATCGACCACATGTTGAGGCCTGTGGTGATGACGCTGGTGTCACTGGTGCCCATCCACCGCCACAGCAGGGGTTCGGAGATCTGCAGCCCGCGAATTCGATGCTCTTGGCGATTGACCTCCCTGGACGTCAGGAGCCCGTGCCGGGTTCGCAGCATGGTTCCTTCGCGGCCGCGAACGCGCGCCAGCTCGAACCCCCAGTATTCGGTGAAGTAGACGACCGCCATGAAGAGCGCTCCGACGGCGGTGAGGCTCACCCAGGCGACGGCGGCGATGCCAACCCAGCCGAGCGATTCCCAGTCCAGCAATCCGGCCACGAACCCGGAAACGTCCACGCCGAGGCTGCTGAGAAACCAGTACGTTCCGCCGCCGATGCCGAGAACCACGATGTATGTCCACACGCTGAAGAGGTTGTGGACGACCCAACGTGGTTCGAAACGCGCAAAGACCCGTGACGGCACGCTTTGGCCGGGCCCGACAGCCTGGGTTTCTGCGGCGGACGGGTCGTCGCCGGCGGCAGATTCGTCGTCGTGACTGACCGGAGCGTCAGTTGCGTGCATGAGTCCGCTCTGGAGCGCGCGGGCGTCGTCGACGCTCAGGGAGTCGAGCGCGAACGCGGAGTCGCCCTCGGCAGATTGCTGACCGGCGCCGATGTTCACTACGCGAAGTCCCGAAAGCCGGTGACGCAGCTTGGCCTCGATGTCGACGCTGCGCAGACGGTCGCGCTGAATCGACCGGTGCACGCGCCGGAAGATTCCGGACTTCGCCTCGACATGGGTCGCTGTCACGCGGTAGCTCGTGAAGATCCAGCGCAGTGCATCGGCAACGGCTCCCCAGACGCCGACGGCGGCGAGGCCGATGAGCGGCCAGATCTGGCCGCCGTTCGGATCGACTCCGACTACCCAAATGGCGACAACCGCGGGGAGGAGGGAGAGGAGACTCTGGACGAGGTCGACCCAGATCATGCGCGCGCTGAGGCGCTGCCAGTCCTGACCGGGTGCCGGCTGCGAGTCTACCGGTGACCGCTGCGCGTCGTCGGGGGAGCTCATGTCGCATCCCCCGGTGTGAGCTCGGCGATCCGCGTCAACTGCTCGGCGAGACGGGTGGCGGTTTCCCTGTCCAGCCCGCCGATCTCGATTGCGCCCGCTGACGACGCGGTGGTGACCCGCAGAGTCGAGAGGCCCAGGAGCTGCTCGAGGGGACCTTGGATGGCATCCACGGTCTGCACACGGGTCAACGGTGCGGCGCGCCATTCGCGCACGAGCCAGCCGGTGCGTGCGTACACGGCCTCGTCAGTGGTCTCCCACCGGTGAACCCGGTATCTCCAGAACGGCTCGATCAGGAGCCCGACGGCGAGCAGTGCTGCTGCGGCGACCAACGGGAGCACCAGCCATGTTCGGGCGGCTTCCCACCACAGGTACGCGACGATCGTCGCTGCCAGGATCGCCCCGGAGAACACCAGCGACTGCAGCATCCACCAGCCGATGGCGCGCCGTTCCACGCGATGTTCGGGCGGGCGGAGGGCGAGGGGCGGATCATCCACAGGTATCGGTTTCATGACGGCTCCTTGCGTATCGCGTGTTCGATGAAGTCCAACAGGACACTGGATTGGGACATGAGGTCCAGGCTCGGGCTGGTGGCCCAGGAACTCAGGACTCCGTCGGCGCTGCGCAAGATGATGTTGGCGACGCTGCGCGGGTCGAACTGGCGAAGCTCACCCGCGAGCTGACCGCGCCGGAGGATTTCCGCGACGCCGTCGATTTCCTCGGCGATCTCCTCGGCGTAGGCAAGTGTTCCGTCGCCACCGCGGTGATTGGTCATGATCTCGGCCATGGCGAGGAATTCGACGCGGTGGGTGCTGAAGTACTCCAGCTGCGATCCGACCCACACCTTCACCTGCCCGATGGCGGTTTCCTCAGCCAGGATCCTCGGCTCCATGTACTGCCAGCAGCGATCGAAGAATTGAGTGGCGACCAAGCGCAGGATCTCGTCCTTGCTGCCGAAGTGGTAGGTGATCACACCTTTGCTGATGCCGGCCTTTTCGGCGATTCGCGCGAGCGACGTCTTGGCGTAGCCCAGCTCAGCCACGGCCTCGGCCGCCGCATCGGCGATCTGGAGGCGACGGGCTTGCTCGATGAACGAGCGTTCCCTTTGGACGGCCGGACTGTTATCGTGACGCATGGTCTGATTTTAGTCCGATCGGACTAAAATTACCAAGGGTCTGAAGGTCGACGTGATGCGGAAGCTCCGCCCCATGGCGGAGCGCTGACCCGGGAGAGGGAGAGGGATGGCGTTCTTGGTGGGCGCGGGTGGTGCCGTGCTGTTCGTGGTGGTGTTCTTGCTCGATGGTCTGACGCGGCCCGGGTACTCTCCGACGCGCCAGACCGTCAGCGCGTTGGCGCTCGGCCCGAGGGGATGGATCCAGACGGCGAACTTCCTGGTGTGCGGTGCCTCGATGGCGGCGGGCGGGAGCGCGGTCGTGCTCGCGGGCCAGTACTTGCTGGGCGCGCTGCTGGCGGTGTTCGGGCTGGGCCTGGTCGTCTCCGGGGTCTTCCGGATGGACCCCATGCGCGGCTATCCGCCCGGTACGCCTGACGCGGATCCCGCTGCGTTCTCCCGGCAGCACCAGCTACATGACCATGCCGGAGCCGTGGTGTTCTTCTCCCTCCCCGTCACCGCGGTGGTCGGTGCCTTTGTCTTGCCGGGCCTGATGTGGAAGGTGGCGACGGTTGCCGTGGTGATCATCCTGGTTCTCGCTCTCAACGCGTTCAGCCGGGACTGGGAGGCTGACGCGCCGCGGACCGGGTTGGCGCAGCGAGCCTTCATCGTCCCGGGATGTCTCTGGATCGCCGGCGTTTTTCTGCACTTTGCCTCTACGTGACTGAGTTCGTTGCTCTGAGGAGCACGAGCAGGACTTGACTCCGTTGTGGCCGGTCTTCGACGTGGGCCCGAACTCGCAGCACGCGTTGTGATCAGACTCGAATCTGCAGCGATAATGCTCTAGTGAGAGACGTGAATTTCCCTTCCTTCGACTGGTTTAGCCAGCATTGTCTCGAACCTCGGGGCCAGCAGTTCGCTGTTCTTCCCGAAGAGCAGAATAGTGACTACGAGTCCGGAATCGTGGACATCAACGGTGAGCATTGGCGCATCCGCACCGCTCGCATCACTCCGACGAAGGCGGGCGCGTTTGTTGCCGTGTGGCGGCGCAACGCCGACGGGGAGACGGAGCCATTTCCTGCGGACGAGGCTGTCAGCGGGTTGATGGTCTTTGTGGTCGACGGTCACCGACGCGGTTGCTTCCGCTTCACATCCGAACGCCTCGCGGAGCTCGGCATAACGCGGGGAAATCGCAGCCCCGGCAAACGGGGATTTCGGCTCTACCCGTCCTGGTGCGAAGACCTTAATCCGACAGCAGCCAGGGCGCAGGCCGCACAGGCCAGCTCGTTCAGTGTGTTGAATGCCAACGGTGCGGCCTGAATCTCACGCGGATCCAGACCCGGCGCTGCCGCGCCAGCCCAGGTCCCGGCTGATGGCCTCCGTCGTGGTCAGAAGGGCCGGCAGGTGCTGCTGGAGGGCATCGATGTCGAGCCGCGTGCGGAAGGCCGTGATGGAAACGGCCCCGGCGACGTCGTCGGCATGATCGCGGACCGGGGCGGCGATGCAGTTGGACAGCTCGTCGTATTCCCCGTCGTCGAATGACCAGCCCCGCTCCTGCACTCGGGTGAGCTCGCGCTCGAACGCTTCCCTGCTCGTGATCGAGCGTTCGGTGAATGTCTCGAACGTCGCGCGGTCGAGAATCGATCGTCGGCGCTCGCCCGAAAGGTGGGCGAGTATCGCTTTGGCGACGCCGGACGTGCTGACCACGGCGTCGCCCCCGATTTCCGTGTTGAGCACGATTGAGTCTCGTGGCTCGATCTTGTCGACGTAGCGGATGCGGTCCCTGTCCGGAACGGCGAACTGCACGGTCACGCCGATGCGGTCGCTGAGATCCTTCAGGTGCGGGTGGGCGATGCCCCGCAGATCGAAGTGCGCCATCGCCGACTTTGCGAGGGCGGCCAGGCGAAACCCCGTGCCGAACACTCCGGTCTCCGTCTGGCGGACCAGCCCGGCGTCTTGAAGCGTCAGCAGTGTGCGCAGCACCGTGGTGCGGTGCACGCCGAGGACCGCGGCGATCTGGGCCGCGGTCCTCGGCTCTGCGCTGCACAGCTCCAAGATCTCGATGGCGCGGGATACAGTCGAGCTCATTCCCTCATTATGCAGGCTCGGGATCTGTGACACCGATTCGGAGCAGGACGTTCGCAAACCTGCGACGGTCACCGCTGACGAGGCAGAGGGCGAGATCTGGTGAGCCGCAGCGGGCAAAGAACTCTTCCCGGGTGGCAGTGGAATGCGGGATGGGTGTGGTTGTCGGGAAAGCCCGCACCGCGGCCAGCGCTTCCAGACCGACTTGTGCGTGTGCCTCAGCAGGTACCGCCATGGTGGTGACCTCCTCGATCGCGATGGTGGCGGCGACGAGGCGCGCGACCTCCGGCACCAGCGGAGCACCGGGAGCCAGCGCGGCATGCACCGTCACCGCGTTGGGGCCGAGGGCTGTGGCTACGGCGAAGTGCGCGTCGGCGATGAGGATGAACGAGCCGTGACCGGCGCGGGCGAGCGTCGACAGGGCGACGGGGTGGGTGATCGTTGCTCTAATCATCAGCTGAAGTGCTGCCCGCCATTGATGTCCAAGATGGTGCCCGTCGTGAAGGAGGCGCCCGGGGAGGCGAACCAGGCGACGGCGGCCGCGACGTCGGCGGGCACTCCCGCTCGGCCCACGGGAATTCCGCTCACTGTGTGCTGCTTGGAATCGGCGGTGGTGAACGTGTCATGGAACGGGGTGGCTTCGATGAACCCGGGGGCCACCGCGTTGACCGTGATGCCGTCGGCGGCGACTTCGCCCGCCAGGCCGCGTGTGAAACCGAACAGTGCCGCTTTGGCGGCGGCGTAGGCCGTGGCTCCGGCGTGCCCGCCGCTGCGGCCCGCAAGGGAGGCCACCGTGACGATCCGTCCGCCGTCTCGCATCAGGGGGAGGATCCTGCGCGTGACGAGGAAGACCGAGTCGACGTTGAGTGCTTGAACACGGCGGAAGAGGTCGTACGGCATGTCACTGATGGGCGAGCGCTGGAGCAGGCCGCCGGCGTTGTGGACCAGGATGTCGACGTTCCCGCAGTCCTGCTCGAGACGCCGGCCGAGGGCCTCGACTTCGGACTCGATGGTCAGGTCGGCGTGCACCGCGAATCCTGGCTTCCCGTCAGCGGAGCCGAGCGCGGCCAGCGCGTCGTCGTCGGGCGTGTGGGAGTGGTAGGTGACGACGACGCGGGCGCCGCGCCGAGCGAGTTCTTCGGCGATCGCGGCGCCGATCCCGACGCCTCCGCCCGTGACGAGGGCGGTGCGGCCGTGCAGATCGAGGTGATTCATCGTGATGACTCCTGGGTGGTGGGAAGGACGAGGCGGGTGTCGCCTTCGGGGCGATGCCGGGCGAACAGCCAAACCGACGCGGCGGTGAGGGCCAGCGCCGCGGCGAGGAAGAGCAAGCCTGCCTGGGACGACCCGGTCAGATCGGTGAGCCAGCCAACAGTCAGCGGTGAGACGAAACCGCCGATGTTTCCGACCGCGCCGACGAGGCCGATGCCGGCTGCGGCAGCTGCTCCGGAGAACAGGCTTGCCGACATGGAGAGCATGGGGCCGATCGCGGTGTAGATGCCGATCGCCGCGAGGCAGAGGAAGGTGAGCGCGAGAACGGGGGAGAGATGCAGGGTGTATCCGGCGCCGAGCAGTCCGATTGCCGCGACGCTGAGGCTGCCGGCCGTATGTGCGGCGCGCTTGCCGGTGCGATCGGCGCGTCCGCTCCACCACAGGACGAAGCACGCGCCCGCCGCGTAGGGGATCGCCACCACGAGGCTGCGCTGGAAGGGGTCGAAATCGCCGAGCTCGCCCACGATCGAGGGAAGCCAGAAAGCGAGGCCATAGATCCCCAGGACCATGCCGAAGTTGAGCCCGGCGTACGCCCACGCGGTGGGGCTGGCCAGGGCGGACATGAAACTGCGAACCGAGTGCGACGTGACTCGGGCGTCGTCGTCGGCGATGGCGTTCTCGAGCGCGGCGCGTTCGGCTCCCGTGAGCCACCGCGCGTTGGCCGGCCTGTCGGTCAGCAGGAAGGGGACGGCGATGCCGAACAACACGGCGGGAAGGCCCTCGATCAGGTACATCCATTGCCAGCCGTGAAGACCGAGCAGGCCGTCGAGGGTCAGGAGCGCCCCGCTGAGCGGAGCGCCGATCATGTTGGCAAGGGGCTGCGCGAGGACGAAGATCCCGAGGACCGCCGCGCGTTCCCGGACGGGGAACCAGAGCGTGAAGTAGAAGACCACGGCCGGGAAGAATCCTGCTTCTGCGACGCCGAGCAGGAAGCGGATCCAGGCGAAGGAGACGTCGTCGACGACGAACGCGGTCGCCATGGCGAGGAGGCCCCAGGGAATCAGGATCCGGGAGATCCAGCGGCGGGCACCGAAGCGGTGCATGCCGGCGTTGCTCGGGATTTCGAAGAGGGTGTAGCCCACGAAGAAGAGTCCGGCTCCGAGTCCGAAGGCCGTGGCCGTCAGACCGATGTCCCGGCTCATTTCCTCGCGGGCGAATCCGACGTTGTTGCGGTCGAGATAGGCGATGAAGTAGAGCACGCAGATCAGCGGCATGATGCGCCAGCGCGCTTTCCGGAGCGCGCTGGCGAGGTGCGTGCCAGCAGGGGCTTGAGTGGTGGGGGTCGACATGAGACTCCTTCGGCTTGTTGTCGCGCCGCGAGCGATGTCTCTTCGGAAGAGCTTCGGTGTGGCCGTCGTTGGGACCGTGGTCGTTCGCAGCGAGTGTGACATTAGCAACATATGCACTGCAGGTGCAATAGTTGCACTAAACTGAGTTGTTCTTGGGCGGTCTCGCTGGGTCCCCGGACGCGCCTTCAGCGGAGTTGGTCGCGGCGGTGGGCCGGGGGTCAGCAGGACGCGCCCGGCACCTCAGTCAGATGACCCAAAGGAGAGCGGGCCAGTGCAGCGGAACGCAGGAAAACAACGCGACGCGCGACGGCGCGCCCCGGCACACAGTCCCGCGTGGCGCCTCCCAGTGGTGGCAGCGGCGGTGAAAGCGCCGTATCTTGCGACGTCGGGTGCAGGGCCGCCGTTCCTAGCTTGCCTCGCAAAGGCGCCTGATGAGCTGATTCTGGCCGACGTGATCGCGCTTGATCGCACTGGGAGTCGGCGGGGTCTCGAGTTCGAGGTGGAGGTTTATGAAGCTTCTGACGCAGGCGAGCTGGGAGTTGGCACGTTGGGCGACGTCAGTCACTTCGTTTTCCGCGGCGTGTTCAGGGACGTCCTGTACCCCCGGCTGGCCCTTCCACCCTACGGCGCGGGGAATCCGGCACGCCTGCGTCTTGATTTCTTGATGACGGTTGTGCGCAGCCGAAATCCCCTCGAGATTCGATACCCGGCTCAGCTCACGTGGGAGGTGACCCGGAAACGAGGGGCGCACCATTGAAGGGCCGGCCCGGCGTTCAGCTGCCCTTGGTCATCGAGAGCATGCCCTTGAGGTCCATGCCGGCTTTCGTCCCGCCGTCGCAGAGGATGTCGATCCCGGTGAGGTATCCGGGCCGGTCGCTGGCGCAGAAGGCGAGGACCTCACCGATCTCCTCTGGCTTGCCGTAGCGGTGCAGTGCGGCGTATTCGAGGAGCTTGTGCGATCCGCTCTTGTTCTCCAGCCGGCCCATGCCGGTGTCGAAACTGCCCGGCGACACCGAGAGGATGCGGGCGCCGCGGGCGCCGAAGCGTCCCGCCATCTCCTGGGAGTACCACATGACGAAGTTCTTGCTCAGAGAGTAGGCGAGACCGGAGCGCAGGCGATGCGGTGCGAGGCCAGCGCGTGCGACGAGACGTGATGCCAGCCGCGCGGGATCCTTGAACGCGAGCCGGTAGGAGCGGCGCGGAACCAGGGGCCGCGGCGCCATGTGGGCTGCGGAGGAAGCGACGTTGACCAGGGCGAATCCCTCGACCGCGACGGCCAGGGCCGCCTCGGTGACGTGGATGGTTCCCAGCGCGTTGACGGAGACCATCGTCTCGGCGTCGCCCATCTGCGGGCTGACCCCGGCCGCGTGCACGACCGCTCGCAAGGTGCCGGCGGACCCGGCCTCGCGGAACAGATCGGCGACGGACTGGCGGCTGGTGATGTCGCAGTAGACGGCGTGGGCCTCGATGCCGTCCTCGCCCAACGACGCGACTGCCTCGTCGAGCCGCCGCTGGTTCAGGTCGGCGATGACGACTCGATGGTCGCGGCCCAGGATCCGCGCCGTGGCCAGACCCATGCCTCCGGTGCCGCCGGTGATGATCGCCGTCTGTTTCATGGGTCTGCTTCCCGTAGGTGTTCGGCGCGCTCTAGAGAAGCCTCTAGAAAAGCTGGCGCAGGTTGGTCTTGGCCAGCTCGAGCAACTCGTCGCCGCGGCCCGACATGACGGTGCGGATCGCGTAGAGCGTGAAGCCCTTGACCTGTTCCGCGGTGATGGCCGGCGGCATGGAGAGCTCCTGCCGTTCGGTCCGCACGTCGAGCACGGCCGGGCCGTCGACGGCGAGGAACTCCTTCACCGCCTGCGGCAGCTTGCGCGATGACTCTACACGCTTGCCCCAGATCCCCAGCGCGTTCGCGACGGCGCCGAAGTCCGGGTTGTCCAGACCGGTCGCGTAAGTCATGAAGCCGGCGGCCTTCATCTCCAGCTCGACGAAGTTCAGCGAGGAGTTGTTGAAGACCACGACCTTCACGGGCAGCTTGTTCTGCACCAGCGTGATGAGCTCGCCGAAGAGCATGCTCAGCCCGCCGTCGCCGGACATCGCGATCACCTGCCGCTCCGGCGCAGCGGCCTGCACGCCGATCGCCTGCGGCAGCGCGTTGGCCATGGTCCCGTGGCTGAACGAGCCGATGAGCCGGCGCTTCCCGTTCATCGTCAGGTAGCGCGAGGCCCACACCACGGGGGAGCCGACGTCGGGCAGAAAGACGGCGTCGTCGGTGGCCTGCTCGTCGAGCAGCCGGGCCAGGTACTGCGGGTGGATGGCGGCCTTGCCGCGGCTCGGCACGGCGAGGTCGTCGAGCTTCTCGCGCGTCTTGGCGTAGTGGCGGCGGGCGGCGTCGAGGTGCTTGCGGTCCGCGGTGCCCTG
Source organism: Zhihengliuella halotolerans (assembly GCF_004217565.1). Lineage (NCBI taxonomy): Bacteria > Bacillati > Actinomycetota > Actinomycetes > Micrococcales > Micrococcaceae > Zhihengliuella > Zhihengliuella halotolerans. The sequence continues at coordinate 2,581,671 of NZ_SHLA01000001.1, read as the reverse complement.
GAGCCGCGGCAGCAGCGCCTCGAGGGTCGCGCGGCTGTCGCCCACGAGGCCCAGGTCCACGGGGTGGCGCCGTCCCAGCTGCTCGCCGCGCAGGTCGATCTGGATCGTCGTCGCGTCCTCGGGGTAGAACTGCTGGTACGGGAAGTCGGTGCCGATCATCAGGAGGGTGTCCGCGTCCTCCATCGCCCGGTACCCGGAGGAGAAGCCGAGCAGCCCGGTCATCCCGACGTCGTACGGGTTGTCGTATTCGATGTGCTCCTTGCCGCGGAGGGCGTGCACGATCGGCGCGCCCAGCTTGTCGGCCACGGCCAGCAGCTCGGCGTGGGCGCCGGCGACGCCGGCTCCGGCGAGGATCGTGGTCTTCCCGCCGGCGTCGAGCAGCTCGGCGGCCCGGTCCAGCTCGGTCTCGGACGGTACGACGACGGGGCGGGCCCGGGCGATGACCGTGTTCCGGTCCGTCTGGGCCTCGGCCAGGGCGACGTCGCCCGGGATCACGAGGACCGCGACCCCGCGCTTCTCGATCGCCGTGCGCATCGCGATCTCCAGCAGCCGCGGCATCTGCGAGGGGTGCGCGACGTACTCGACGTAGACGCTGCACTCGCGGAAGAGCTCCTGCGGGTGCGTCTCCTGGAAGTAATTCGACCCGATCTCCGGCGTGGGCAGGTGCGCGGCGATCGCGAGCACGGGCACGCGCGAGCGCTGGGCGTCGTAGAGCCCGTTGATCAGGTGCAGGTTGCCAGGCCCGCAGGAGCCGGCGCAGACCGTCAGCTCCCCGGTGACCTCGGCCTCGGCGGCCGCGGCGAACGCGGCCGCCTCCTCGTGCCGCACGTGCACCCAGTCGATCGTGCCGTCTTTGCGCAGCGCGTCCGTGAAACCGTTGAGCGAGTCGCCCGGCAGTCCGTAGACCCGCTCGATGCCGTTGGCGCTCAGCGTGCTGACCATGTTCTCTGCGACCGTGACCATGATGTCCCTCCGACGAGAAAAGAGCCTGATGCTTCGCACCCTACCCCTCGTGCTCCTGGCCTGTCAGGGGTGTGTGAGGGGAAGAACGTCCGGGAGATCCCCGGCTCAGTCCCCCACGTGACGGGTGGCGCGGACGACGACGTCGCGCAGCGTCCGCTCGCCGTCGTGCCCGGGCAGGGTGCGGGTGTGCTCGGCGACAGTCTCGATCCGCCAGAGCGCGGGATCCAGCACGCCGGCGATCCGGTCGCCGGTGACGGTGGCCTCGGCGGGCGGCCAGTCGCCGTCGTGCTCCTCGGAGTGCTCGCCGTGGCGGTCTCCGGCGTCGTCGTGGTCGTGGCCGTGGCCGCCGTGGTCGAGGTGGCCCACGATGAGCAGGGTCCCGCCCGGAGCGACCCACTCGGCGATCCGCCGGTACAGGTCCAGCTGCGGGATGGAAGCGTGCGCGTAGTTGGTCATGACGAGGTCCAGGGGCCGTTCCGGTTCCCATACGGTCAGGTCCGCGGCGATCCAGTGCGTCAGCCCCGCGGCCCCGCCGGCGGCCGCCCGTTCGCGCGCGGTCGCGATCGCGCGTTCGGAGAGGTCGACGCCCGTGACGTCCCAGCCGGTCGCCGCAAGGGCCAGGGCCTCGGTCCCGGTGCCGCACCCGGCGTCCAGGGCGCGGCCGGGCGACAGATCCCGGGTCTCGGCGACCACGTACGGGTTCGCCGGCGCGGCGGCCCCGCCCCGCTCCGGATCCTCCCAGTGCTCTTCCCAGAAGTCCTTGTCGAAGGAGGGCGCGTCGCCGTCCGCCGGGCCCGTGTGCTGGTTCGCGTCTGAGGTCATGGCCGTATCCTGCCAGAACCGGCGGCCCGTGGCGACGACCGGACGACGACGGCCGCGGAGGCGGGCTCCGCAGCCGCCGGTATCTGCCCGGGCTAGAGGGTCGCGGTGTCGATCACGAACCGGTAGCGCACGTCGCTGTTCAGCACACGCTCGTAGGCGTCGTTGATGCGGTCCGCGGAGATGAGTTCGGTCTCCGGGGCGATGCCGTGCTCGGCGCAGAAGTCCAGCATCTCCTGGGTCTCGCGGATCGATCCGATGTTGGAGCCAGCCAACGAGCGGCCACCGATGATCAGAGAGAACGCCGAGACCGGCAGCGGCTGCGGCGGGGCGCCGACGTTCACGAGCGCGCCCTCGGGGCGCAGGGTCGCCAGGTAGGCGTCCATGGGCAGCGGGGCGCTGACCGTGTTGATGATCAAGTCGAACGAACCGCGCAGGGACTCGAGCGCGCCGTCGTCCCCGGTGGCCACGTGCCGCGCGGCGCCGAAGGCGAGCGCGTCTTCCTTCTTGGACTCGCTGCGGGACAGGACCGTCACCTCGGCGCCCATGGCCACGGCGATCTTCACACCCAGGTGGCCGAGCCCGCCCATGCCGACGACGGCGACGCGGGATCCCGGGCCGGCATTCCACCGGGCGAGCGGGGAGTAGGTGGTGATGCCCGCGCACAGCAGGGGAGCGACGGCGTCGTACGGCAGGGCTTCGGGGACCGTGAGCACGAAGTCCTCGTCGACGACGACGTGGGTGGAGTAGCCGCCCTGCGTGATGGTGCCGTCGCGGTCGACGGAGGCGTAGGTCTGCGTGTTGCCGCTCAGGCAGTAGTGCTCGTTGCCCGCGCGGCACTGCTCGCACTCGCGGCAGGAGTTCACCATGCAGCCGACGCCGACGCGGTCGCCGACGGCGTGTTTCGTGACTGCGGAACCGACCTCGGTGACCTCGCCGACGATCTCGTGGCCGACGACCTGCGGGAACGTGATGGGCCCCCACTCCTCGCGCACGGTGTGGATGTCGCTGTGGCAGATGCCGGCGTAGCGGATGGCGATCAGCACGTCCTTCGGTCCGACGTCGCGCCGCTCGATGGTGAGCGGGACGAGAGGTTCGGTGGCGGAGGGGGCGGCGTAGGCCTTGGCGGTGAGCATGGCTCTCCATTCGTTCGGTGGTACGGAGGCTTGCCGCGCGGGCTGCGGGCCGATCGGTCCGCGGCGTACGCTGCGACTCGTCCACCCTACGCCCGACCTGTCGGCCGGTGGGAGGCCCTCTCGGGGCCCCGTTCCGGACCCGCGGGCGCGGAACGGCGTCGACGCGCGAATTCTTCAAACTTCCCCGCGATTGGGGGTTGACCAGCGTGGATGTGTTTCAACGTGGGAATCGAACGCCGTCGAACCGTGTCGAACGCCCCGCCGGACCCTTGTCGGTGTGAGCTGGGGCACGTTATTGTAGAACCGGTTCGACTGATCGAACCGGTTCGATCTACGAAAGGGGAGCACCATGGCGACCATCGGCGACGTGGCCCGCGTGGCGGGAGTCTCGCGCAGCACGGCCTCCTATGCGCTCTCCGGCAAGCGTTCGATCTCCCCGGCGGTGCGCCAGCGCGTTCAGGCGGCGGTCGCCGAGCTCGGCTACACGCCGAACGCCGGTGCCCGCGCCCTGGCCACCTCGCAGACGAACGTGCTCGGGCTTCTCGCCCGGTTCCTCGACGACGAGTTCGCCCCGGCCATGCTGGAGTACATCCTGGGTGTGACTCACATGGCCCGCCGCCTGGGCTACGACACGCTGCTCGTCTCGGAGGAGGACGGCGTGCGCGCCCTGCACAGGCTCGCCCGCTCACGCAAGGTCGACGGGTTCGTCCTGCTCAACGTGGCCGAGAACGATCAGCGCCTGGCCGCCTTGGAAGAGGTCGGGCATCCAGCGGCTCTGGTCGGGTTGCCGGGCGGCGACGCGGGGGTCGACGTGTTCGACCTCGACTTCGAGGCCGGCGGCCGACTCATGGTCGACCGCATGCACGGGCTCGGCCACCGGGAGCTCATCCTGGTCTCGCAGCCCGAGCACGTACTCGAGCGCGGGGGAGCGTACGTGTGGCGGCTGGCGAATGCCGTCCGCGACCGCGCCGAGGCCCTGGGGGTCCGCGTGCACGCCTACCACGGTGCCGCGGCCCAGCCCGATATCGGTGCCGACCTGACCCGCTTCCTCGACGCGCACCCGCACGCGACTGGGCTGCTGCTCAACAACGAAGCGGCGGCCGCCGCGCTGCCCAGCGTCCTCGGCGCCCGAGGGCTGTCCGCTCCGGGCGACCTGTCCGTGATCGGCCGCTACTCCGACGACTTCGCCCGCACGTTCTCGCTGCCGTTCTCCGCGATCGACAGCGCCGCCGACCGGCTGGGACGTTCCGCCGTGGAACGCCTTGTCGGACGGATCTCCGGGCAGATCCCGGCCGCCGAGGCGGCCACCGTGGAACTGCTCCCGCCGATGATCATCGACCGCGGCAGCCTCGCGCCACCTCGGTCCGACCCCTGACCCCGATCCACTCATCCAGGCCCCGCGCCCCGGCGCCCGGCCCGCGTTCCGTGGCACCCGTGTGCCCGAAGCACCGTTTCAAGGAGGAAGCATGAACAACAGGACCGTTCGCAGAACACTCGCGGCCGCCGCCGTCGTCTCCGTCGGCGTCCTCGCCGGCTGCTCGTCGGGCGGCGGCGACGCCTCGTCCGACACCTTTACCTGGTGGGATCCGTACCCCCAGCACGCTGAAGGCTCGGCGTGGGACGAGCGCGTCCAGACGTGCGGCGAGGCCGCCGGCGTCGCCATCCAGCGCACCCCGTACGACACCACCTCGCTGACCAACCAGGCGCTGCTCGCCGCGCAGGAGGGCACCTCGCCCGACGTGATCCTGCTCGACAACCCGGCCGTCTCAACGCTCGCCGAGACCGGCATGCTCAGCACCGTCGGGGAGCTCGGCCTCGACACCTCGGCCGTCGACGCGAACCTGCTCGCCGCCGGCGAGGTCGACGGCGAGACCTACGGCATCCCGATCGGCGCCAACACCCTGGCGCTCTACTACAACGCCGAGATCCTCGACGAGGCCGGGATCGACCCGGCGTCGATCACGGACTGGGAGTCCCTGACGGCGGCGCTCGAGCAGGTCGACGGCGCGGGCCACCGGGGCATCACCTTCGCCGGCATCAACACGGAGGAGGGTTCGTTCCAGTTCCTGCCGTGGTTCTGGGGCTCCGGCGCCGACCTGGCGCAGCTCGACTCCCCGGAGGCGGTCGAGGCCCTCGAGCTGTGGACAGGGTGGCTGGACGCCGGCTACGCGCCCAACTCCGTGATCGGCAACTCCCAGAACACCACGTGGGAGGAGTTCCTGACGGGTGACTTCGCCTTCGTCGAGAACGGCACGTGGCAGGTCAACGCCGCCGCCGAGGCCGACTTCGAGACCGGCGTGATCGAGCTCCCGGCGCGCGACGGCGGCCCTGCACCCGCCCCGACCGGCGGCGAGTTCGTCGTCGCCCCCGTCCAGGACGACGCCGACCGCTACGAGACCACGCGGGAGATCGTCGAGTGCATGACGACGCCGGAGGGCTTCGTCGAGACGGCCGAGACCTTCGCCTACTACATCCCGCCGACGCCCGAGGGCCAGGAGGCCTTCCTGGCGGATCACCCGGAGCTCGAGACCTGGGTCGCGGCCGTGCAGGCCGCCAAGGGCCGCACGAGCGACAACCTCGGCACCGACTACCCGCTGATCTCCGAACAGCTCTGGACCGCCGTCCAGGACGCGCTCTCCGGTTCCAAGACGCCCCAGCAGGCGCTCGAGGACGCCCAGCGCGCCGCCGAAGCGGCCACGGCCGGATAACCGGACGCAGCAGCACCCGACGCGTGGGGCGGGCGGCGCCCGCCCCGCGCCCATGAAGGACACGTGATGACGACACATTCGACGAGCGCGCCCCCGGCGGGCTCGGCCGCTACCGCACCGCGATCCGCGGCGCAGACGCCCGGTCCAACCGGCCGCGGCACGACGGCGCCCACCGACAGAACGCCGCGGCGGCCGACGTCGGGCCGGTGGGCTGCCGCCGCCTTCGCCGCCCCGCTGGTGGCCTACCTGCTGGCGTTCTACGCCTACCCGCTGCTGCGCAGCATCGACCTCAGCCTGCACGACTACACGATTCGAGCGTTCGTCCAGGGCGACGCCGAGTTCGTCGGCTTCGCGAACTACGCGGAGGTCCTCTCCTCCGAGCTCTTCGGCAAGGCCCTCTGGAACACGGCCGTGTTCGTGATCGTCTCGCTGGCCTTCCAGTACGCGATCGGCTTGGCCCTCGCGGTCTTCTTCCGGTCCAGCTTCCGGCTCTCCGGCATCCTGCGCGCTCTCTTCCTCGTCCCGTGGCTGCTGCCGCTCATCGTCTCCGGCTCCACGTGGGCCTGGATGCTCAACAGCGACAACGGGATCGTCAACTCCTTCCTCTCCGCGTTCGGCATCGGACAGATCAACTGGCTGACCTCGCCGGACACGGCAATGGCCGCCGTCGTCATCGCCAACATCTGGCTCGGCATCCCCTTCAACCTGGTGATCCTCTACTCGGGCCTGCAGAACATCCCGGAGGACCTCTACGAGGCGGCCTCCCTCGACGGGGCCGGCGCGTGGCGGAAGTTCACGTCCATCACGTTCCCCCTGCTGCGCCCGGTCTCCGCGATCACCCTGCTGCTCGGCCTCGTCTACACGCTCAAGGTCGTGGACATCATCTGGATCATGACGGCCGGCGGACCGGCGAACTCGACTGCCACGCTGGCCATCTGGTCCTACCGGGAGGCCTTCGGCACCGGCCAGCCGGACATGTCCCCGGCCGCCGCCGTCGGCAACCTGCTCATCGTCATCGCACTGGTCTTCGGGTTCGTGTACCTGCGCGTGCAGCAACGTCAGGAGAAGTCATGACCGCCACCCGCCCCTGGTGGAAGACGGCCGTCGGGCTCGTCCTGACCGCCCTGATGCTCTTCCCCGTCTACTGGATGATCAACGTCTCCCTGACCGAGACGAAGGACCTGCGCTCCAGCCCGCCGCAGCTGTTCCCGCTCGACCCGACGTTCGAGGGGTACGCGGCCGTGTTCGGGCAACAGCTCCCGGCCCTCGGCACGAGCCTGCTGATCGCGCTCGGCTGCGTGCTGCTCACGGTCGTGATCGCCGCCCCGGCCGGCTACGCGATCGCCCTGTTGAACCTGCGCGGCGGCCGCAGCCTGAACTTCCTGCTTCTGGTCGCGCAGATGATTCCGGGCGTCGTCATGGCGATGGGCTTCTACGCGATCTACGTGCGGCTCGGCCTGCTCAACTCCGTGTGGGGTCTCATCCTCGCCGACTCGACGATCGCGGTGCCGTTCGGCGTCCTGCTGTTCACCGCGTTCATGTCCGGCCTGCCGAAGGAGCTCCTGCAGGCGGCCCGGATCGACGGCGCCGGATCGTGGCGGGTCTTCACCGCGATCGTGCTGCCCATGAGCCGCAACTCGGTGCTGACGGTCTCGCTGTTCGCGTTCCTGTGGGCGTGGTCAGACTTCATCTTCGCCTCCACGCTCAGCCGCAACGCCGACCTGATCCCCATCACCCTGAGCATCTACTCGTACATCGGCAACAACACCACGCAGTGGAACGCGATCATGGCCACGGCCGTCGTCGCGTCGATCCCCGCCGCCATCCTCCTGGTGGTTGCCCAGCGCTATGTCGCCGCCGGCGTGACCGCCGGGGCAGTGAAGGACTGAACCGTGACCGACACCACCACCCGGTACGACGACGACGCCCGCGGCCCGCACGCACCGCCCCCGCCGCCCGCCCCTGCCAGTGCAGCTGCGCGCCCTGTCGTCCCCGCCCGCGGGACCCGTCGCGGCGCCGGTCTCGGCGAGGTCGCGTTCGACGCCGGCGGCTTCTGGGGCGACCGCCAGGACGTCAACGCCGCCGCGACGCTTGCGCACTGCGAGCGGTGGATGGAGGAGCTCGGGTGGCTCGAGAACTTCGACCGCGTCGCCCGCGGCGAGCGGACCGTCGACCGGCCCGGCTGGCAGTTCTCCGACTCCGAGGTCTACAAGCTGATGGAGGCCGCAGCGTGGGAATCGGCGCGCTCGGGCGACGCGGGCGCGGAGGCCCTCTTCGTCCGGCTCGCCGACCGCGTGACCGCAGCCCAGGACGACGACGGCTACCTCACCACGGCGTTCGGCCACCCCGGGCTCGAGCCCCGCTACTCGGACCTGGCCATGGGCCACGAGCTCTACAACATGGGGCACCTGCTCCAGGCCGCGGTCGCCCGCCTGCGCACGGCCGGGGCGGACGACGCGTTCGTCGCCGCCGGCCGCCGCGTCGCCGAGCACGTGTGCCGCGAGTTCGGCGCCGGCGGGCGGGACGAGTTGTGCGGTCACCCGGAGATCGAGGTCGCGCTCGCCGAGTTCGGGCGGGCGACCGGCGAGCCGCGCTACGTCGAGCAGGCACGGATCTTCATCGAGCGCCGGGGCCACGGCCGGCTGCCCGTGCGCCCCCTGCTGGCCGCCGACTACTTCCAGGACGATGTGCCCGTGCGCGATGCCGAGGCCCTGCGCGGGCACGCCGTGCGGGCCCTCTACCTGACGGCCGGCGCCGTCGACGTGGCCGTCGACACGGGCGACGACGGGCTGCTCGAGTCGCTCGTACGCCAGTGGCGCCGCACCGTCGAGCGGCGCACGTACCTGACGGGGGGCATGGGCTCGCGCCACCAGGACGAGGGCTTCGGCGACGACTTCGAGCTGCCGGCCGACCGGGCCTACTGCGAGACGTGCGCCGGCGTCGCCTCCATCATGGTCTCCTGGCGGCTCTACCTCGCGACGGGCGAGGCCGAGTACGCGGACCTGATCGAGCGCACGCTCTACAACGTCGTGGCGGCTTCGCCGAGCGCGGACGGGTGCGCCTTCTTCTACGCGAACCCGCTGCACCTGCGCGAAGCCGCCGACCCCGTCGAGGCCGCCGGCGTGCACATGCGCGCCGAGGGGGGCCTGCGCGCCCCCTGGTTCGACGTCTCGTGCTGCCCCACCAACGTCGCGCGCACGCTGGCCTCGCTGCAGGCCTACGCGGTCTCCGTCGACGGCCCGGCGGCCCTGAGCGTCCTGCAGTACGCCGCCGGCAACGTCTCCGTGGAACTCGACGACGGGCGGCTCGCGGTGAGCGTCGCGACCGGCTACCCCCACGACGGCACGGTGGTCCTCAGCGTCACCGACGCGCCTGCGACACCCGTGACGCTGCGGCTGCGCGTGCCGCACTGGGCGCGGCGCGCGTCCCTGTGGAGCACGACGGCGGCCGGCGGCGCCCGCCGCGTCGATGCCGCCCCGGGCTGGGCGCACGTCTCGCAGGTGCTCGCCGCGGGGGACGAGATCCGCCTCGTTTTGGGCGATGAGCCCCGGCTGACGTGGCCCGATTCGCGCATCGACGCGGTGCGCGGCACGGTCGCCGTCGAACGCGGTCCACTGGTGCTGTGTCTTGAGTCGCCGGACCTGCCGGCCGGTATGGAGATCTACGGCTTCGTGCTCGACGCGTCCGCCCCGCCGCAGCCCGCGAACGACGGGGCCTCGGTGCGACTGCTGCCGCGACCCGGGCGCGACGCGTCCGGCGGGCGCCTGCCGTTCGGTCCGTGCGAAGACCCGGCGGACGGCACGCCAGCGCAGCGACCGGACGCCCCGGGCGGGCAACCTGCGGAGGGCGGCCTCGAGGTGCGCCTGATCCCCTACTACCGGTGGGCCGAGCGTGGCCCGTCGACGATGCGGGTGTTCCTGCCCGCGTCCACCTAATTCCCCCGCGAGGGGGAGTCGAACGCGGCGGCCGCGGATTCAGCGCGGCCGCCACGCGCCGCCGTCGTACCCGACGGCGGTTCATCACGAGTGAGACAGAGAGGTACACGAGATGATGCAGCACACGCACCATCGTCGCCGGTTCCGGCGAGCGGCCGCGGCGGCAACCGCGGTGGCGCTCGGCGCCGGGGCGATCTCCGCATCCGCGACGGCGGCTTCCGCCGCACCACCGGAACCGGTCATCCACTACACCATGGACGACGTCGGCGACGGGGTCGTCCCGGACAGCTCGGGCAACGGGCTGGACGGGACGATTTCCGGAGCGACGGAAAGCGTCGACGCGCCGGACGGGCCGGCCCTCGGGCTCACCGGCGGCCACGTTACCATCCCCGCCGGCGCGCTCGAGGACGCCGCCGACCTCACCGTCTCGACGCGGGTGAAGTGGGACGGGACGGGCGGGGCCTGGCAGTGGCTCTTCGCACTCGGCGAGGACACCGACCGGTACCTCTTCGCGACCCCGTCCAACGGGGACGGCAACCTGCGCGCGGCCGTCACGCAGGCCGCCGCAGGCGGCGAGGCGACGGTCACGGGCGCGGGCCCGCTGCACACCGACGAGTGGGCCACGCTCACCGTGACGCTCGACGACGACGCCGACACCGTGACGACGTACCTCAACGGGGTGCCCGTCGGCTCGGCCGCAAGCGACGTCGCGGCCGCCGACCTCTGGGGCGACGGAGCCGAGAGCACCGGATTCATCGGCAAGTCGTTCTATCCCGACCCGGCCTTCGCCGGCGCGGTCGACGACTTCCGGCTCTACGACGCCGCGCTGACGCCGGAGCAGGTCGCCGACCTGGTGCCCGGCGACGTGCCGACCCGGGAGTCCGTCACGGACCGGATCGAGGTCGACACCGTCACCGGCGCGGCCCCCGAGCTGCCCGCGACCGTCCTCGCCGACTACTCCGACGGCTACCAGCGCGGCGTGCCCGTGGCCTGGGAAGACGTGGCGCCCGAGCAGTACGCCTCCTCCGGCGAGTTCACCGTGACCGGCGACGCCGACGGGACGGAGGTCGCCGCCGTCGTCACCGTGCGCGGCAACGACGTGAGCATCGACCTCGGCGCGACGACCGGGCCCGTGCACGGCGGGGCCTCGGGCGTGCTCTACGGCCTCTACGGCGAGGGCATGCCCACGGACAACCTGATCGAGGGCATGGACGTGCGCTCGGTCGCGACCAAGGCCCAGGACGGGTCCCAGCACCCCGGATCGGACGCGCTGGAGGTCCTGCCCACGCTGAGCGAGACCACCGGCGGCGACGTGTACCTGCGCGTGACCGACTGGTACCGCGGCTTCCCATACCAGTGGCCGGGGGACACCCCGCAGGAGAAGCTCGCCGACTACCGCGAGGTCCTCGACGCGCAGCTGGAGATGATCGAGCAGATCCCAGCAGAGCAGCGCGAGAATCTCGTCATCGAGCCCTTCAACGAGCCCGAGGGCAACATGTTCGGCACCGGGCAGTGGAGCCTGGACGGCACCAGCTGGCTCGATGACCCGGCGGACTACTTCGCCGCCTGGGACTCGACGTACCGGCGCATCAAGGAGGCCTTCCCCGCCATGCGCGTCGCCGGCCCCGGCACGAGCATCCTCTTCGATCAGAACGAGGGCTTCATGGAGCACGCCGTCGCGGAGGGCACCGTCCCCGACATCGTCACGTGGCACGAGCTGACCCACCCGCAGGCCATTCGCGACTCGGTAGCGAAGTACCGGGGCTGGGAGGCCGCGACCTTCGCCGGCACCGAGTACGAGGGTACCGAGCTGCCCCTGAACATCAACGAGTACGCGTTCAACTACCACACCTCTGTTCCCGGCCAGATGATCCAGTGGATCTCCGCGATCGAGGACACCAAGGTCGACGCGATGATCGCGTTCTGGAACATCAACGGAAACCTCTCCGACTCGGCCGTGCAGGTCAACCGCGGCAACGGGCAGTGGTGGCTCTACAACGCCTACTCGAAGCTCAGCGGCGAGACCGTCGAGGTCGCTCCGCCGTTCCCGGGGCAGAACTACTCGCTGCAGGGCGTCGCTTCGCTCGACGAGACCAAGCAGACCGCCCGGGCGATCCTCGGCGGCACGGATGGTAAGGCGCCCGTGACGTTCGAGAACATCCCGGCGGACACCTTCGGGGACACCGTGCGCGTCTGGCTGCACGAGATCGGCTGGACGGGCCAGCTCGGCGACTCGGCGCAGCCGGCCGAGCTCGCGGAGCTGGTTCTACCCGTCGAGGACGGCCGCGTCACGGTCGACTTCGACGGCGAGACGCTGCCGCAGCTCTCCGAGGCCTCCGCCTACGAGCTGGTCATGACCCCGGCGGGCGCCGGCGTGGAGAGCACGGTCGACTCCACCTGGAGCGCCTCCTACGAGGCGGAGGACGCTGACTACACCGGAGACGGCTACAGCCGCAACGGCCCCGAGGGCTCGCCGGCCGACGTCGGAAAGTTCTACACCTCCGGCGGCTTCAACGTCGGGGGCCTGCGCACCGGATCCGACGGCGCCCTCGACTTCACGGTCGATGTGCCCCAGGACGGAGAGTACGATCTCTCGGTCTTCGCGAATAGCCTCAACACCTACCCGTTGATTGAGGAGCAGGGCCCCACCAACGTGTTCCTGCGGGTCGATGGGGAGGCCGAGCAGGAGCTCTTCCTGCCGCTGGGCTACAAGTGGGTGGTCTGGGACCACGCGGACACCACCGTCGAACTCACGGCCGGCACCCACACCATCACGCTGGCGGCGCAGAGTCTCGACGGATCCGGCGCCACGGTCGGTGACGCGCTGATCGACCGGATCACGCTGAGCCAGCCACGTGACTCGGGGGACGTCTACGAGGCCGAGATCGCCGTGCACGACGGCGGGTTCGCCGAGCACGACAAGCCCGACGACGGTTCCGGTTCCGGCGGTGCCAAGCTCGCCGACGGGCAGTCCGCAACCTTCTGGGTCTACGGGGAGCACGACGGCGAGGCGCAACTTGCGCTGGAGGCCTTCGGTTCCGGGGCCGGCACGCTGAGCGTGAACGACCGCGAGGTCGCGCAGGTCGGCCGCGGGGTCGAGCTCTCCGCCCACCTGCAGGGCGGGGTCAACAAGATCGTCGTCACCGCAGAGGGCCGGAAGGGGCTGAAGGTCGACCGTCTGGTCGTCGACGCTTCCGCGGGCCAGCTGGCGGCGGTCGAGTACCAGGCGGAGGACGCGGAGGCGGCGGGCGACGCCCGCACCACCGCGCTCTCGCTCGCCGAGGGCGGCACCGCCGTCGAGGGCATCGGCGGCGAGCCCGGCAACGCCAACACCCTCACGTTCGAGGTGGAGGCCCAGACCGCGGGCGAGCACGCCGTCGTCGTCCGCTACTCCAACCCCGAGCAGGTGCCGGCGACGCACTACAACCCCAACCCGATGGCTCGCCACGCGGACTTCTCGGTCAACGGGGGTGACGCCCAACGGGTCCTGTTCGCGCCGTCGTTCCACGCGAACAACTTCTTCGAGCGGACCATCTACCTCGAGCTCGAAGAGGGTGCGAACACGGTGACGGTCTCGGCGGAGGAGGAGCCGAACTTCGACGGTGAAACCTACGCGGAGCAGAACTGGCCGGGCATCCCGCTGCGGGCGGCGGAGGCGCCGATCATCGACCGGATCACGGTCTCGCCGCTGCGCGGCTGACAGTCGGCTCTCCGGCGGTCACGCGCCGCCGGAGAGCTGCTCGACCAGCTCGCCGGTGAATGCCTCGAGATCGCCGGGGTTCCGGGACGTGATGAGCGGGAATCCGGCCGAAGTATCCAGCACGACCTGCTGGTCGACCCACGTCGCCCCGGCGTTCTCCAGGTCGATGCCGAGGCTCGAGTAGGAGGTGAGCTTCTTCCCGGAGGCCAGCCCGGCGTCGATGAGCAGCCACGGGCCGTGGCAGATCGCGGCGACGGGCTTCCCGGCCTGCGCGAAATCCGCGATGATCTTGCGCGCGTTGCCGTCGGCGCGCAACTGGTCGGCGTTGAGCGTCCCGCCGGGGACCACCAGGGCGTCGTAGTCCGCGGCCTCGGCCACGGCGAGGGTGGTGTCGACGGGGACCTCGGGCCCGGGGTCCTTGTCGGCCACGAGCGTGCGCACCGGCCGGTTCTCGACGGCGGCCACGGTGACCTGGGCTCCCGCGGAGCGCAGGGTCTCGATCGGCTGGGTGAGCTCGTCGCTTTCGGTGCCGTAGTTGGTGCTGATGACGAGAACCTCGCGTCCGTCCAGCGTGGTCCCGGTGGTGTTCGATGCGGATGCCATGGGTGTGCTTCCTTTCGACGGGTGGGCGCCTTCACGAGTGCTGGCGGGGCGGGTGCCCCGCGGGCGCCTCTCATCCATGGCTATCACAGCGGCGGCCGCCCTTCGAAGGCCTGCGGGCTTGGAGGTTGCTGGGAAGATCAGAAGCGCTCGAGAACACCGGCTATCCGGGCAGAGTGCACTGGAGTGCGAGCTCCGCGTAGGCCCTCACCCCTGCGCGCCGTTCGGCACCCGTCAGGGACAGTCCGAGCTGGGGGTAGAGGTCGTAGGCGTCCTCGAGGGCCACGAGGTTCCGGGCGATGAGGCCGACGTCGTGCTGCGGAGCGAAGTCCTCGGATTCGGTTCCGACCTCGAGCAGGGAGCGGTAGAGCGTCACCTGTCGTTCGACCACCTGGCAGTGCATGCGCCGGGTTTCCGGGCGGGTGCGCGCGGTGCCAATGCTCTCGTAGACGCTGCGCAGCTCGTCGCCGACATCGTCGGGGACGCCGAGGTGAATCATCTCCGCCAGTTTCTCGACCGGGCGGCGCCCCCCGGCGACGACTTTGAGCCGCCGGTCGTGGAAGCGGTCCATAACGGCTTCGAGGGCGCGGTCGACGAGATCGTCGACGCCGTCGTAGTAGTAGAGGACGCTGCCGGGGCTAACTGAGGCCTCCTCCGCGATCGCGCGTACGCTGGCCCCGCTGGCCCCTTCGCGGATCACGACGCGGACGGCCGCCTGCAGCAGCGCGTCGCGTCGGGCGTCCCCGGCCCCGCCGGGTCGCGGAGAGTGCGCGGCGCGTCTGGCCCTAGTCCGCTTGTCGCTCAACGGGCTTCTCCGTCCGCCCCAGTGCCGCCCACAGTGCCGGACGCCGCGTTTTGAGGATTCGCTCGTAGATCATCCCGGCAATGAACAGGAGAGGCGTGGGGAGAATGAGAACCCAATTGATCGCTCCGTTCATACCGGTGGTGAGATCAAAGTGTATGACGATCAGGGTCACCGCGGCGATGAGGCCCGCGGCACCGAGAACGGGCGCCACGACCACCCGCCACGGTGAATGACCGCGTCGATCGCGCGCGAAGAAGGCCACAACGGCGACGGCGGCGAGAGCCTGACCGAAGACGAGGCCGAGCACTCCGGTGGCGTAGGTCCAGACGGCGAGCCCGAGGTATGCGTCCGTGACGAACACGGCGGCGATCCCGATGCCGGCGATCCCGATGCCGGCGATGCAGGCCGCCGACAGGGCCAGGCTCGCCGTGGCGGGGGCCTTGTGGACGCGGTGCGTTCGGCCCAGGGTGGAGGGCAGGATGCCTTCGCGGCCGAGGGAGAACAGGTAGCGGGTGCAGGCGTTGTGGAAGGCCAGGATGCAGGCGAAGAAGCTCGTGACGATCAGAACCTGGACGACTCCGGCGGCCAGCGGGCCCACGAACTGTGTGGTTGCGGCGAAGACCATAGATTCGAAGTTGTCTCCGGCGGCGAAGGCGAGCACGCCTTCGACTCCGAAGGCCAGGGTCAGGATCCAGAACGTGAACGCGTAGAACGCGGCGAGCAGCGCGACCACGAGGTACGTGGCCCGGGGGATGGTGCGTCCCGGTCGCTTGGCCTCCTCCGCGTAGATCGCCGTGCCCTCGAATCCGAGGAAGGCGCCGAAACCGATGACCAGCAGCATGCCGATGCCGCCGCCGGCGAGGATGTTGCGCGGGTCGAAACCCGCCGCCGACGGGGCCTCGGGGCCGCCGATGATGAGCACGGCGACAGCGATGACCAGCAGGATGGCCACTTCCGCGGTGACGAGGACGGCGAGCACTTTGGCACCGACGTCGACTTGGCGCATCCCGAGCAGCGCGACGGCGGCCGCTGAGGCCAGCGCGATGACCCACCACGACGGTGCCGATCCGAACCACTCGGTGAGGACAAGCTCGCCGAAAAACCCGATGAAGGCGTAGAAGCAGAAGCACAGGAAGGCGTAGGCGTACGCAGTGACGAACGCCAGCCCCACGCCGGCCGATTTTCCGAGCCCGTGCAGCGCGTATGCGTAGAACGCTCCGGCATTGGGCACGTGGGTGCTCATGGCAGTGAAGCCGGCTGCGAACAGCGCCAAGATGGCCCCGCAGAGCAGCATGGCGCCAGGTGCCCCGATTCCGCCGAGCCGGAAGGCCATCGGCGCCGCCGAAACGACCACGGTCAGTGGGGCGGCGGCGGAGGCTACGAGGAAGACGATTCCCCAGATGCCGAGGCGGCCGGTGGAGAGGGAGTTGCGTTCGGCGGTTGGTGCGGTTCTGGTTCCCGACATGGTGGTCCTTGCGTTGAAGGGGATGTGTCATGGATCATGTTTGAACACTGATTCAAATATGTGGGCGTGCTGCAGTCAAGGGTTTTGCCTGTTAAATCTGGAAGAACGGGATAAATGTGAACACCCAATCAAATTCAAGAGTTCGTGCTCGGGACCTGGGCATCAGGCTCGACGGCACTCCCGGCGCTGCGAACGCGATCACTGACGTGCCCGGCATCGAGGTCGGATACGTCACGCTGCGGCCGGAGGATCGCACTGCCTGCACGGGCGTCACGGCGATCCTGCCGCGTGGTCGCGCCGGTGTGGGAGACCCATGCGCGGCCGGGACGTTTAGTCTCAACGGCAACGGAGAGATGACGGGGCGGACGTGGATTGAGGAGTCGGGCCAGTTCGCGACGCCGATCCTGCTCACCAACAGCCATGCCGTGGGTGCGGCGCACGCCGGCGTGGACGCGTGGATGGCCGACGTCGCCCCCGACGTCGCCCGCCGGTGGATGCTCCCCGTGGTCGCCGAGACGTGGGACGGCTACCTCAACAACATCAACGAACCGCACGTCACGCCCGAGACCGCCCGGCGGGCCCTCGACGCCGCCACCGGCGGCCCCTTGGCCGAGGGATCCGTCGGAGGTGGCACCGGCATGAACTGCTACGGGTTCAAAGGCGGTACCGGCACGGCATCGCGGCGGGTGGCGTTCGGCGCGGGCGAGTACACCGTCGGCGTGCTGACGCAGGCAAACTTCGGCTCTCGGCACGAGCTGCGCATCGACGGGCGGCCCGTGGGACGCGCTTCCGCCGCGCCATGCCCGCTCGAGGAGACGAACTGGCTGCAGGAGGAAGTCGACGCCGCGCGGGTCCCCGGAGGGGCCGGGTCGGTCATCGTCATCGTGGCCACCGATGCGCCGCTTCTACCCGGACAGCTGAAAGCGCTGGCCCGCCGCGTCCCGTTGGGCTTGGCGCGCACCGGGACCACGGGCGGGCACTTCTCAGGAGACATCTTTCTCGCGTTCTCCACCGGGAACGACGGCGGCCTACGCTCGGACTTCCCGGTTCCCGGGCGTCAGCAGGAGTTGGAGAGCATCGAGCACGTTCCGTGGGGCGGCATCGACCCGTTCTTCGAAGCCACCGTGCAGGCCGTCGAGGAATCGGTCCTCAACGCGCTCGTGAACAACGAGGATGTCGAGGGGCGCGACGGCCATGTCAGCCCCGCGCTGCCGCACCACGAGGTACTGGGAGCCGCCTGACCGGGGCGGTTCCTCAGCCCGCGCTGCGCAGGATGAGCTGCGCGCGCAGGCGCTGCAGCTGCGGGACGATCCCGTAGATCACGATCGGCACCGCGACCGTCGCGAGGACGAAGGTGCGCAGCACGGGGTGCAGCAGCTCGAGCCACGAACCCAAGGCCAGGTTGATGACGGTCAGCGTGGGAAAGACGGCGAGCCAGATCATGAGCGCGAGCTGGCGCTTGCTCGGCGGGGGCACGGCCGGGCCCGGAGCGGGAGTCGTGGACATTGCTCCATGATCTCACCGCGGCGCGGGTGCGCAGGTAGGATCCGGACCATGAGCGCAGCAACGGAAAACGCCAAGTCCCACACCGTCGTCGACGAGTCCGCCCGCGCCGTCTTCCTCGACGTGGACGGCACCTACGCCGACCACGGCGTCGTGCCCGACGGACACGTCCGGGCAGTGCGCGCGGCACGGGCCGCCGGCCACAAGGTGCTGCTGTGCACGGGTCGGCCCCTCTCGATGCTCGACGACGAAATACTCGGCGCCGGGTTCGACGGCGTCGTCGCCAGCGCCGGTGCCCACGTGAAGATCGGCGGCGAGGTCCTGCTTGACCGCCGTTTCCCGGCCGGGCTCGCCGCCCGCACGGTCGAGGTCCTCGACGTGCACGACGCCGTCTACATCCTCGAGGCGCAGGAGGCCCTGCACGCGCCGCCGGCCGCCATGGAGCGCCTGCGGGAGATCATCGAGGAGCACTTCCGTCATTCGCCGACGGGGGCCGCGGCGATCCTGGGCGCCCTGCGGCCCGCCGCCGACCTCGCCGCCGTGCCGTTCGCGAAGGTCTCGGTCTTCGCGTCCCCGGTGCCGATGTCCCGGCTCCTCGCCGAGATCGGCGAGGGCGTCGCCGTCGTCGAGAACTCGATCGCCGCCGAGGGCCGCCACTCCGGCGAGCTCTACCTGCACGGGATCAGCAAGGCCGACGGCCTCGCGGCGGCGATCGAGCACCTGAACATCCCGCGGGAGCACTCGATTGCCGTGGGCGACGGGGAGAACGACCTCGAGATGGTGGCGTACGCCGGAATCGGCGTGGCGATCGAGGGCTCCTCCCCGCAGCTGACGGCGCTCGCCGACCGCACGGCCGCGCCACCGCGCGAGGAGGGCCTCGTGGCGGCCTTCGCGGAGCTCGGGCTCAGCTGACGACGTGCGCGTCGGCCAGTGCCAGCGCCTCGTCGATGATCGCCAGGCCGCGACGCGCGTCCTCCTCGCTGATGTTCAGCGGCGGAACCACGTGGATGCGGTTGTAGTTGGCGAACGGCAGCATCCCGGCGGCCTTCAGCGCGCCGACGAGCTCGTTCATCTCGGGTG
The DNA here is from genome assembly GCF_004217565.1 of Zhihengliuella halotolerans. Lineage (NCBI taxonomy): Bacteria > Bacillati > Actinomycetota > Actinomycetes > Micrococcales > Micrococcaceae > Zhihengliuella > Zhihengliuella halotolerans. The sequence continues at coordinate 2,562,957 of NZ_SHLA01000001.1, read as the reverse complement.
AGGAGCCGCCGTAGGCGGCCATCGGCTCGCGCGTCTCCCGGTTCTTCACGAGCTCGATCGCCCAGAAGCAGCCGGCGCCGCGGACCTCGCCGATCGACGGGTGGCGCTCGGCCATCGCCCGCAGCTCGGGGCCGAACACGTTCTCGCCGAGGGCGGCCGCGTGCTCGATCATGCCCTCCTCGCGCATCGCAGTGATGGCCGCGACCGCCGCCGCGCAGGCCAGCGGGTGGCCCGAGTACGTCAGCCCGCCCGGGTAGGGGCGCTGCGCGAAGGTCTGGTAGATCGCCTCGCTCATCGCGACGCCGCCGAGCGGCACGTACCCGGAGTTCACGCCCTTTGCGAAGGTGATGATGTCCGGGGTGACGTTCCAGTGCTCGACCGCGAACCACTTGCCTGAACGGCCGAAGCCGGCCATGACCTCGTCCGCGATGTAGACGATCCCGTACTTGGCGGTCAGCTCCCGCACGCCCTCGATGTACCCGGGCGGCGGCACGTAGATGCCCGCGGTGCCCGGAATCGATTCGAGGATCAGGGCCGCGATGTTGGCCGGCCCCTCCAGGACGATCACGTCCTCCAGGTGCTTCAGGGCCCGCTCGGTCTCCTCCTCGGGGGTGGCCGAGTCGAAGTAGGAACGGTAGGGGTAGGCGGGGAAGAAGTGCACGGCACCGGAGTCGCCGTCGTCGTTCGGAACGCGCCGCGCATCCCCGGTGACGTTGATGGCCAGGTGCGTGCCGCCGTGGTAGCTGCGGTACGCGGAGAGGACCTTGCGCCGGCCCGTATGCAGGCGCGCCATGCGGATCGCATGTTCGACGGCGTCCGCGCCGCCGTTCGTGAAGAAGATCCGGTTCAGATCACCCGGGGTGAGCTCAGCGATGAGGCGTGCCGCCTCGGAGCGCGCCGCGTTGGCGTGCTGCGGGGCGACCGTGCACAGCTCGGCGGCCTGGGCGGCGATCGCCGCGACGACCTTCGGGTGCTGGTGCCCGATGTTGGTGTTCACCAGCTGCGAGGAGAAGTCCAGGTACCGCTTGCCGTCGGCGTCCCAGACGTGCACGCCCTCGGCCTTGACGATGCTCATCGGGTCGAGCGTCTCCTGCGCCGACCAGGAGTGGAAGACGTGCGCCCGGTCCAGCTCGTAGGCGCGGCGCCCGGCCGCCAGCTGCGCGTCGGTGGGGCCGCCGGCCGTCGTCGTGGTGGTGTCCGTCATGCTCAAACTCCTTAAGAGTGGGTCGGGAAACCGAGGTTCAGGCCACCGTGGCTGGGGTCCAGCCAGCGCTTGGTGACGACCTTGCCGCGGGTGAAGAAGTGTACGCCTTCGGCGCCGTGGGCGTGAGTGTCGCCGAACAGCGAGGCCTTCCAGCCGCCGAACGAGTAGTAGGCCATCGGGACCGGGATGGGGACGTTGACGCCGACCATGCCGACCTCGACCTCGTTCTCGAAGCGGCGGGCGGCGCCGCCGTCGTTCGTGAAGATCGCCGTGCCGTTGCCGTACGGGCTGTCGTTGATGAGCTCGAGGCCGTCGTCGTAGCTGTCGACGCGGACCGTGGAGAGGACCGGGCCGAAGATCTCGTCCGTGTAGATGGACATGTCCGTGGTGACGCGGTCGAACAGCGTCGGGTTCAGGAAGAAGCCCTCGCCGTCGGCGTCCGGGGAGACCTGCCGGCCGTCGAGCACGAGCTCGGCCCCGGCGGCCTCACCGGCGTCGATGTAGGAGGCGACCTTGTCGCGGTGGGCGGCCGTGACGAGCGGGCCCATGTCGCAGCCGCGCGTGCCGTCGCCGATGCGCAGGGTGCGCGTGCGCTCGGCGATCTTCGCGACGAGCTCGTCGGCGATGGACTCGACGGCGACGACGACGGAGATCGCCATGCAGCGCTCGCCCGCCGCGCCGAAACCGGCGTTGACCGCGGCGTCGGCAGCGAGGTCGAGGTCGGCGTCGGGCAGCACGAGCATGTGGTTCTTGGCGCCGCCGAGGGCCTGCACGCGCTTGCCGGCGGCCGTGCCGCGCTCGTAGACGTACTGGGCGATCGGGGTGGAACCGACGAAGGAGACGGAGGAGACGTCGCGGTGGTCCAGCAGCGCGTCGACCGACTCCTTGTCGCCGTGCACGACGTTGAAGACGCCGTCCGGCAGGCCGGCTTCCTTCCACAGCTCGGCCATCCAGTTCGCGGCCGTCGGGGTCTTCTCGCTGGGCTTGACGATCACGGTGTTGCCGGCGGCGATGGCGACCGGGAAGAACCACATCGGCACCATGGCCGGGAAGTTGAAGGGGGCGATGATCGCGGCCACGCCCAGCGGTTGGCGGACGGAGTGCACGTCGACCTTGGTCGAGGCGTTCTCGGTGTGGCCGCCCTTGATCAGGTGGGCGATGCCGCACGCGACCTCGACGACTTCCTGGCCGCGGGAGATCTCGCCGAGGGCGTCGTCGAGGACCTTGCCGTGCTCGGCCGTGATGATCTCGGCGAGCTCGCCCTTGCGGGCGTTGAGCAGCTCGCGGAAGGCGAAGAGGACCGTGGTGCGCTTGGCCAGCGAGGTGTCGCGCCAGAGCGGGAATGCGGCCTTCGCGGCGGCGACGGCCCGGTCGACGGTCGCGGTGGAGGCCAGCGCGACGCTGCCGGTGACCTGGCCCGTCGCCGGGTTGGTGATGTCGGCGGTGCGGGTGCCGGGCTCGGCGACGGTGGCGCCGTCGATCCAGTGGGCGGTGGTGCGGAGGGAGACGGTCTGCATGTGGTGCCCTTCAAACGGTGGAATCGGTGTGCTGCATCCAGCATGCGCGCCGTTCGCGGCCGATGTAAGTGACAAGGTGTATCGAGGGTCGGCCGTGGACGATACGATCTGTCAATGGATGTGAACCCCGACGTTGCTCCCGCCCCCGGCCGCCTGACCGTGGCGGCCGTCCTGGAGCAGGAGGAGATCCGCACCGGGTCGCCCGAGGTGCTGGCCGGCGGCAACCGGCTCTCGGAGGAGGTGCGCTGGGTGCACGTCGCCGACTCCGCGGCGGTCGGCGGGCTGCTCGAGGGCGGTGAGCTCGTGCTGACCACGGGGCAGGCGTTCCGCCATTCCGCGGAGGCGACCGGACGCTTCCTGGACGACGTGACCGCAGCCGGAGCGGCCGGCGTCGTCATCGAGCTCGTGGACGAGCGGTCGGAGCCGGCGACGGGGGCGATCGCTCACCTGCGCGCCGCCGTCGTCGGCCGGGACTTGCCGGTGGTGCTGCTGACGCGGAAGGTGCGGTTCGTCCGGGTCACGCAGGTCGCGCACCGGGTGCTCGTCGGCGAGCAGCTCGCCCGCGTCGAGCGCGCCCGCCACGTGCACGAGGTCTTCACCCAGCTCTCCCTCGAGTCCGCGAGCGAGCAGCGGATCGTGGACCGGACGGCGATCCTGCTCGACTCGCCCGTGGTGCTCGAGGACGTGGCGCACCGGGTGCTCGCGTTCCACGGGGAGGACTCCGTCGGCCTGCTGCGCGACTGGGTCCAGCGGGCGCGCGGGGTCGGATACCTCGAGGCCACGGGCCGTCGCGGCGGGCCGGAGGACTGGCTGCAGACGCCCGTCGGCGTGCGCGGGCGCCGGTGGGGACGGCTCGTAGTGCCGGGCCCGCTGGTGGACGACGACGAAGCCAGCCAGGTGCTCGAACGCGCCGGGCAGGCCCTGACTCTTGCCCGGATGGCCGGCCGCGACGAACGCGAGCTGCTCTACCAGGCGCAGTCCGGCCTGATCCACGAGCTGCGGCACTCGCACACCCTCGGCGAGGGCGAGGCGCGCACGCGGGCTGCGGCGCTGGGGCTCGCGGAGGCCCCCTACTACCTGCCCGTCGTGTTCCGACTGGACCGGCACCCGGACGAGGACCCGACCGGGCTGCAGCTGCGAGAGCGCGCCCTGCTCGAGGAGCTGACGCGGGTCGTGGGGCGGGCGCGGCGCTCCGCGCTGGTGGCCGGAATGAATTCCGGGTCGCTCGGCGTGCTGCTGCCCGTGCCGGCGCGGCAGCTCGAGGACGGCCTGGTGGAGGACCTGTGCGCGCGGCTCACCGCGGCGAGGCGCGGCGAGCAGGAGCCGGACTGGTCGGTGGGTGTCGCGCCCAGCCGGCCGGGGCTTGTGGAGGCGGCGGCCGGGCTCGACGAGGCCGTGCAGGTCGCCGAGATCGCTGGCACGCTCGAGACCCGCCGGCAGCCGTTCTTCCGCTTCGGCGACCTGCGGCTGCGCGGGCTGCTGTCGAACCTGCGCGCTGATCCGCGTGTGGCCACATTCGCCGCGGCGGAGCTAGCGCCCCTGCTCGAGTACGACGACGACGCGGGGCTCGACCTGCTCGAGCGCTTCCTCGCGCACGGCGGCAACAAGTCGGCGCTCGCGCGCACCGGCTACCTTAGCCGGCCGGCGCTCTACGCGCGGCTGGCGAAGCTGCAGGACAAGCTGGGGGTCTCGCTCGACGACGCGGAATCGCGCACGGCGCTGCACGTGGCCGTGCTCTGCCACCGGCTGCAGGAGTAATGGCGGGCGCTCGCGTTCACGTTGGAGATGATGATTCGTGTTGCGTGAAGTCGGTAGCACGGGCCTCGTCCGCCCGGCGCTCCGGGATCTCAACGCCAGAATCGCCGAGTTCGAGGAATCGCTGCCGAGGCGCGGCAGTCGAATTCAGGCCTCGAAGCAGGGCAGTGCTCGCATCAGTTCAGGAACGGCTGCGCGGATCGTGCACGTCGAGGCCGAGCTCTTCCGCGACGGCCAACATCTGCTGATCATGGCTGGCCAGGGTCACGGTGGAACCGAGTAGCGAGCAGGTCGCCAGGTGGATGGCGTCCAGGGATTTGATGTGGGGCTCGATGGCGGCAGCGAACCGGAGGACGCCGCCGTCGATGCCGAAGAACGAGGCGTTGTTCAGCACGTGATCCGCGGAGTGAAGGGCCAGGTTCTCCCGGCGCAGGACACGGGTAGCTTCGAGTTTCAACAGCGACGAGGAAGCGAACTCGTCACCCCCTGTCAGATTGGACTTCATCCACGAGGCCGAGCGGCCAAGCGGGCGCAGCACCACGTCAAGCGCCACGGAGGAATCGAGGTACCAGCGCATCAGTGCTCGCCCTTCGCCCAGTCGAGAAGAACGTCAACTTCTGCCTGCGTGTAGTCGCCCGGATTTTCGGTCGGCCATGGTGTTTCGACTGTCTTTGGGCTCGAAAGGCGGCCCTCGGCGCGCAGCTTGTCCCACAGGTCGGTGTGGCCGTCAACGGGTTCGATCCGCCACCGCGGCTTCCCTCGTTCCGTGACGAGAACGGGCTCGTCCTCCGCGGAGATCCGGTCGAGCACCTCTGCGGTCTTCTGGTTCAAGTCTCTCTTGCTGATCGACTTCATCACTCCATTGTAGTACCTATGTCTGACATTGAGCCAGGCCCTCAAGGGATCGCGCGGGATGAGCGTCATGCGGACAGGCTATGCCCGGTCGCCTCAAGGCAGCTGTGAGGAAGGCACGGCTGTGGACTGACGTCGCGGTGGACCGCAATGTAGATGACGAGTCGGGAGTGGGAGAACCATCTATTGGAACAGCGCGCCCGCCATCGCGATCATGCCCTCCTGCGGGCTCGACGCGTGCGCCAGCGAGCGCTTCGGGATCCGGCCCGCCCCGCGCGCCAGGCGGCCCGCCTCGACGGCGAGCTTCATCGCCCGGCCCATCGCGACGGCGTCGTGCGCGCGCGTCACGGCGCTCGCGAGCAGCACCGCCTCGCAGCCGAGCTCCATCGCAAGCGTCGCGTCCGAGGCCGTGCCGACGCCCGCGTCGAGGATGATCGGCACGTTCGCGCGGGAGACGATCGTCTCGATGTTGAACGGGTTCAGCACGCCGAGGCCGGTTCCGATCGGTGCGCCGGCCGGCATCACGGCACTCACGCCGACGTCCTCGAGCCGCTTGGCGGTTACCGGGTCGTCGTTCGTGTAGGCGAAGACCTTGAACCCGTCCGCGACCAGGGTCTCGGCGGCGTCGACGGTCTCGGTCGGCTCGGGCAGCAGCGTGTCTTCGTCGGCGATGACCTCCAGCTTGACCCAGTCCGTCTCGAGCGCCTCGCGCGCCATCTTCGCCGTCAGCACGGCGTCGCGCGCCGTGTAGCAGCCGGCCGTGTTCGGCAGCGGGCGCACGCCGAGGCGCTCGAGCATTGCGAACACGCTCGAGCCCGTCTCCGCCGAGTAGCGGCGCATGGCCACGGTGGTGACCTCGGTGCCGGAGGAGATCAGCGCCTCTTCTAGGGTGGCCAGGCTCGTCGCGCCGCCCGTGCCCATGATGAGCCGGCTGGTCAGCTCGACCCCGTCGATGATCAGCTTGTCCTGCTCCATGTCAGCCTCCCTGTGTTGCGGTCACGAGTTCGACGACGGCGCCCGCCGCGATCGGCGTCGCCGCCCACGCGGAGCGCGGGACGACCTCGCCGTCCAGCGCCGCAGCGACCCCGGTGCCCCGGCCGTCGGCCAGGCGCCCGTCGTCGCCGATGGACTTGCCGGTCTCCTGCACGACGACGTCGCGCAGGCTGGTCTCGCCGCGCACGATGCGCTCAGCGCCGTTGAGGGTGAAGGCGACGTCGGTCGCCTGGGCTGGGTGGGTCATGCGTCGCTCCTGGGGTGTGCGGGGCCGGCGGTGCCGACCGGGTCGTTCGGGGCGGGGGAGGCGAACCGGTCCGGGTGGACCGAGGCGAACAGCGCCGCCGTGTCGTTGGGGTCGTTCGGGTCGGGCTGCGGGGCCGGCTCCGCGACGATCTTGGCGGTGAGGCGGGCGCCGAAAGGTGTGAGCAGGACGCCGTGGCGCGAGTATCCGGTGGAGACCACCAGGCCGGGGTCCAGGCGGCCGATGAGCGGGATGTCGTCCGGGGTGCCGGGGCGTGCGCGGGCGGTGGTCTCGAGCAGGGTCGAGTCGAGCACCCCGGGCAGGATGCGGCGGGCGGATTCGAGCAGCGCGTGCACGCCCTCGGTGCTGACGCCGGGCTCGGAGTCCTCGCGGCTCGTCGCACCGAGCACCACCGTCCCGTCGTCGCGCGGGACCGCGTAGACCGGCCGCCCGTTGACGATCGCCCGCACGATTCGGGTGATGAGCGGGCGGTTGCGCTCGGGCAGCCGCAGGCGGAGGATGTCGCCGTGGATCGGGCGCAGCGGCAGGTCGAGCAGTTCCGTCGCGGCCAGGCCCGTGGCGACGACGGTCTGGTCGGCGCCGAGGCGGCGGCCGTCGTCGAGCACGACGCCGGTGGTGCTCCCGGCGGATCCGGTCAGCCCGGTCACGCGGGAGCGGACGAACTCGACGCGCGGATCGAGGACGAGGCGCTCCATCATCGCGGTGGTGAGCCGGCGCGGATCGATCTGGTGGTCCGCGGGCAGGTGCACGCCGCCGGCGATCGAGGGGGCCAGCGCGGGTTCCAGCGCGCGCAGCTGCCGGCTCGTGACCTTCTCGACGGGCACGCCGGCGGCGCGCTGCAGCCCGACGAGTTCCTCGAGTGCCGTGCGGTCCGCGGCGTCGGCGCCGACGACGACGGTCCCGGTCCGGAGGTAGCCGACGCACATGTCGTGGACGCCGCCGACGGGCAGGCGGTCCTCGAGGAGCCGCTCGAGGAACCTGCGGTACATCCGGCCGGAGACGGTCATCATGCTGAGCAGCGGGACCTGGCCCCAGGCCATCTCCGCGCCCGGCGCGAGCATGCCGGCGGCCGCGTAGCTGGCGCCGGAGGCGGGTGCGGGGTCGCAGATGGTCACGTCCCAGCCGCGGGTGGTCAGCTCGAAGGCGGTGGCCAGGCCGATGATTCCGGCCCCGGCGACGATCGCGCGTGGCATGTTCTCTCCCTACGGCGGCATGATCCGCATCAGGTCTGGTGGTCGGCGCCTACCTGCCTCGGCGCCCTCTCAGCCCTGTGCGGGCTCCCACGGATTGGCCCCTATTGTAGACACATGACCCACTCCGAAGACGCACCCGTGACAGCAGATGCGGCCCTCTGGGCCACCGGTACGACGACGCCGCTGACGCGCGCCGAGCGCCTCGAGCTGCTGGATGCCACGCGGCTGTACGTCTGCACGAACGCCCGGGAGGAGCGTGGTGACTTGCGTGAATTCCTGGCAGCCGCGTACGCCGGGGGCGTCGGGATCGTGCAGCTGCGGGACAAGGGGATGGAGGCCGGTGCGGAGATCGAGCGCGTCATGGTCCTGGCGGACGTGGCCCGCGAGCAGGGGATGATGTTTTCTGTTAACGACCGCGCCGATGTCGCCGCGCTCACCGGCGCCGACGTGCTGCACCTGGGGCAGGGGGACTTGTCCACCAGTCAGGCGCGCGCCCTGCTCGGACCGGAGGTGCTCATCGGGCGCAGCACGCGCTCGCTGTCGCAGATCAACGAGGCGAACCAGGATCCCGGCATCGACTACTTCTGCGTCGGGCCCGTGTGGGAGACGCCGACCAAACCGGGGCGGGCCGCCGTCGGGCTGGACCTGCTCGGGTACGCGGCCGCGGTCGCGAAGAAGCCGTGGTTCGCGATCGGCGGCATCGACGCGCAGCGCCTGCCCCAGGTGGTCGAGGCCGGCGCCGAGCGCGTCGTCGTCGTGCGGGCCGTGACCGAGGCCGAGGATCCGGCCGCGGCGGCGCGGGAACTGCTCGCCGGCTTCTAACGCCGGGTCAGCTCGGCGGCGTAGGTGTCGAGGATGCCCAGGATCCCGCCGTGCTGCCAGACGCGATTGCGTTTCAATCCGCTGCGCTCGCTGAGCACGCCGGCCTCGGTCAGCTGGGCGAGCGCGCGCTGCGCCGTCGTTCCGGAGGTACCGAGCAGGCGGGAGACGAGGTGCGCGTTGATCACCGGGTGGGCTACGAGATGCGGGAGTACCCTCCACGCGGCAGCTTGCGGGCGCAGCGACGACATGCTGCGCCGGGCGGCGTCGAGCTGGTCTTCCAGCGAATCGACGAGGTCTTCACCCGTCCGCGCCGCGAAGCGGGCGGCCCCCGCGAACTCGGCGACGATGGGGGCCGCGTCTCCCGATCTGTAGGCGGTCAGAGCCTCGAAGTAGGACTCGGTGCGGCGGAGCAGCCCGGCGGAGACCGGGGCGGTGGTCTGCGTCAGGATGTTCTTGGCGCGCAGCAGCGCGTGGACAAGGGCGCGGCCGGTCCGGCCGTTGCCGTCGACAAAGGGATGGATGGTCTCGAACTGCGCGTGCGCGATGGCTGTCTGCACGAGAACGGGGAGGTCGTCCCGGCGCATGAACTCCGTCAGGTCGGCGAGAGCGGCGGGAACGAGTTCGGGTTGCGGGGCGATGAACGAGGCGCCGCGAGGGCTGACAGCCGAACGCCCCACCCAGACAAGCCGCTCTCGCAGACGTCCGGCATGTACTTCCCAACCCCGTTGGCCGGCCATCAGCTCGGCGTGCATCGTGAGGATCGCGTTGAGATCGAGGGCGTCCGCGAGGCGTAGGGCCGCCTCCATGGCACGCACGTTGGCGACCACGACCCGAGCGTTGTCGCTGGTGGACTGGTCGAGCTCCGCCAGTGCCAGTTGGCGTGCGCCGACCGTGAGATTCTCGATCTGGGATGAGGAGGTGGATTCGGTGCGCAGGAGAACCGCTGACATGGGGCCCAGGGTCGTCGACTGGCTTCCGAGTCGCGAGGACGCGTAGCGGTCGAACGATGCCAACGCCGCGACGGCTTCTTCCGAATCGGCGCTCATGCTCCCGTCCAGATGGACGGACAGCTGTGAGATCGGCGGGACGACCGCCGAGCGGTAGGGTCCGGAACCAGCGGCGAGGGCGGCGCGTGACGACATCCCGTCCGACTCGGCGATCCACGTGTGGTCTTCGTAGCCGAGAGGCGTGACGGGCAGCGAAAGTGTTCCTCCCGGGTTCCCCATAGTTACAGTTTAGGCGAAACTGTAACTATGGGGAACCGCTTGGGTACGGTTTCGCCGGTTACGGGACGACGTACCCGGCCGCGCGGACCAGCTCGTACCACTCGGCGCGGGTGAGCGGGATGTCGGAGCCCTGCGCGGCCGCGGTGATGCGCTCCGGCGTCGTCGTCCCGAGGACCACCTGCATCTGCGCCGGGTGTCGGGTGATCCACGCGGTCGCGATCGCCGTGGGTGGCACGTCGTACTTCTCCGCCAGGCGGTCGATCACGGCGTTGAGCTCCGGGTACTTGTCCGAGCCGAGGAACGGCCCATCGAAGAATCCTGCCTGGTAGGGCGACCACGCCTGGATCGTGATGTCGTTCAGGCGGCAGTAGTCGACGATTCCACTATCGCGGGAGACGGACTGGTCCAGCCCGCTCATGTTCGCGGCGATGCCCTGGGCGATCATCGGTGCGTGCGTGATGGAGAGCTGCAGCTGGTTGGCGACGATCGGCTGCTTGACGAACTTCTTCAGCAGCTCGATCTGGCCCGGCGTGTGGTTGGAGACGCCGAACGCCCGCACCTTTCCGGAGGCGTGCAGCTCGTCGAACGCGCGGGCGACCTCCTCGGGCTCCACGAGGGCGTCGGGGCGGTGCAGCAGCAGGATGTCGATGTAGTCGGTCTCAAGCGCCTTCAGCGACCCCTCGACCGAACTCGTCAGGTGCTCGTAGGAGAAGTCGAAGAACGGCCCCGGGGTCCTGATGCCGGCCTTGGTCTGGATCGTGTACTGCTCGCGCTCGGAGGCGCTCAACTGCATTGCCTCGGCGAACCGGCGCTCGCACCCGTGCTTCGGGGTGCCGTAGACGTCGGCGTGGTCGAAGAATGTGATGCCGGCGTCGCGGGCGGTGCGCACGATGGTGCGGACCTCGTCGTCGGACTTGTCCTGGATGCGCATGAGCCCCTGCACCACGTTGGGTGCGGGCAGTGCGACGTCGGGCATGGGGAAGGTTTTCATGTGGTCCTCGAGTTTCAGGCCGCGCTGAGGCGGGTGATCTGGCGGTCGGTCAGGGTGAGGTTTGCGGCCAGGACCGAGTCTTGGACGCTGGCGGCTCGCGAAGCGCCGGGAATCGGGACGACGACGGGCGCGAGCGCAAGCTCCCACGCGAGCGTGACCTGATAGACGCTGACGCCGAGTTCGGCAGCGACCTCCCCGAACGCGGCGTGGTTCGCGGCGAGCTCGCCGGCGTTGGCAATGCCGCCGAGCGGGCTCCACGGCAGGAACGCGATGCCCTGCTCGGCGCAGTGGCGCAGCTCCGCCTCGGAAGAGCGGAAACGCGGGCTGAACTGGTTCTGCACCGAGGCCAAGCGGCCGCCGAGGATCTCGTTGGCGGTCTCGATCTGCTCGATGTTCGCGTTGGAGATGCCGGCCAGGGCGATCACGCCCTCGTCCAGCAGGTCGCGGATCGCGCCGAGGGAGTCCTCGTAAGGTACGTCCGGGTCGGGGCGGTGGAACTGGTAGAGGCCGATCGCCTCGACGCCGAGTCGCTGCGCCGAGGCCTTGGCGGCCTCCTTGAGGTATTCGGGACGGCCGTCCTTGGTCCACGACCCGTCGCCCGGGCGCAGGTGGCCGCCTTTGGTGGCGACCAGGACATCATCGGCCCCGGGGCCGTACTCGCGCAGGGCGCGGGCGATGAGCTCCTCGTTGTGGCCGACCTCGTCGGCGTCGCGGTGGTACGCGTCGGCGGTGTCGATGAGGGTGACGCCGGCGTCGAGGGCCGCGTGGATCGTCGCGATGGACTGCTCGGCGCTGGGGCGGCCCTCGATCGACATGGGCATGGCGCCCAGGCCGATCGCGGAGACGGAGCGGCCGCCGATCGTGCGGGTCGGGAGTGTGGTGCTGGTCTGCATTGAGGCTCCTTGGTGGTGGATGACCGTGCCGTGTGTCACTCTAGGAACGGTTAATTCAGAAGTCCAACAGTTCTCAGAACTGACAACAAGAAGCTGGAGCGATCAATGGATCTGCGGCAGATGGAATACCTCGTCGCGTTGGCCGAGGAGCGCCATTTCACCCGCGCCGCGGAGCTGACGCGCATCTCCCAGTCGGGCTTCTCCGCGGCCATCCGGAGCCTGGAGGAGGAGCTCGGCACGCAGCTCTTCTTGCGGACGACCCGCCGCGTCGAGCCGACCGACGCCGGCCTGGCGCTGCTGCCGTACGCGCGCGCCATGCTGGAGCAGGCGGCGGGCGCGCGCGACGCCGTCGTGCAGGCCAGCCGGGCCGTGTCCGGCACGCTGCGGATCGGATCCGAGCAGTGCCTCGGCATCGTGGACATCAACCCGCTGCTCGAGCGGTTCCACCGGCGGCATCCTGCCGTCGAAACCCACTTCGCGCAGGCGGGCACCCAGGACCTGCTCGCGATGCTGCGGGCCGGGGACCTCGACGTCGCGTTCGTCGCGACGAACCGCCAGTTCGGCTCCCTGGCCCACCGCGAGCTGGGCCGCGAGCCGCTGGTCTTCCTGGCGGCTCCCGGGCACCCGCTCGTGGCCGGCGCCAAGTCGCTGCCGGCCGGGCCGGGCCAGGGCGCGCTGCCGCGTGATGGGCGTGGCGTGCGATGGGCCGACCTGGGCGAGCAGGACTTCGTGGACTTCGGCGAATCGTGGGCGATCCGCGAGCTGAACGACGCGGCGTTCGGGTTCAACGGGGTGCACCGGCGGGTGCGCTGCACGGTGAACGACGTGCACACGTTGCTGGATCTGGTGGCGCGGCGGCTCGGTGTGGCGGTGGTGCCGCGGCACGTGGCGGCGAAGCCGCAGGCGCAGGGTCTGCTGATGCTGCCGCTGCCGGCCGCGGGCACGCCGGAGTGGACGGTCTCGGTGGTCTGGAGCGGGCGGGAGCGCGCCGAGGCTCCCGCGACCCATCTGCTCGAGCTGCTGGACGATGCGCCGGCGTGCGGCGTGGACGCCGCCTGACATCGGCCCGCTGACATCAGTTGCGGGGAATGGAAATGACGACAGCCGAGGATATTCTCGGAGGCAATAGTCGGGGGAATGTTTCCTTATCGTTGCGAAATGCGCGGTGTCAACAATGGCCTGCTTGCCCAGCGTCTGTTGCTCGCGAAATTCGTTGACACCCCACTGCGCGGGGTCTAACATCACTGATATGTCAGGCGTCAGATTCTCAGTCCCAGCGCGATCTGCGCGTGCACTTGGAGAGCTGACCCCTGCCCGTGCCATGCACCGCCAGTCGCCCCCGACCGGTACCGCCCCGTTGGCGACCGTCGGCTATGCGAACGATTCCTGGGACGGCGTGGCCATCGGCTGGTCTGGCCGGGAGCCTTAACTCCCGCTCTTCTTCTCCTTGTATAGAGGTCCGCGCTGCGTGAGGCGGGGCTTCTCTTCGTCGCATCTTCACGCTGTGTGACTTGCCTCGTGAGCAGTTTTCAGACTGCTTAAAACAATCACTCTTCCCTCATGGGCGAAAGGTAATTCGTCATGCCCGAAAATGGTAGTAAACGCGATTCTGTTCGACGAAAGATAGAAGCTGAGGCGAGGCGCGCTGGTCGTCGTGCCGGAAAGTCTCTCGGACGATTGGATTACCGGCTTCCGAAGTATCCGCACGATACGCATCCTGTGCTGGTCCCGGGAATTTCCATCGACGAACAACGTCGTCGATACCGGTTCAGTCTGCCCATCTTCGTGACCGCCGGAAGCCTCACCGTCGCCTTCGTTATCTGGGGTGTCGTGGATTCCGCGAGCGTCGCCTCAGTCGCCCAAGGCGCTTTCGACTGGACGACGTCGAACCTCGGTTGGCTCTTCAATGTCGTTGCGATCGTCCTGCTCGTCGCGCTCATCGGGATGGCGCTGTCACCCTACGGCAAGATCCCTCTCGGCAAGGATGGTGAGACGCCGGAGTTCAGCACATTTTCGTGGGTCGCCATGCTCTTCGCCGCCGGCATCGGCATCGGTGTCCTCTTCTTCGGACCGTCGGAACCACTGTCCCACTACCTGTCGCCACCACCGCTGACCAGCGAGCCGGAGAGCATCGAAGCGATGCACGGTGCGATGGCCCAGACCTATTTCCACTGGGGTTTCCACGCTTGGGCGATGTACGCGCTGGTGGGCGGTGCCATCGCCTACGCCGCGTATCGGCGCGGCCGGTCGCTCCTGATGTCCTCCATCTTCCGCACGCTCTTCGGCAAGCGGCAGACCGAAGGCTTCGCCGGGCAGATCGTCGACATCTTCGCGATCATCGCCACGCTGTTCGGTACGGCCGCTGCGCTGGGCATCGCCGCCATGCAGATCGGAACGGGTGTCAGCATAGTCACCGATGCGGGCCCGCTGACGAATAACATGCTCGTCGTCGTCATCCTCGTCCTCACCTTGGGGTTCGTGGTGTCCGCAGTCTCCGGAGTGGCCCGGGGCATCCGCTACCTCTCCAGCATCAACATCGTTCTGACGCTGGGCATTGTCGGGCTGGTCCTGTTCCTCGGTCCGACGCTCTTCCTCCTGAACCTGCTCCCGTCGTCGCTGATGTCCTACCTGGGTTCCCTGTTCGACATGATGGGGCGCTCGTTGTCCTGGGGGGCGGAGACCGAGACCTTCCAATCCGGTTGGACGGTCTACTACTGGGCGTGGTGGATCTCCTGGTCGCCTTTCGTCGGCACGTTCATCGCCCGCATTTCCCGTGGCCGGACCATCCGCCAGTTCGTGCTGGGCACGATCCTCATCCCGTCCTCCTTCCTGTTCCTCGCCTATGGCGTCATGGGCGGAACGGCCATTTGGATGTACCGGGAGGGGCGCGAGGGATTCTCGGCGGACATGGCGCCGCCCCAGGTCTTCTTCACCATCGTGGACAACCTCCCGTACGCGGAATGGGTACCCGCCGTCGCCATCGTGGTGCTCGCGATCTTCTTCATCACCTCGGCCGACTCCGCCTCGGTTGTGATGGGCATGCTCACCACGCAGGGGAACCCGACGCCACGCCGCTGGGTCGTGGTCTTCTGGGGCCTGGTGATGTCAGGCATCGCGATCGTGATGCTGCTCCTGGGGGAGTCGTCGGCGCTGGCTGGCCTGCAGCAGCTGGTCATCGTCACGGCCGCTCCGTTCGCCCTCGTCATGATCATGATCGTCGTGGCCTGGTTCCGTGAACTGCGGACCGACCCCTACGCGCTGCGGCACCAGTACGCCGAGACGGCGGTCAACAACGCGGTCATGAGCGGCGTCGACCAGTACGGAGACGATTTCGCCCTGCAGGTCGTTGAGAGCGAGCCGGGGGCGGGCGCGGGAGCGGACGTCGATTCGGCCCACGACGACTACACCGATTGGTACCAGCGCACCAATGAGGACGGTGAGCCCGTCGGCTACCGCTACGACACCGGCGAATGGGCAGACGGCTGGGACCCCGTGACCGGCGAGATCCCCGCGGCGTTCCGAGAGCAGCAGCCGAAGGACGAGGCCGGTGGCTAGGGCGCCTGCGGCCGGGTCGCCGTCACGCGGTCGCGGAGCTCAGTGCGATCCGGAAACCCGTGTGGCCCAGCGAGGTCTCCGTCGTGGCACCGATCCGGGCGGACGTGCGGTAGCGCCTACAGTACGAGGCGTGGCACATGTAGGAACCGCCGCGCAGCGTCTTCTCCGTGCTTTCGGGGTCGAACAAGCTCGCGGTCCACTCCCACACGTTACCGGTCATGTTGTGCAGTCCGTAGTCGTTGGACGGAAAGGAGCCGGCGGGCATGGTTCCAACCGGTTCAGTGGGCGCGTCGGGGAATTCACCCGTGAACGTGTTCATCCGCCGTTTGCCGCCCGGCGCAAAGTCCGATCCCCAGGGGTACGGCTGCTGATCCAGGCCGCCGCGGGCGGCGTACTCCCACTCGGTTTCGGTCGGGAGTCGTCCGCCCACCCACTTTGCGTAGGCCTCGGCGTCGGTCCAGGAAACGTGTGTGACCGGGTGGTCGGACCGCCCTGCTGCTGTGGATCCGGGACCCTCGGGACGGTGCCAGCAGGCACCGTCGACTTGGATCCACCACGGGGTCGCTTCGACGGCCGGCGAGACGGCGCGCAGTTCGGGGGTGAGGCGGCCCGCGAAGACCAGGGAGTCGCCGTGCGCCTCGGCTTCCGTCCGGTATCCGGTGCTCAGGACGAACGCCGCGAACTCCGCCACCGTGACGGTGGTGGCGGCGAGTGCGAAAGGAGCGACGGAGACGGTCCGGACCGGGCCCTCGCCATCGCCCGGATACGACTCGGGCGCCTCGCTGCCCATCCGGAAAGTCCCGCCGGGGAGGCCGACCAGCTTTAGCTCGGAGGGAGCGCCTCCAGCGAGCAGCTGCAGCAGCTCATGACCGGCGGACGAGGAGGCCCCTGGCTCCCCAGATCCCCTCCCCGTCGGGCCCGCAGTGGCGTCTCGATCGGGACCACAGCATGAACTCATCTCAGAACCTCTCCACGGAATCAACGAAAGGTAGCGCAGTACACATGCAAGCACCAAACATCGTCGTCATCCAGGCGGATCAGATGGCGGCGCAGGCCCTGGGGGCCTACGGCGACACCGCGGCGAAGACGCCCAACATCGACAGCCTCGCCGAGAACGGCGCCGTCTTCGACCGCGCCTACTGCAACACTCCGCTCTGCGCCCCGTCCCGGGCGTCGATGATGACCGGTCGGATGCCGTCCGACGTCGGCTGCTACGACAACGGAGACGACTTCGCAGCGTCCGTGCCGACGTTCGCCCACCGTCTGCGGCGCCTCGGCTATCACACCGCGTTGATCGGCCGGATGCACTTCATCGGTCCCGACCAGCAGCATGGGTTCGAAGAACGACTGACCACGGATGTGTATCCGGCGGACCTGGACATGGTCCCGGACTGGAAGCGGCCCATGGACGAGCGGCTGCAGTGGTACCACGACGCGGACGCCGTCTTCACGGCCGGTGCCGCGACTGCCAACGTGCAGCAGGACTTCGACGACGAGGTCTCGTTCCGGACACTGCGCCACCTCAACGACCGTGTCCGGGCCAACCAGGCGGCCGGCGTGGAGCGCCCATTCCTCATGGTGACGTCCTTCATCCACCCCCACGACCCCTACGAGCCGCCGCGCGAGCACTGGGACCGGTTCGCGGATGTCGAGATCCCCGATCCCGCGCACCCGGACGTGCCAGAACTCGCCCAGGATCCGCACTCGCACCGCCTCCGGACCATGAGCGGTTTCGACCAGCGCGACCCCAGCCTCGAGGAGGTCCGGCGCGCCCGGCGCTCCTACTATGCGGCGGTGAGCTACATCGACGACCAGATCGGGATGATCCGCGAGCGTCTCGAGCGTCTGGGGCTGGCGGACAACACCGTTATCGTCGTCACCAGCGACCATGGAGACATGCTGGGGGAGAAGGGCCTCTGGTACAAGATGTCGCCCTACGAGCAGTCCTCGCGGGTCCCGCTGATCATGGACGGCCCCGAGTCCCTGGTACCCCGCGGTCGGTTCGCAAACCCGGTCTGCCTGCTCGACCTCATGCCGACGTTGCTGGACCTCGCCGGCGCCCCGGATCCGGAGGCGGACGGCGTGTCCCTGCTGGAGACCGCCCGCAAGGAGCGGCAGGGCGAGGCGGGTCCGCAGGACCGCGACATCGTCATCGAGTACCTGGCCGAGGGCACCCTCCGCCCGCAGCTGACGATCGTGCGGGGCCAGTACAAGTACGTCATCTGCCCGGGAGACCCCGACCAGCTCTTCGACCTCGTCGAGGACCCGGACGAGCTGGCCAACCGCGCCGCGGATCGCGCGTATACCGAGATCGTCGCGCAGCTTCGAGCCGAGCTGGAGTCCCGCTACGATCTCGCTGATCTGGAGGTGCGGATCCTGGGGAGCCAGGCGACGCGCCGGCTCGTGGCCGAGTCGCTGCAGCAGGGCAAGGTCCGGCACTGGGACTTCAATCCGGAGCCGGAGCAGCGCTACGTCCGGGGCGATTTCTGGGGCGCGCTCGAGTACGGGAAGATCCCGGACCCGTCCCGTTGATCCGGAGCCGCCGTTCCGACCGGAAGCCGCAAGGCGGCCGGTCGGAACGGCGGCCCGAGCTCGTCGCCGGGCGCGACGACGGCGAATCCAGCGCAGGGACTGCTCATGGTGCCGCTGCTGGACGATGCGCCGGCGTGCGGCGTGGACGCCGTCTGAACAAGGAGTGGTCACAGCGAGTCTCAATATCGAGACACTGCCACTTGCGGTCACTTAAAAGGGGTTGACTTATAGCGATCCGCCTCGAGCGAGCCCCCGGGTCAACGCGTGATACGTTGGGTTGGTAATTGGTACATCGTACGAAAGCTTGGGGGTCACGTATGAAGTGGGGTCCACCTGTCGGCGGGCGAAAGCCGATTAAGAAGGCCGTGTTGGCTGGTTCGTTGGCGTCGGCCGTCGCCATTTCTTCCCTTGCGCTAACTGCCGCGCCGGCGACTGCTGCTATGCCAGTCGACATTCAGATATCGTCAGAGGACTACGGCAGCAGCGAGCAAGTCAAGGATTTTGAAGCGGGTCTGGAGTACATCATGTCCATTCCCGACGACGTGCTTCTGCGAGGCGATGTGGCTACTGCGGAGTGGGCCAAGGGGCACCTGCGCACCAACGTCGAAGGAGTTCCGTCTGCTGCGACAGGCGGCGAAGCGGCTCCCGTTGGGATCATGTATGCGAGCGTCTTGGGGTGTTCGGCTGCTATCGGAACCGTGATCGCGACAACCGCAATTCCGGTGGCGAAGCTTCTGAAGATTAAGCGCCTCGTGAAGGCCGTCGGCGGTGTAAAAGAGACGGTGAAGCTCATGTGGGGAGCATCATTTTCTTACGAGAAGATCTCAGCCCTCGGTGGATCGATTGGGGTCCTGGCGGCCGAGTTTATTGGGGTCACCTCGATTAGGGAGAAGTGTTTCAACTAATGCGCAATGGGATAATCAAGGCCACTATTATCGTACTCTTGGTCATTGCTAGCGTGTTTCTCTTCCTGAGCGAGGAGAAGTTTCTGGCGATGGCGCCAGCTGTCCTTGCGGTTGTGATTGCATTTACTGGCCCTTCTGTTCTTGGAAACGCCGGTCGAGCAGCGAAGCTCCCAGAAGGAATCACGCCAGCGGATGTCAAAGAGTATCGCCGGTCACACCCGGGCGTAAGCATAACCGACGCAGTCCAAGCTCTGAGTCGTCCGTAGTCTCTGAGCACTACCGGCTTGTGCGGGAGCTTCACTACGAGGTCGCCGCGACGTGCAACTTGTCCAGTTCGGTGTTGCTTGGCCACGGGCGAAAGTGCCGGGCGGGGCGTGCACCATTTCCGACCCCGCACCACTACCGGGCCCTGCGCCAACACCGGCGACTAAGCTGTGGGGATGAGCGCGACGCCGACCATCGAGCCCGAACCCGTGCAGCAGACGGCGTCCGGTGCACCCGGCAGCCGGGCGGCGGTGATCGCGACATTGCTCTCGCACGTCTTCTCTCCGGCACTGATCGGCACTCTGGTGCTGCTGAGCATCCCCTTGCGCCACCCGGTGGCGACGTGGTCTTCCGCGCTGCTGGCGACCGCCTTCACGATCGCCATCCCGTGGGTGGCGCTCGTCGCGATGCGCTGGTCCGGCCATGTCAGCGACATCCACGTCACCCGGCGCGAGCAGCGCTGGCCGCTGCTGCTGATCACGCTCGTTTCGATCCTGACCGGGCTCGGGATCCTCGCCGTGACGGGGGCTCCGGCCGTCGTCGTCGGTGAGGTCGGCCTCTTCCTGCTCGGCCTGCTCATCGTCGGTGCCGTCAATCTCTTCTGGAAGCTCTCGATCCATGCGGCCGTCGCCGCGTTCGCCGCACTGTACTGCCTGCTCGCGCTGCCGCTCGGGCCGCACCTCGCGGTGCTCGTGGTCGCGCTCGTCGGCTGGAGCCGGGTGCGCATCGCCCACCACACGCCCAGCCAGGTGTTGGCCGGAACGGTGGTGGGCGTGCTCGTCAGCCTCGGCGGGCTGCTGCCGGTCTTCGGCGTTTAGCCCTCGAGCATGCTGCGCATCTTGGCGATCTCGGAGTTCTGCGCGTCGATGATCTCCTGAGCCAGCCCGCGCGCTTCGGCGTCCTGCCCCTCGGCGATCACGGTCTGCGCCATGGCGACGGCGCCCTCGTGATGGACGATCATCTGCTCGAGGAACATCCGGGCCGCTTCATCGCCGCTGGCCTCGCGGAGGGCCTCGAGGTCGTCCTCGCTCATCATGCCCATGTCCCCGTGGTCCATGCCCTGGTGGGCGTCATGCGCGCCCCACTGCCCGAGCATCTTCTCCATCTGCCCGATCTCCGGGCCCTGGGCCGCCTTGATCTCCTCGGCCAGCTCGGCGGTCTCGCGGCCCAGCGCGGTCTCGCGCAGCCCCTCGGCGCCCAGGACCATCCCAGACATCTCGATCGCCTGCTGGTGGTGGACGATCATCCCGGTGGCGAACTCGACGTCCGCCTCGTTGGCGGCGCCGGTCTGCTCGCCGTCGCCCTGCTCGGCACCCGCTGAGGTGGGGGCCTGGCTGGCGGGCGCGGTGTCGGCGTCGTCGTTCGGGGTTGAGCATCCGGCGAGGCCGAGCGCGGCGATCGCGAGCACGGCGGCGGAACGGGTCAGGTTTGTCTTCTTCATGTCTACTCCTAGTGGTCGGTGAGGTGTGCGGTCGAAGCCGCGATTCACGTCCGACTGATGCAGAGCATGGTTAGGTCCGGAGGCCGGGGCGTCGCGGACCGAAACACGGAGAAGGAGGTCGACAGCCGCCGGCGAGAGGGCGCGGCCAGCCGGAAGACTCGCGGCGGCGCCAGCCACAGCGCGGCCGCGAGCAGGGCGAGCAGGCAGGCCGCCGCCGTCGTCGCGTGGGTCTGCGCGCAGTCGGCGCAGCCCTCGGCGCCTGGCGCCGGATGGGAGGACGACGACGCCGCGCCCGGTTCCGCGTGCGCGGCACCGGTGAGGAGGTGGGCCGAGGGATCTGAGGGGTGGCTGAGCGTGGAGTGCGAGACCGCGGCCGGGGCCTGCTGCGCGGCGTGGGTCCCGTGCTGGGCGAGGGCGTGCATGCCCAGCAGGCCCAGGACGAGGCAGCATGCGCCGATCCACGCGGCGATTCTCGCACGCACTCGTTCGTCCTCCCGCAACTGATCTGGTCTGCGCGGGCGCTCGGGCACCCGCCTCCAGCAGTTTACGAGCCGAAGCTGAGAGGCCGGTGGGCGGGGCCGGACGCAGAGGTGCCCCGGACCGAGGGGTCCGGGGCACCGGTGTCTGGTGGTGCGTGCCGCGCCGCGGGGGACGGGGCGGCAGGCGCGGGTGTCAGGCCAGCTTGGCGAGCACGCCCTGACGCTTGCCGAAGAGGGCGGCGTCGAGCGAGATGCGGCCGGGGCCGACCAGGAACAGGGCGAGCGTCGCCGCGCCGAGGGCGAGGACCAGCTCGTAGCCGCCGTCGGCGACGAACACGCCAGCCGGGGCGTGCACCAGGACGAGGGCGACGGCCATGTTGATCGTCAGCAGGATCGCGACCGGGCGGGTCAGCAGGCCGACGATGAGCAAGGCACCGCCGACAAGCTCGAGCGTCGCGACGATGGGGGCGACGACTTCGGCGGCCGGGACGCCCATTCCGGCGAAGGCGCCGACGGTGCCCGGGATCGTGAACTCGTTGAACTTCTGCCAGCCGTGGGCCAGGAAGAGGAAGCCGAAGACGACCCGGACGATCAGTCGGGCGGCGGTCGATGCGGGGGAAACTGTGGTGTCCATATATCCAGTGCACCACGCATTGGTTTAAGCTTCAATGGATCGTGACGATTCTTGTCATGTCATCTCCGCCACATCGACCCGCCATCTGACTAGGACGTGCGCACGACCATCTTGCCCGTGTTGGCGCCGCGCATCAGCCCGAGGAACGCGTCGACGGCGTTCTCGATCCCGTCGACCACGGTCTCGTCGTACTGAATCTCGCCGTCGGCGAACCACTCGCTCATCTTCTCGTTGTACTCGCCCGCCTTGTCCAGGTGGTTCCCGAGTGTGAAGCCGCGCATCGACAGGCTGCCCTTGATGAACTTGACCATGTTGTCCGGGCCCTCAGCCGTATCGGTGGTGTTGTACTGCGAGATCGCCCCGCACAGCGCCAGGCGCCCGTGGTCGTTCATGACGTCGATCGCGGCCTCGAGGTGGTCGCCGCCGACGTTGTCGAAGAACACGTCCACTCCGCCCGGGGCCAGCTCGGCCAGCTGCTCGCGAACCGGTGCAGTCTTGTAGTTCAGGGCGGCGTCGAACCCGTACTTCTCCTTCAGGAGCGCGACCTTCTCGTCCGAGCCGGCCGAACCGATGACCCGGCCCGCACCTAGCAGGCGGGCGATCTGCCCGACGGCGGTGCCCACGGCGCCCGCCGCGCCGGAAACAAACACGGTCTCGCCCGGCGCCAGGTGGGCGATCTCGGTCAGGCCCACGTACGCGGTCAGTCCGGTCATGCCCAGGATGCCCAGGTAGAGCGAGGGCGAAGCGCCCGGCAGGTCCGCCACGGCACGGAACGCGCCGGCGTCGGCCTGGGCGACGTCGCGCCAGCCGAGCTGGTGCAGCACCAGCGTCCCGACCGGCAGATCCGCGGACCGGGAGGCGACGACGCGGCCGACCGCGCCGCCGTCCATGGTCTCGCCGAGGACGAACGGCGGGATGTAGCTCTTTGCGTCGGACATGCGCCCGCGCATGTAGGGGTCCACGGACATGAACTCGTTGGCGACGCGCACCTGGTTCTCGCCGAGGTCGTCGAGCTGGACGGTGACGGTGCGGAAGTCCTCCGCCGTCGGCCAGCCGTCGGGGCGGGAGACGAGCTGGACCTGGGTGCTGGTTGCGTGGGTGTTCTCAGTCAAGGTGATGCTGCTTTCTGCTGTGGTTTTTAGAGGAAGGAGAGGGCCAGTACGACGACGGCCGCGGCCGGGACGAGCCCCTGCTTGGCGGCCGCGGAGCGCTTCTCCGGCGAGCTGATCGCCAGCACGGCGGCTGCGGCGGCCATCGACCCGAGGCCCGCGAAGAGCAGGGTCATTCCGACCGTGGCGGCACCGGTGGCGGTGGCGATGATGCCAACGACGGCCAGGATCGCGAGGAAGAGGTTGTAGAAGCCCTGGTTGAAGGCGAGCTCCCGCGTGGCGATCGCGGACTCCTCGTCGGAGCCGAAGACGGCCCGGGCGCGCGGCGACGTCCAGGCCACGGACTCGAGGTAGAAGATGAAGACGTGGACTGCGGCGGCGAGGGCGGCGAGGATGAGGCCGGCGATGATCATGGGGATCCTTGGCTCGAAGGGGAAATTTCTGTACTGACCGTTCTAATATATACTGGAACGACCATTACGCAAATATCAAGTTCGGGAGGCCCGTATGGGGCGAGTGCAGACGTTCGAGACCGAGGTGGCCGTCCGGGCCGCCCGCGAGGTCTTCTGGCGCCGCGGCTACGAGGAGGCCTCCATCCCGGAGCTCGAGGCCGCGACCAGCCTGCGCCGCTCCAGCCTGTACAACACGTTCGGGAGCAAGCGCGGGCTCTTCGACGCCGCCGTGCGCAGCTACCTCGACGAAGTCGTCACGCCCCGCCTGCGGCCCATGACGGGCGAAACCGTTGACCCCGGCGCCGTCGTGGACTACCTGCGCGGGGTCAGGTCCGGGCTGCTGGACGCGCAGACGGTCGCGTCGCAGCACGGGTGCCTGCTCATGAACGCGGCCGGCGCGCCCGTCTCCCAAGAACACGCGGTCGGCGCGGCCGTTGCCGACTATCGCGAGGAGTTGCGCAGCGCGCTCGCGTCGGGACTTGCCGCGCGGCGGCCGGACGCCGGCGCCGACGAGTTGCGGCGCACGGCTGAAGCGGTGACCGCGCTGGTCACCTCGGCGCTGGCCCTGACCCGCGTGGACAACGCGGCGGCGCTGCGCAGCCTGGACACCGCGCTGGAGCTCGTCGCCTGAGTCCGGAACGCATTTCGAGGTTCCGGGTCATTACAGTGGTGGGATGACCGACCCGAAGAGCCCCCGTCTGCCCTCGTTTGCCGATCTCGCACCCTCCGCCCACGCGGACCTCACGGCTCTGCCCGTCGACGGTCGCGTGGAGGACGCCGCGTTCGTCGAGGATCTTGCCGCCGGCGCCGACCTGGAGGACACGGTCTTCACGGGCTGCAGCTTTCACCGCGTGGGCCTCTCCGACGCCGATCTGAACCGGGCGAGCTTCGGGGACTGCCGCTTTACCGAGCTCAACGCCCCGGTGTTCCGCGCACCGGACAGTTCGTGGTTCAACACGCGCCTCGCGCAGACGCGCTTGGGCTCGGCGGAGCTCTACGGGGCGTCGCTGCGCTCGGTCCGGTTCGACGGCGGCAAGCTCGGGTTCGTGAACCTGCGCCAGGCGAAGCTGCGCGACGTCGCGTTCCACGATGTGGTCTTCGACGAGCTCGACCTCGGCGCCGCTTCGCTTGACCGCGTGTCCTTCACGGACTGCCGCGTCGACACGCTCACGCTCGACGGGGCGAAGCTCAAAGACGTGGACCTGCGCGGCGTGCGATTCCGGGCGATCTCCGGCCTGGCGGGCTTGCGGGGCGCCACGATCGACGCGTTCCAGCTCGCGGACCTCGCCCCGGCGCTCGCGGCCCACGTGGGTCTCGTCGTCGCCGACTGAGGCGGTGCGAAGGCGCAGCCGAGCCGACCCCGCTAGAAGTCCACGCCGCAGCGCAGGATCGCGTTGGCGTACGGGGTTGCCTCGCCCGTGCGGACGATCAGTTTGGCGTGCGGCAGCTGCTGCTTGAGCCGCTCGTGGGAGACGCTCTGCACGGGTGCATCGGACAGCGCCTCGGCGACCAGACGCTCGGGCGCGGTGCCGCGGGCCTCGTCGGCGATCGTCACCGACTCGACGACGATCGCCTCACCCACGGCCCGCAGCACCTGCTCGAACGTCGGGACCCCGCGCACCAGAGTCAGGTCCACGACCCGCGCCCCGGCCGGCAGCGGAAGCCCGCAGTCGGCGATGACCACCGTGTCGGTGTGGCCGAGCCGGGCGAGGCCATCAAGCAGGTCTGGGTTCAGGATGCCGGTCTTGAGCAACGGGGAGGTCTCCTCGGGAGGTCGTTGGGTGCGTGCTGCGGAGCGGGAGAGCTCCGCAGCACGGACGGTGGTGCGGGGTGCGGCCGGGGCGGCTCAGGCGCCGGGCAGCTCGTCGAGCGTGCGCGGGTAGGACGCCTGCGCGCCCGGTTTGGCGACCGACGCTGCGGAGAACCGCGCGGCGAACCCGGCGGCCGCGATGAGCTCGTCGCCGGCGGCCAGGCGCGCGGCCAGGGCGCCCGTGTAGGCGTCGCCGGCCCCGGTCGTGTCCACGGCCTCGGCGCGGATCGCGTCCACGCGGCTCAGGCGCGCGCCGTCGTCGTGCGGCTCTGCGACGAGCGAGCCCGCCGCCCCGAGCGTGATGACCACGCTGCGCACCCCGTGCCCGAGCAGCGCGCGGGCCGCGTCCTCGGGTGCGGCGGGGCCGTCGCCGCCGAACTGCTCGAGCACCAGGGCGGCCTCGTGCTCGTTGACGACCAGCGGGTCCGCTGCCCGGATCACGTCCAGGTCCACGGCGATGACCGGCGCCAGATTCAGCACCACGCGCTCGGCCGCCGCGGCCGCCTGCTCGACGGCGGCGGCCGGGATCTCGCCCTGGAGCACGACGACGCCGCGCACCTCGCCGAGCTCGGCCACCACGTCCGCGGTGACGGTCGCGTTGGCGCCCGGCACGACAGCGATCGAGTTCTCGGCGGCGGCGTCGATGGAGATCAGCGCGACGCCCGTGGGCTCGTCGACGCGGCGCACGCGGGAGAGTTCCACGCCGGCCTCGGCCAGCATGCCGAGGGCGACGTCGGCGTTCGCGTCGCGCCCGACGGCACCGATGAACTCGGTCTCGGCGCCGGCGAGGCGGGCCGCGAGGGCCTGGTTGGCCCCCTTGCCGCCGGGGGTCGTGATGAAGGAGTGGGCCAGCACCGTCTCGCCCGGGCCGGGCAGGCGGTCCATGGTGACGGCGAGGTCCGCGTTGCTGGACCCGATGATGGTGACGGTTCGGTGCTGGCTCATGGGTTCTCTCCTGGGCTTCCGGTTTATTCGGTGAAGTCGGCGACGTTGTCGGCCGTGACGGTGTCGACGGCGACGTTCTGCAGGGCCTCGACCTCTTCGCCGGCGAGGACCTTGACCATGACCTCGATCGACTGGCGGCCGAGCTCGGTGGGGTTCTGCGCGATCGTGGCGTGCAGGGTGCCGTCGGCGACGGCCGCGAAGCCGTCCGCCGTGCCGTCGAAGCCGACGACCATGACGTCGTCGCCGGCGCGCGAGCCCAGGGCCTGGATCGCGCCGAGGGCCATCTCGTCGTTCATGGCGAGCACGCCCGTGACGTCCGGGTGGCTCTGCAGGAGGTTGGTCGTGACGTCGAGGGCGGTCGCGCGGTCGTACTTCGCCGTCTGCGAAGCCACGGACTCGATGCCGTCGAACTCGGCCAGGCCCTTCTCGAAGCCTTCGCCGCGCTCGTTGGTCGACGAGGCGCCGGGCACGCCTTCGAG
The DNA here is from genome assembly GCF_004217565.1 of Zhihengliuella halotolerans. Classification (NCBI taxonomy): domain Bacteria; kingdom Bacillati; phylum Actinomycetota; class Actinomycetes; order Micrococcales; family Micrococcaceae; genus Zhihengliuella; species Zhihengliuella halotolerans. The sequence goes on along the minus strand of NZ_SHLA01000001.1, from coordinate 2,536,641 downwards.
GATGATGATCTTGCCTTCGCCGCCGAGCGCCTCGGCGAGGGCCTGCGCGGCCTGCTCGCCGCCGGCGACGTTGTCGCTGGCCACGAGCGAGGCCACCTCCGCACCTTCGACGGCGCGGTCGACGGCGACGACGGGGATCTCGGCGCCGGTCACGGACGCGAGGCCCGCGCCGGCCGCCGCCGAGTCGACGGCGTTGATGACGACGCCGGCCGAGCCGTCCGTCGCGGCCGTCGCCAGCTGGTTGGCCTGGGTGGCGGAGTCGTTCTGCGCGTCGACGACCGAGAGCTCGAGGCCGAGCTCCGCGGCCTCGGCCTCGGCGCCGTCGCGCAGGTCGACGAAGAAGGGGTTGTTCAGGGTGGACACGGCCAGCGTGACCTGCTCGCCGGCGGGGTCCTCGCCGCGGTTGCAGGCGGATAGCCCGGCGGCCATCGCCAGGCTCAGGGTGATCGCGGCGATCCGGGGAGCGACGTTGCTCTTCATGGTGTTCTCCTTGCGTAGGCGTTGCGTTGCGGTGGTGGGAAGGGGTGGGTGGATCAGTGGCGGACGTTCTTGCGGCGCAGGACGTCGAATCCGACGGCGAGGGCGATCACGACGCCGATCACGACCTGCTGCCAGAACGAGGACACGGAGAGCAGGTTCAGTCCGTTGCGGATGACGGCGAGCACGAGGGCGCCGATGAGCGTGCCGGTGATACGGCCGACGCCGCCGGCGAGGGACGCGCCGCCGATGACGGTGGCCGCGATCGCGTCGAGCTCGTAGCCGGTGGCGAGGGTCGGCTGGGCCGACTCGAGGCGGCCGGCGAGCAGCATGCCCGCGAGGCCGGCGAAGAGCCCGGAGATGACGAACACGGTCACGAGGACGCGCTTGACGGGGATGCCCGAGAGCCGGGCGGCCTCGATGTTGCCACCGACGGCGAACGCGTTCTTGCCGACGACGGTCCGGTTCAGGACGAAGGCCGCGATCAGGCCGGTGACGACCATGACGACGATCGGCATCGGCACGGGCCCGAGGCTGGAGCCGAGGAACGCCACCGAGTCGGAGGTCGGGATCGGGCGGCCGTCGGAGATCACCAGGGTCAGTCCGCGGACGATCGTCAGCATCGCCAGCGAGGCGATGAAGGTGGGCAGTTTCCCGTACGCGCTCATGACGCCGGTGACGAGGCCGCACAGGGCGCCGACGGCGAGACCGACCACGATGCTCCAGGCACCGGGCAGGGCGAGATCGCCGACCCAGTAGGCGGAGACCATCGCGGACAGCGCCGCGACGGAACCGACCGAGAGGTCGATGCCGGCGGCGACGATCACGAACGTCAACCCGAAGGCCATGACCGCGATCGTGGAGACCTGGATGCCGACATTGAGCAGGTTCGGTCCCGTGAGGAAGCGCGGGGTCGCCGCCCACAGGGCCAGGCACAGGACGACGAGGCCCACGAGGGCGCCGTTGTTGGCGAGGAAGGACTTGATATCGAGACGTCGGCGCGTCGTTGCGGCGCTCATGCGGTCGCTCCTTGGGGGTTGGCTGGTTCTTCGTCGCGGTTCACGTTGGAGACCGCCAATTGCATGATCGAATCCTGGGTGGCCGACTCGGCCGGCAGCTCGCCGGCGATCCGGCCCTGGCTCATGACGAGGATCCGGTCCGCCATGCCCAGGACCTCGGGCAGGTCGGACGAGGCCATGAGCACGCAGCCGCCGTCGGCGGTGATCTCGTTGATCAACTCGTAGATCTCGACCTTCGCCCCGACGTCGACGCCGCGCGTCGGCTCGTCGAGGAGCAGGACCTTCGACCCCGCCGTGAACCAGCGGCCGAACACGGCCTTCTGCTGGTTGCCGCCGGAGAGCGAGCGGATGGGCTGGTCGATCGAATCCATGCGGATGCGCAGGCGCTCAGCGACGGCGCTCGCGCGCCGGCGCTGGCCCTTGCGGTCAACGAGGCCGAAGCGCGAGGTCGAGCGGACGGTCGCATAGCCGATGTTCTCCGCGACGGAGGCGTCGAGCACGAGCCCCTGCATCTTGCGGTCCTCCGGCACGTGGCCGACGCCGGCAGCGGTGGCGGCGGCGACGTCGTACGGTGCCAGCCGTTCGCCGCGGACCTCGACCCGGCCGGACGTGTACGCGTCGGCGCCGGCGAGGCAGCGCAGCAGCTCGGTCCGTCCGGCACCCATGAGCCCGGCCAGGGCCACGACCTCGCCGGGCCGGACCTGCAGGCTGATCGGTCCGAGCCCCGGCGCCTCGAGCGCGGAGACGTCGAGCTGCACGGGCGCGCCCGCCGGTGCTGGGGAGGGTTCGCGCGGGAACTGCTTGTCGATGCTGCGGCCCACCATGAGGCGGATGAGCTCGTCCTCGTGCGTGTCGGCGGGGACCCGGGCGACGAATTCGCCGTCGCGCAGGACGTTCACGTCGTCGCCGATCTCGGCGATCTCGTCGAGGTGGTGGCTGATGAAGACCATGCCGACACCGCGGGCCTTGAGGTCGCGGACGACGTCGAACAGCGCCTTGATCTCGGAGGTGGTCAGCGCCGCGGTGGGCTCGTCGAGGATCAGAATCCGCGCGTCGAGGGAGAGTGCCTTGGCGATCTCGACGAGTTGCTGGCGGGCGATGCCGAGGTCGCCGACGGGGGTGTCGACGTCAACGTCGAGGCCGATCGTGGCGAGGGCCTCGCGGGCGATGGCGCGCATCCTGCGCCGGTTGATGACGCCGAAGCGGCGCGGCGTGCGGCCGAGCGTGATGTTCTCCGCGACCGTCATCGACGGCACCAGGTTGAGCTCCTGGTGGATCGTCGCGATGCCGAGGGCCTCGGACGCCTTGGTGTCGGGGATGCGCACCTCGGCGCCGTCGACGAGGATCCGGCCGCCGCTCGGGGCGTGCACACCGGCGATCATCTTGATGAGCGTCGACTTGCCCGCGCCGTTCTCGCCGAGGAGGACGGTGACGCGGCCGGGGTGGACGTCGACCGTGACGTCGTGGATGACTTGGACGTGGCCGAAGGACTTGGAGATCTTCTCCAGTCTCAGCAGGGGGTTCGCTTGCATGCGGGGCTCCATTCGGCGGTGAACGGCGGGCGGCGGGAAGGTCAGGTGCGGGCGGGGCCGATGGAGGCCCCGCCCGTGAAGGTGCTGGTCAGGACGGTGTGGCCGGTGGGATCGCCGGCCATGAGCGTGGCGAGGGCGTCGACGGCGCCGCGGCCCATCGCGGTGAGGTCGTGGCTGATGGTCGCCAGCGGTGGGTCGTGCAGCGCGAACGCCTCGATGTCGTCGAACGTGATGACGCTGAGGTCGACGCCGATGCGCACGCCGGCCTCCCGCCACACGGCGAGGGCGCCGATCGCCATGGGGGAGTCGGCGACGACGACGGCGGTGGGCCGGTCGTCGAGCCCGAGCAGCCAGCGCGCCCCCTCGGCACCTGAGGCGGTCCGGAAGTCGCCGTGGAAGTGCAGCGCCTCGTCCGCGTCGAGGCCGTGGTCCGCGAGCGCGGCACGGAAGCAGCCGTAGCGCTCGGCGGCGGTGGAGGTGTGCTCAGGCCCGCCGATGAACGCGATGCGGCGGTGGCCGTTCGCGGCCAGGGACGCGACGGCGTCGTGCACCGCGGCGGCCGATTCAGCCGTGACGTGCGGGGCTGCGGCGGCGGGCAGCGTCCGGTCGACGAGGACGGTCGGGATGTCCCGGGACAGGAGGCGCTCGACGGCAGGGCTCACCTGAGCGCCGCCGCCGCCTGCCAGGCCCTGGGGGACCAGGAGGACGCCGTCGACGCGGCGGGACATCATGGCGTCGAGGAACTCGTCCTGCTGAGCCGGGTCCTCGTTCGCGTTGCCGATGAAGGTCACGAGCCCGCGGGCGCGGGCGGCCTGCTCGACGGCGTGGGCGAGGTCGGCGAAGTAGGGGTTGCGCACGTCGGAGATCAGCAGGGCGATGCTGTCGGTGCGCGTCGAGCGCAGGGAGCGGGCCTGCGCGTTGGGGGAGAAGCCGAGCTCGGCGGCCGCGGCGGTGACGCGCTCGCGGGAGGCGGCGCTCGTGGCGGGGTTGCCGGAGAGGACGCGGGAGGCGGTGGCCGAGGACACGCCGGCGGCGCGGGCGACGTCGCGGATGGTCACCGGCTGCATCCTGAGCTCCTTCGATCATGGTCGTGTAATCGATTCCATGGAATCGATTACACGAGTGTGCCACGTCACGCGGGCGTCGTCAATCGGTGGAACGGGGAAGCGGCGGTCGCCGCATCGCCGGCCGCTTCTAGCGGGGCAGCAGCAGGGCCTGGAGCGCCTCGACGAGCTTGTCGATCATGAGCCAGGAACGGTCCTCGTCAGGATCGGAGAAGTGCTGGATGCTGATGCCGTCGATCCCGGCCACGGCGAAGCGCGCGGCGACCATCGTGTCCGTCGCCGGTTCCACGCCCGAGGTCTCCGCGCCGGCGTCGAAGATCGAAGCGGTGGAGCGGATCCACGCGTCGTACATCTGCCGGTTGACCTGCTGGGCCTGGTCGCGCTCGCGCGGGTTCGTCAGTCGCTGTCCGCGCAGGAGTAGCTCGAACGTCGTGATCTGCTCGTGGGGGGACGCGGCCATGCGCCGCCAGATCCGCCGCATGTGCAGGTCCACCACTTCGGCAAGACCAGCGTGCTCGGGTAGGGGGTCGAGCTGCCGGGCGTAGTCGCGGCTGAGGTGGTGGTAGACCTCCAGCAGCAGGTCCTCCTTGCTGCGGAAGCAGTAGTGCAGGGCGGCGAGCGGGGCGTCGGCCTCCTGGGCGATCCTCCGGGTGGTCGCCGCGGTGACGCCCTCCTGGGCGATCACGCGCGCGGCGGCTTCAACGAACTGCTGGCTGCGGTCTGCAGCGGAAACCCTGCCCACGACGTCCTCCTTGGATCCTGCTGATCCATAGTATGCGGCGCCGCATCGGCGGGCCGCCGGCACCCTGTTCTGGGTGCCTGGGTCCTGTGATCTTTAAAATCTTCTCACAAAAGCTGGTCAAGTGACTTAGTCATGCGACATACTCTTGAGTGTGGCGGCAGTCACAGACGCATCGACGGCGAGGAGGCCAGCATGAACACACCGGAACCCGACCTGGTGATCACGGGCGGCACTGTTCCCGTGCTCCCCGTCCCCGGAGCAGCCGCCGGCTTCGGCGCGGCGACACAGCACGACGACATCGCGGACGCCACCGCGGTCGCGATCACCGGCTGCCGAATTACCGCGGTCGGCGGCGACGAGCTCGCTGACCTCGCCGGCCGTGGAACCGAGGTGGTCGACGCCGCCGGCGGGGCCATCCTGCCGGGCTTCAACGACGCCCACCTGCACTTCGTCGCCAGCGCCTACGCCCGCTACTGCCTCGCCCCGCTGGGCGCGGCGCGGGACTGGGACGGCGTCGTCGCACTCCTGGACGCGCTCGAGCCGGGCCCCGACGGCTGGATCAGGGCGCACGGCTGGGACGGCGCGGTCCTCGGCGACGGCGGCGCCGAACGCCTCGCGCACGTCCGACCCGACGCCCCCGTCGTGGCCTACGACCAGACCGGCCACCAGCTGCTGCTCAACCGCGCCGCGATGGACCGGCTCGGCCTGCACGCCGCCGAGGACGTCGCCGGCGGCACGGTCTCCCGGGCCGCCGACGGGACACCCACGGGCCACTTCGCCGACGCGGCGATGGGGCTCGCGGGGGCCGGCATCCCCGAACTGCCCCACGAGAGGCTGCGCGACGCCGTTATGCGCCACCAGGCGGACCTGCACGCGCTCGGCATCACCTCGCTCACCGAGCCCGGGCTCGGCCCCGGCGGAGCGAGCCTGCTCAGCGGCGCCTGCACGGCCTCCGCGCTCGAGCTCCTCGCCGATCTCGCGGTCTCCGGCGACCTGACGCTGCGCATCACCGCGCTGATGCTCTTCAGCGGGACGGGCGGAGCGACCGCCGCGGCCACCCGGCGCGGGCTCGCGTCGGAGCTGCCGCGGCTGCTCGAGGGCCGCGGCATCGATCCGCTGCAGCTGCGCATCGGGGGCGTCAAGGTTTTCGCGGACGGCACGCCGCGCTCCGGCAGCGCGTGGATGAGCGACACCTATCGGACTCCGTGCGGACACCACCACGGCCACCTCGTCATCGCCGGCGACACCGATGCGGAGCGCGTCGAGGCGTTGAACGGCATCATCGCGGCGATCCACGAGGCCGGGCTGCAGGCCGGGGTGCACGCGACCGGGGACGCGGCCACCGCCGCCGTCGTCGACGCGATCGCCGCGGCCAACGCGGCCGCCCCGCGCGATGCCCGCCACTACATCATCCACGGGGCGTTTGCGGACGACGACGCCCTGCGGCGCCTCGGCGAGCACCGCATCGGCTACAGCACCAACCCGGCCATCCGGTCCGCCGCGGGCCGGCTCATGCTCGACGTGCTCGGCGGCGAGCGTTTCGCCCGCCACCAGCCGCTCGCGAGCGCGCTGGCCGCGGGCGTCCCGGCCAACATCGCCTCCGACGCCCCCGTGACCTCACCCGACTGGCGTCACAGCGTCATCGCAGCGGCCACGCGCGACACCACCGCTGGCCCGGGCGGCAACGACGACGAACGGCTCCCCCTCCGCACGGCCCTGGCCCTCATGACCGGGACGCCGGCCTGGCAGGACCACGCCGAGCGCGACAAGGGCCGCGTGGCGCCGGGGCAGCTCGCCGACCTCTGCGTGCTGGCCGGGCCGCTGCCCGAGGACCCGCGTCGGCTGCTGCAGATTCCGACGGCCCTCACGGTGTCCGGCGGACGGATCGTCCACCGGCGCTGACCCGAACTCACCAACCCACCATCCCACCGCACACCCTCACCCACCTGGAGAACATCATGAACAAGCGCATCCTGGCCCTCGGCTCGGCCCTCGTGCTCGGCGCGGCCCTCACCGGCTGCGGAGCCGACGGCGGCACCGGCGAGGGCGAGACCACCAAGCTCACGGTCGGCACGGTCGGCATCGCCTCCGACGCGGCGATCGCGCTCGGCGTCGAGCAGGGCTTCTTCGCCGACGAGGGCCTCGAGATCGAGACCAGCGTCGTCGCCAACCCGCCCGCCGGCATCGCCGCCGCGCAGAGCGGCCAGCTCGACATCACCTACACCCCGTCGATCCCGCTGCTCAACGGCCTCTCCCAGGGCGTCGACCTGCAGATCCTCGCCGCTGCCGACGGCTACCCGGACGGCACCTCGGAACTCGAGGATCCGAGCCAGGTGGACGACACGGGCCTCTTCGCCGCGGCCGGCAACGGCATCGAGTCCCCGGCCGAACTCGAGGGCAAGTCGGTCTCCGTGCCGGCGCGCAACGCCCAGCTCGAGGTCACGATCGCCAAGGCGATCCTGGACGACGGCGGCGACCCGGCCACCGTGAACTGGATGGTTCTCGACCCGGCCTCGGCGCTCCAGTCCCTCGAACAGGGGCGCATCGACGCCGCCGGGCTCGTGTCCCCGTTCTCCAGCACCGCGGCCGAGAACGGCCACACCCACCTCGCCGCGCCGGGCGCCCAGTTCTTCGGCGACGGAGCGATCGGCCTCTGGGTCGCCTCGGGCGCGTTCGCCGAGGAGAACCCCGAAGCGGCGGCCGGCTTCGTCCGCGCGATCTACCAGTCCAACGCGTACGCCAACGAGAACCTCGACGAAGCTGTCGACAAGGCCGCGGAACTCACCCAGGTGGACCGGGCCGTGCTCGAGAGCGGCGCGGACAGCTTCTGGCCGGGCGAGGTCGACCCGGCGGACATCGACGCCGTCAACACCGCGCTCGTCGAGCTCGGCTACCTGGAGTCGGAGGTGGAACTCGATGACGATCTCGTCTACACCGCGCAGTAGCACTGCCGGGCGACGGCTCGACGTCGACGCCCCCGCCGCGAAGGTTGTGTTCGGCGCGGTCGGCGCCATCATCCTGCTGGGCGCGTGGCAGCTCGCCGCCGCCTCCGGCTCCTTCGGTTCCGGCCTGCCGACCGTGACGGCAACGCTCACCGAGCTGGCCCGTCTGCTCACCACGCCGGCGTTCTGGGCCGACACGGGCGTGACCGTCGCCAGCGCCGCGGCCGGGCTCGCGCTCGCCGTGACCGGGGGCGTGATCCTGGGCGTGCTGATCGGCATGTTCGAACCCGTGTGGGCGGCGACGCTCGCGATCACCGAGTTCCTCAAGCCCATCCCGCCGATCGTGATCCTGCCGCTCGCCGTCATGGTGTTCGGCCCGACCTCGAAGATGGCGCTATTCCTCGTGGTCGCCGGCTGCCTGCTGACCGTCTCGATCCAGGCGATCGCCGGCGTCCGCGACGCCGACCCGGTGGCCCTGGCCACGGCCCGCTCCTACGGGATGGGCCGTGCCGAGACCTTGTGGCGCGTGGTCCTGCCCGGCGCGACGGCGTTCATCGGCACGGCCGTGCGCGTCTCCGCCCCGGCCTCGCTCGTGATCGTGGTGGTCGCCGGCCTGCTCGGCGGCGCCCCCGGCCTCGGGCGCAGCATCTATCAGGCGCAGGCCGGCGGGCTCTACCCGACGCTTTACGCGCTCGTGGTGGTCCTCGGCGTCCTCGGCGTGGCCTCGCAGTGGGCCAGTTCCGCCGTCGAACGCCGCGTCCTGCACTGGCACCCGTCGTTCCGGAAGGAGACGCCGTGAAACGCCGCACCCTGAACCTCGCCCTCGGCATCGGCACCCCCGTGGCGGTCATCGCCGCCTGGTGGGTCCTGTCCGCGAACTCGACCAACGCCTTCTTCCCGCCGTTGGCGCGGATCATGGACCGCTTCCAGGCGCTCTGGCTGTTCGACCGGTTCGCCTCCGACGTGCTGCTGAGCCTGGGCAACCTGGCCATCGGCTACACGATCTCGGTGGTCGCCGGCGTCGTGCTCGGATTCGTGATCGCCACCGTGCCCGTGCTGCGGGCCATGTTCGAACCCGCCCTGCACTTCATCCGCGGCATCCCGCCAGTGGCGCTCATTCCGATCCTCATCACGCTCATCGGCTTCGGCCAGGAGATGCGCGTGACGTCGATCGTGTTGGCCGCCACCTTCCCGACCATGATCTCCACGATCGACGGCATCCGCGCGGTCGACACCGGGCTGCGCGACGTGTGCTCGGTGTACCGGCTGCGCCGGCACGAGCGTCTGCTGCGGGTCTACCTGCCCGCGGCCGGCCCGCAGATCGCCGCCGGCATGCAGGTCAGCCTGCAGATCGGCTTCATCGTCATGATCGCCTCGGAGATGCTCGGCTCCGCGCAGGGCATCGGCGCCATGACGCTGCTGGCGCAGCAGAGCTTCCTCACCGCCGACATGTGGGCCGGCATCCTGCTGCTCGGCTTCCTCGGCTTCGCCGCGAACATCCTCTTCGAGGCCGCCCGCTCCCGCGTCCTGGCCTGGTACATCGGATCCAAACGACAGGAGCGCGCAGCATGAGCACCGTGTACGCCGGCTCGGGCAACGCCGAGCACACCACCCGCCAACCGTCCCTCCGGGAGGACACCGTGACACACACCGAACCGCGCCTGCGCGTGGAACATCTGGCCAAGTCCTACGGGCGCGGCGATCAGGAGAAGCAGATCATCGGAGACCTGACGTTCTCCGTGGACAAAGGCGAGGTCGCCTGCATCGTCGGCCCGTCCGGCGTCGGCAAGACGACCCTGCTCAAATGCCTCGCCGGCCTGCACCCCTCGACGGGCGGTGCCATGTACATCGACGGCAAGCCGCTGCACGGGCCGCCCGCCGAGATGGCCCTGGTCTTCCAGGACTACTCGCGCTCGCTCATGCCGTGGCTGACCGTGGAGAAGAACGTGCGGCTGCCACTGCGGCACATGCGCCTCCCCGCGGCGGAGACGGCGAGCAGGATCGAGGACGCGCTGGCCGCCGTCGGGCTCTCCCACGCGGCCAAGCAGTACCCGTGGCAGCTCTCCGGAGGCATGCAGCAGCGCGTGGCGATCGCCCGCGCGCTCGCCTATCGGCCGGAGGTCCTGGTCATGGACGAGCCGTTCGCGTCCGTGGACGCGCAGACCCGGTTCGAGCTCGAGGACCTGTGCCTGTCGATCCGCGAGAAGCTGGGCATGACGATCGTGGTCGTCACCCACGACATCGACGAGGCCGTCTACCTCTCCGACCGGATCATCGCGATCGGCGGCAAACCGGCAAGCGTCCTCGAGATCATCGAGGTGGACCTGCCCGCCCAGCGAGACCAGATCACCACACGCGCGCTGCCGGCGTTCGCCGAACTGCGCTCGCGCACCCTGTCCCTGATCCGGCAGGCCCAGAAGTGAGCCGGCCCGACGGCGCGGAGCGGCCCAACATCCTGCTCGTCGTCGCCGACCAGCTGCGCGCCGATCACCTGGGTTTCGGCGGCGACGACACCGTGAACACGCCGAACCTCGACGCGCTCGCCGAGCGCGGCACCGTGTTCGACGAGGCCCACGTGGCCAGCCCCACATGCATGCCGAACCGGGCCAGTCTGCTCGCCGGCCGCTGGCCCTCGGCCCACGGCACCCGCTGCAACGGCATCCCGCTGGACCCGGACACGAGCACGTTCGTCCGGCAGCTGGCCGAGTCCGGCTACACGACGGCGGCGGTCGGCAAGATGCACCACCAGAACATGGGCTGGGAGTTCGAGCCGGATCAGATCGAGCAGATCCGCGAGACCTCGCCGCTGCTCGCGGACGAGGCGGCACCGGACGCCGTCGTGCGGGAACGGACACCAGGCTGGGACCGTCACGAGGACCGCGCCCGGCACGACGCCGAATACCTGCCCCTGCCGGACGATTACTACGGCTACGGCGAGGTCGACCTCGTGATCGGCCACGGGGACTCCCCGGGCGGGCACTGGCGGCACTGGGCCCGCGAGCGCGGGGTCGATCCCGCGCTGGGCGGCCCGGCTGCGAGCACGCGCTGCTCAGACGCGTGGGAGCAGGTCTACACGTCGGCGATCCCGGCCTCGGCGCACCCCACCGAGTACGTGGGGGAGCGGGCGGAGGCGCGTGTGCGGGCCGCTGCGGAGGACGAGGACCCGTTCTTCCTCTTCGTCTCCTTCCCCGACCCCCACCACCCGTTCGCCCCGCCGGCGGAGTACGCCGACCGGCACCGACCCGAGGACGTGCGGATGCCGGTCGGCTTCGACCAGGACCACGCGCGCTCGCCGGAGCACATCCGGCGGATGGCGGCCCGGCGCGGAACACCGGATCCGGACCCGACCATGACGTTCGCGGTCGACGAGCAGCAGTACCGCGAGGCACTGGCCGCGCAGTACGGGTTGATCGAGTTCATCGACGACCAGATCGGCCGGCTGCTGCGCGCGCTCGAGGAGACCGGGCAGGCGGAGAACACGCTCATCGTGTTCACCGCAGACCACGGCGACTTGTTCGGCGACCACGGTTTGATGCTCAAACACTTCGTGCACTACCGGGCCGTGACGCGCGTCCCGCTCGTGGTAGCCGGCCCGGGTGTGGCCGCCGGGCGCGCGGCCGAGCTGGTCTCGACGGCGGATCTGGCGCCGACGTTCATCGAGCTGTCGGGGGCCCGGGCGTTCCGCGGGATCCAGGGGCGCAGCCTGGCGCCGCTTCTGGGGCGCGACGACGACGGCGCCGCCGCGGTGCACCCGTGGCGGGAGGCGCTGCTCGTAGAGGAGGAGCAGCCGTTCTCCCCGGAGGGGCTGCCCGCGCCGATCACGATCCGGACGGTGCTCACACCGCGCGGACGGATGACCCGGTACTTCGGCTCACTCGAGGTCGAGGTCTACGATCACGGTGCCGACCCGGACGAACTCGTGAACGTCGCGGCGGACCCGGAGGCGGCCGGGCTGCGCTCCCACCTGGAGGGCGCGATGCTCGAGGTCATGGCCTCGGTCGCGGAGACCGGGATCGCGCCGACGGCGTCGGCTTAGCCGGACGGCGCGGCGGAGGTCAGGCGGTCAAGCTCGCCGCGGCCGTTGCCGGTTCGGAGGTCGTGGCGGCGCTGGTGGTGTCCATCAGCGCCGTCACGGTCATCGGTCCCGGCTCGGTGCCGGTGAAGTTCGCGGTCAGCTGGTGGCCCCAGGCGAGGGGACCCGTTGAGGTCAGTGTGAACGAGGTCGAGTCCGTGCCCGCTGAAGGCGAGAACGACCAGCCGGCCGGCACGGTGTCGAGTCGCACCGGGGAGGAGAACATCAGCGTCAGGATCATGACACCCTCCGGCGGGGACGGCAGATCCGCAGTGGAGCGGAAGGCGATCTGCGTTGAGAAGTTCACGCGCAGATCGGACGCCGCTGGGTCCAGGCCGACCCACATGCCCTGGGATTCGCCGGCCCAGTAGTAGTTCGCGTCGGCGTTCGTGACCTGAACACTGGCGGCAGCGGCGGGGGCGGCGACGGCTACGGCGATCGTGGGGACGGTCCACGCGGCGGCCTTGACGACACTGCGGCGACCGGCGCTTTCGGGGTTAGGAGTGCGGCTGTCCATCCAACCTACTGTACGGTAACTTCGGCGCCGCGCCCCCTGCCGGAGGCCCGAAGCGACCCGGATCACGCGTGCGGGATGTGTCACTTTCCGACGTCGTCGGGTGGTGAATCCGTGCCGGCGCGCGCGACGCGCAGGAATTCGCGGGCGGCCCGCGAGTGCTCGGCGGCTTCCGTCCAGATGGCCCGGAACTCGCGTCGCAGCGGCCCGCCGGCGACGGGGACCTCGACGATGCGCCCGCTGGCCAGCTCTCCGGCCGCGGCGAGCCGGCTGAGTACGGCCGGCCCCAGCCCGGCGATGACCGAGTGGCACACCGCGGCGATGCTGTTCAGCTCGAGCACGGGCGCCGGGCGATGCTCGCCGATCAGGTGGTCGAGCGCGGCCCGCGTGCCGGAGCCGGCCTCGCGTTCGACGAGCGGGGTGCGAGCGAGCTCGGCCGCGTCGATCGGCCGCCCGTCCGCCGCCCAGGGATGCGCCGGGTCGACGACGACGACGAGCTCGTCCGCGTACACCGTCTCCTCGCGCAGGCCCTCGAGCCGGTCGGGGGACTCGACGAACCCCAGCAGCACCTCGCCGGCGGACACGGCCGCGACGACGTCGCGTGAGTTCGCGATCCGCAGTGTCGCCGTCGCGCGCGGCATCGCGGTCCGGAACGCTCCGAGCCACGTCGGCGCCAGGTATTCGGCGATCGTCATGCTGCAGCCGACCGCCAGCTCGTCCTCGTCGCCGGCGGCCAGCGCGGCCGTCCCCGCCGAGAGCCGTTCGGCCGCGGCGAGCACCTCGCGCGCCCACCCGGCCGTCAGCGTACCCTCCGACGTCAGGCGCGACCCGCGCGTCGACCGGTGCACGAGCGTGTAGCCGAGCCGCCGCTCGAGCGTCTTCAGCGAGCGCGTCGCGTTCGACTGCGCCATCCCGGCCGCCCGAGCCGCCGCGCTCAGGCTGCCGTGGTCGGCGATGCCGACGAGCAGGCGCAGCACGGGCAGCTGCAGCCAGTTCTCCACGGGTGGTCGCGGCTCGGTCATATCACCATCATATGGTCGCGGTGCCCGCGCGGGGTCTACCGCGGCACGACGGCGGGGCGGAGCATGGTGGTATGCCCTCGCCCACCCGCCGCACGACTCGCCCGCAGCACCCCCGCGGGCGGGACGTGGCACCTGCCCGCGCCGCCGCCGTCGTTCTGGATCTGGCCCCCGGGGCCGCCGTCTGCCTGGGGGCGGCCGCGCTCGCGTGGCTCGCCGGGCGGGCGCTGCCGCAGGTCAGCCCGCTGCTCATCGCGATCCTCGCTGGGGCGCTGTGGCGCAATCTGGCGCCGGTGCCCGCGGCGCTCGCGCCCGGAGTGGCGTTCGCGTCGCGCCCGCTGCTGCGGGCGGGGATCGTGCTGCTGGGGTTGCAGCTGCCGCTCGCCGCGCTGGCGGGGCTGGGGCCGGGCGTGCTGCTGGTCGCGGCCGGCACGGTGGCGATCACGTTCGCCGCGACCCTGTGGCTGGGCCGGATGCTCGGGATCGAGCCGGGGCAGCGGTTGCTCATCGCGGCCGGATTCTCGATCTGCGGGGCGGCGGCCATCGCGGCCGCCGAGCAGCCCGCGCGGGCCCGGCAGGACCAGGTCGCCGCGGCGGTCGCGCTCGTGGTGCTCTTCGGTACGGCGATGATCCCGCTGGTGCCGTTCCTCGGCGCGCTGCTGGGACTCGGGCCGGCGGAGATCGGGATGTGGATCGGGGCGTCGACGCACGAGGTCGCGCAGGTCGTCGCCGCCGGCGGGGCCGTGGGCGGCTCCGCGCTCGCGGTGGCCGTGACGGTCAAGCTCGCGCGCGTGGCGATGCTCGCGCCCGTCGTCGCCGGGATCTCCCTGTACATGCGCCGCCGCCACGCGCCGGGGACGGGGAAGCGCCCGCCGATCGTGCCGCTGTTCGTGGCTGGATTCCTGGCCGCCGTGCTGCTGCGAAGCACGGGGATCGTGCCGGAGCCGGCGCTCGCGGTGGCCGCGGGCCTCCAGTCACTGCTGTTGGCGGCGGCGATGTTCGCGCTCGGGCTCGGCGTGCACCTGCCGAGCCTGCTGCGCGTCGGGGGCCGGCCCGTCCTGCTGGCGACGTGCTCGACGGCGGTCGTGCTCGCGGTCTCGCTCGCCGGCGTCGTCTTCTTCCCGCCCGCGTAGGCGGGCACCGGCCGACCTGCTCCCGCACGCCCGAGGGCACCGTCCGCGTGCGGACGGTGCCCTCGGGAGGGTCGAGTGATGCCGGCAGGTCAGGGCGTCGGGACGCCCTCTTCGGCGGCGGGCTCGACCTTCTCCAGGTCGGTGGTGAGTCCCGCGTAGACCTCCGGCCGGCGCCGGCGCAGGTAGTAGGCGTAGCCCACGCCGCCGATAAGCGCGACGACGAGCAGCAGCGGCAGCATGCCCACGATGGCGGCGTCCGAGCCGGCGAGGATCGGGAAGTTCGCGATGGCCATGCCCACGATCCACACGAGCCCGAGCAGGCCGAGCCCCGGCGCGACGAACGTGCTCATCCAGCGCGGATCCCTGGCCTTGCGGAAGTGCGCGACGATCGAGAAGGCCGCGAGCAGCTGCAGCACCAGGATGCAGAGGGTGCCGAAGCCGATCATCGTGGGCACCAGGGAGGTGATCGGGTCGAGCCCGGAGAGTGCGAACAGCCCGGCGACCACGGCGGCGAAGATCGCGTTCGCGAGGGCGGCGTTCTGCGGGACGCCGTTCTCCAACGTGCTGCCGAGCGTGGCGGGCAGGACGCGGGCGCGGCCGAGCGCGAAGAGGTAGCGGGTTGCGGCGTTGTGGAAGGCCAGCAGCGCGGCGAAGAGGCTCACGAGCAGCAGGACGAGCATCACGGTGGTCATGAACCCGCCGAGGTACTCCTGCGAGAGTGCCATGAGCAGGTCGCCGCCTGCGAGGTGCTCGAGCGCCGTGTCCTGGGCCTGGGCGACGCCGAGGGCGCTGACGACGGCCCACGTGGTGACGGCGTGGATGAGGCCGATCGCGGCGATCGCCAGGTAAGTGGCCCGCGGGATCGTCTTGAGCGGGTTGCGCGCCTCCTCGCCGAAGAGTGCGGTGGCCTCGAAACCGAGGAAGCCGGTGGCCGCGAGCAGGAGGCCGACGCCGATGGATCCGGTGGTGATGGCCTCCATGGAGAACGCCTCGATCGCGTAGCCGGTGCGGAAGAGCACCGCGATGTCGAAGATCAACAGGATGAGGATCTCGAGGACCAGGGCGATGCCCAGGAGCTTGGCGCTGAAGTCGATGCCGCGCCGGGCGAAGAAGAACGCGGCGGCGATCGAGAGCAGACCCCAGACGTACCAGTGCACGTTCAGCCCGATCAGGTCCGCGAGCACGATCTGGAAGAAGAACCCGCTCGTGCCGATCGCGCCGGCGACGAAGAAGTTGTAGCCCATGGTCGCGATGAAGCCGGCCACGAGTCCGCCGGTCGGGCCGAGGCCGCGCACCACGAACGCGTAGAAGCCGCCGGCGTTCACGAGCTTGCGGGACATCTGCGCGTAGCCGACCGCGAAGAGCAGCAGGACGACGGCGACGATCGCGTACGACGCCGCCATGCCGCCGCCGTTTCCGAGCGCGATCGCCAGTGAGGTCACGACGATCGCTCCCGTCAGCGGGGCGACGGCGGCGAGGACGAGGAAGACGATGCCGGGCACGCCGAGCGCGTTGCGGCGCAGCCCGGTGTGGACGACGGGTGTCGATGCTTCGGCCATGGGGGACTCCAGGGTTCGCGGGTGAGTGATCTACACCACACGATGACACGTGGGGAGCCCGCGTGACTTGCCAATCAGGGCAGTCTCCTTGCCATCGCGCGCCGTCGAGTTCTGCACGCGAGAAGGCCCCGATTGCCTGAGGCGGCAACCGGGGCCTCTGTTCATCACTCGCACCTACGATGAGGTGACTACGACGCTACCGACCGCGTCTGTGTGCGGGCTGAGTCGCGGGGAGGAATTGGCTGGTGATCAGGGTGATCAGGTCGCCGCGAGGACTAGCCCGTACGTCACGCTGCTGCTCATGATGCCGCCGAAGATGAGCGGGGCGAAGAGCAAGAGCGCCCAGCCGACGATCACCGCGTAGCCGATGATCAGGCCCGCCAGGGCGAGCCCGTCGCCTGCCTCGCCCGTGCGGCGGATCTGCGCGCGGGCCAGGTGGCCGAAGACCACGCCGAGAATCGCGACGAAGAAGCTGAAGATCAAGGCGAGGATGGCAAACGTGTTGGTCGGCCGCACCTGCGGCGCCGGGTAGAGCGGCCGGCCGTCGGGCGTGTGCCCGATGGGTTCGTGGGGCGAAACCAGCACGACGTCGTCGGGCTGCGGCTCGCGGCGGACGATCACGAACAGCACCACGACGATCAGGACCAGCGCCCCGAGCGCGAGGCCGATCATGATCAGCCACTCCCAGCCTTGAATTCCCATCACAGTGTTTCCCCTCAGTCTCCGATTTATTCGAAGGCTATCCCGCCCCTTGTCGCGACGGCAAGGTGGTTAGACGCCGATGAACAGGAGTGGCAGGAACATCAGGAAGAACATCAGCACCCAGAAGCCGATCGAGACGTAGCCGATGATGAGTCCGGCGATCGCGAGGCCGTCGCCCGCCTCACCGGTTTCGCGGATCTGCTTGCGCGCGAGGTGGCCGAAGATCACGCCGACCAGGCCGATGAAGAAGCTGGAGACCAGAGAGACGATGGCGTACGTGTTGGTCGGGCGCCCCACCTGGGCGGGGTATCCGGGCTGGGCGTAGGGCGACGGGGCGCCGGCCTGACCGGGCGCCTGCTGGTACGGGCCGGGCTGGGCCTGATTGTTGCCGTAGGGGTTGGGTGACTGCTGCGGAGTGCTCATATGTCAATTCTATAGAACACGGACCTCGGCGACGGGTCACGCCCGGCCGGTGATCACGTCCGCGAGGTGGGCCACGGGTGATGTCTTGGTGCGGCTGGCGAGCTCGGTTCGGTCTGCGAAGCCATAGGCGGCGTAGAGTCCCTTCGTGGCCAGCCAGCGCAGCGGCTCCGGCTCCCACGGGCGGACCTTCCGGTTGACCCAGGGCAGCCGGGTGAGTTCGGTGTCCCGGCCGAGAATGAGGTCCGTCAAGGTTCGCCCGCTCAGGTTGGTGGCCGTGACGCCGGTGCCGACGTATCCGCCACCCCAGCCCACTCCCGTCGCCGGGTCAAGACCGACCGTCGCGGACCAGTCGCGCGGAACCCCCAGCACGCCAGACCAGGCGTGATCGATGCGTGCGCCCCGGGTCCCGGGGAAGAAGCGGTTCATGATGGCCTCGAGGGTGCGGACCGTGACGTCGGGCGTGACGCCGTCGAGGTCGGTGCGCGACCCGTACTTGTAGGGCACGCCCCGGCCGCCGATGGCGATCCGGTCGTCGGCCGTTCGTTGGGCGTACATGTACACGTGTGCGTAATCCCCGAGCACCTCACCGTTGCGCCAGCCGATCTCCTCCCACACCGCGGCGTCCAGGGGTTCCGTCGCGATCATAGACGAGTTCATCGGCAGCCACGCGCGCCGCATGCCGGCCAGTTGCGAGGTGAATCCCTCCGTTGCCCGCACGATGAACTCGGCGGCCACCGTGCCGTGCGTCGTCTCCACCAGATGTGGTCGGATCGCCTCGACGCGCGTCTGCTCGTAGATTTCGACGCCGAGCCGCTCCGCCGCCTCGGCCAACCCGACCACCAGCTTGGCCGGCTGAATGCGGGCGCAATGCGGGTGCCAGGAAGCGACGCGGGTGCCGGCGACAATGATGCGTTCAGTGGCTCGCGCGCCCTCCAGGAGCTCGACGTCGGTGTGCTTCCATTCCCGTTCGGCGGCGACCTGGGCCCGCAGTCGCGCCTCCTGCGCGGGGGTGTAGGCGACCTCTACTTCGCCACCCTTGCGGATGTCCGCGTCGATTCCCTCCGACAGGGCCACCCGGATGACCTCGTCCACGGTCCGGTTCATGGCGAGCTGGAATTCTTCGGCCTGCTCCCTGCCGTGGGACTTCGCGTATTGATCGCGGCCACCGGTGATGGAGTTCGTCAGCCACCCGCCGTTCCGCCCGGAAGCGCCGTAGCCGACGTGGCGCTGCTCAATGACGACGACGCGCAGGTCCGGCCGTTCGCGCTTGAGATAGTAGGCCGTCCACAACCCGGTGAACCCGGCGCCCACGATGGCGACGTCGGCATGCAGGTATCCGGGCAGGGCAGGCCTCGGCGCGGGTAGTCCAATCTGTTCCCACCAGTGTGAAACGTTGCCGTTGATCATCGAGGCTCCTCGGGGTTGTTGCTGCTGCGTTGAAGCGGTTGTGTGGTCAGTGCGAAGCACCGGTTCGACACCTTCATAGGATTCCCGACAACCCGTGTAGTCGTCGAGGGCAACCTTGTGGATAAGTTTTCCGCGGCACCACGCCGATTGGTAGCCTCGAATGGGCCAAGTCTTGGCTGTAATGAGGAGGCGGAAAATGCAGGGTTCAAAGATGTTGCGCGGCGCGCTCGCGACGCTGGGCGTCGCCAGCCTTCTGGCGCTGAGCGCCTGCGCAGGTGATGACGGCACGACGACGGAGCCGTCTGCATCCACGCCTTCCTCTTCCGCGGCACCCAGCAGCAGCACTCCGCCCGAGCCCAAGAAAGCGACCCCCGAGGGCCCTGCGCAGAACCTCGTCCCACCGGAACTCCCGGAAGAGGCCGAGGAGTTCAGCGAGGAGGGCTTCAAGGCCTTCATCGAGTACTGGTATGAGGCGGCGAGCTACGGAATTGCAACGGGTGACGACTCGTACGTCAGTCAGGTTTCGGATGAAGGATGTTCGGGCTGTACGAGAATTCTCAACATGATCGAGAACATTGGACAGGGTGGGAGCGAACAATGGATTGTCGGCGGTGAGATGCAGGCGACCGACATCATTGCCAAGCTCCACGGAGGTCAGGGCGAGAATCAGACAGCTTACTTTACGCTCCGAAAGTTTGCTGGTGACGCTTACGGTAAGGATGGGCTTCTCGACGGCGGCGACAATGTTCTTAAGGACGGAGTCGTTAAATTTGAGTTTGACGCTTCCTATGAGAATGGTGCATGGCTGGCGACACGAACGGCGGCCCGGAATTAGATGTCCGCATATTTCCAAAGGGCGACCAGATTACTGGTAGCGATTGTGATCGCCGGATTCTTGATCTCGTCTGCGCCGTGGAACGCTCAAGCTGCGGCAGCGGATCCACGGTCGGAGACTTCATCGGAGGCGAATGGTTCCGGAATAGATCTTTGGGGTCTTGAAAAAGATGATAGTACCTATGTGGCTCCGGAAGCGGATAATCAGGTTCCTCCGACAGTTACGGCTCCCGACGTGACCCCTGTCCCAGAAACGGTTGCGGATAATCGAGGCAGTGTCCCCTACTGCACGGACGAGACGAGTGGAGAAGTCGACGCCGAGTGCGTCGGTGGTACCGCCGACGTCTGCGATGAGGATGAGTTTTTGGCGGCGCAGTCCGAGGCCGCTGACGCTGGCTCTGGGGAAGTGCCAGACGTAGTAGTCAGTCCGTGTGCTCCCATCAACGTCGAGAGGCCGATCCTCACCGCGACGGGGCCTGCCGAGGATGTTGATCCCGTGGATCGTCCAGATCTTGTTGCTCAGGAGTTTCGGCGGGTCGAGATCCCGCGGCCAACTCTTGTGATGGCTGGCGAGATCGAGGACGAGCAGGTTCCGGGAAAGATGTGGGGCGCCGCGCTGCGCGGGACCCACCTGAACATGTGGGCGGACGCGGCAGACCATACGTTGGGCACGACGTTGCTGGGCGTAGAAGTGACGATTCGGGCGACACCACTCAACTACACCTGGGACTACGGGGACGGTCAGGCCAAGACAAGCGCGTATGCCGGGGGACCGGTGACAGCAGGTGCGGCGGCGAGGGCCGCCGATTCGGGGACAGCTACGAGTCATCAGTACGAGGCAACCGGGTTCTATCCCGTGTCCGTCACCACGACGTACGCAGGTCAGTTCAAGACTCCGACGTCTGATTGGATCCCGATCCCCGGCGTTGCCACGGTGACGAGTCCGGCCAAGACGGCGACGATCTGGAAGTCGGAGACACGACTGGTCTCCGGTGACTGCACGGAGAACCCGAAGTCCTGGGGCTGCGAGCGCGTTCCGTTCCCATGGGAAGGCGGGCCGCAGACGTCCGAGGAGTACAAGGCAGCCCGCGAACAGCTCGACGCCCAACAGCGCAACGCACGCTGACTTAGACCACGTTGAGGTGTTCGAGATCGCGTGGTCGCAGGAGTCTCATCACTGGTCTTGGTTGGCCCAGGAGATGAAATCCTCAGGGCGCGGCAGCAACTGAACGACCTCTTCCCAAACCGCCCAGGTAGGGACCGCCGTGACTGTGTGGCGCGGCATGAACCGCATGCCCGACTTCCGGTGCAGCAGTACGCCGTCCGGAGTGTCCACGAACATCAGTGGGCCCTGGCGGAGGCCCTGGGTGCCATTCCATTCCGAGAAGAGCGAGACGTATCGGCCTTCGCCTCCGGACAGGCGGTCGGCGATGCCGGGGTGCAGTTCACGCACCGCCTCGCCGAGTGAGCGTTGTGCCTCGGCTACTGCCTCGGCTCCGTCTGCGCTGCCGGCGGCCGCAGCGAGGATCTTCTTGTCGATCCGGACGTCGGAACCGTCGTCGAGGGGGCTGGCGCGCGCCTGGAGGCCGAGGGCGTCGATGACGACCGTGTAGAGGTCGGTGGCCGGCGCGGCCCTGAGGACGAATGCGTCGTCACCCTGGCTTTGGGCGGAGATGATCCCGTCGCGGCCGGACCAGATCCACGTCTCGGACGGCTGCTCCGTGCCGCTGCCACCCTCCGCGTAGAACGTGCCGCGGCTGCCAGTGATGAGTTGGACGAGCCGGGACGCCTCGGGCGTCACGGATTTGTCGCGCACGACGGGAATGCCCGAGGTATCGGTGAGGTCGCGGCAGGTAGTGGTAACGCCGTCGTGCTGCGCATTGATGAGATCGCGGAAGTCCTGATCCGCGAGGTGAATAGTAGTCAGAGAGGTGGACATCAGACGGCCCGCCACTCGAGGCGCTTGGCGATGATCCAGCTCCCGCTGGCCCAGTGCGGTAGGTCGGGGGTGGCGAACGTGACGGTCATGGCGACCTCTTTGCCGCCGGTACGAGCCACCCACTGGTGCATCATGACGGGGGTGCCGTCGTCGTTCGTGTAGGACGCTGAGCGCTTAGCGCCCTGAACGGCGGGCGAGCCGAATCGCTCACGGTCTAGGTGGAGAAGACGGTAGTCGGCTAGGGTGCGCCGCATGACCTCCTCGGCATCGCGCTGGTCGGCGAGCGTCGCTTCGGGCGTCTCCGGGTGCTCGCCGAGGTCTACCTGGGTCACCACGATGTTGGGGCGGAACCCTGCCGTCCACGGCTTCTGCGACGTCGCGATGAGCAGCCCGTCGTCCAGGCCACTGGCGTCGACGTCCCACTCCGGCGGCGCGGTCAGAGTGAAAACGGCGCGGGGATCCGCGAAGTGCGTCTCAGTAGTCTCAGTCGCCACTTGTGCCCGTCTCAGGTGTTCCGTCTTGCGCCGCCTTGCGGTCGGCACGACGCTGTCGTCTGGCCTCACGATCGGCCTTGCGCCGATCTCGAACCCACTTAGGTGTCATGAACGGCGGCATAGGTACGCCGAGCATGGCTATGAATCCAATGGCCGTGAGAGCGGTGAACAGCATCGTGAGAACACCAAAGAATAAATATATTCCTTCGAGCCCCAGCTGATCGGCAATGTAGGCCCAGCATGCTGAACCGAGAAGTGCGAATCCAGGGGGAAGAGATAGAGGTTCGTGTATTCACTAAAGTGTCCGTACCAGTGGGCATCGGTGATGCGCCGCGGATGGACGACGAAGTGTATCGAAAGGAGAGGAAGAACGATCGCGCCAATGACAACTAGAGTGATAATCACCGTGTAGACCTTTCGAATAGTCCCGCGCCCCAGCGGTAGGCGTCACTGGTGAGGTCCTTTAGGAATCTGTCGGCAGCGCTCGCAGCGAAACCAGCCGCAACTCCACCGATGATTCCACCGACCACTGCTCCGGCGGCCGTACCCGGTCCCGGACCGAGGAAGGTTCCGATGGTCGCGCCGAGAACTGCGCCAGCCTTGGCACCCCCGATGGCCGCTGCGGTCGTCGCGCCGGTGACCACGGCCGTGCGTGCCCCTTTCTCTCCCTCGCTCATTTCGGGGTGCTTCAGCGAATCTTCCTGCCAGCTCGCGACGGCGGTGAAACCAGCGCCGACCGCGCCGCCGGCACGTCCTGCCCACTTGCCGACGTTGCGCCAGAGGTCACGTGACGCGTCCAGACCCTCTTTGGGGATGAGATTCTCGGGATTCATGAACGCGAGACCACGTTGGACGAATTTCCTCCCAGCGTCGGCGACGCCGGCGGGTTTATGGAAGGGATGGCGGGAGTCGTTGATGTCCAAGACCGTATCGGGGGCGACGCCGTGGGTTGGAGTCCAGTCAAGGACCTTTTCGGTGAAGCGTCCGACGAGGCGGTTCGTTGAGGCGAGCTGGGCGAGGTCCTTGGGGACCCAGTCGGCGCGGAGCCCGTTCTTCCCCACGAGTTCTTTGGTCAGATTGTGCGTGAAGTAGTTCGAGCCAGCGCCCAGGGCGGTGCCGTAGTGTTCGGCCGCCCATTTGAGGGTGTCGAGGCCGTCGTCGAACGAGTCGCCCGGGATGACACCGGCGTTACGGGCGACCTGGACCGCTGTTCCGGGCGTCGGATCGTGGATGTCATCTGACTCGGCGGCCGTCGGGACGCGCTTCGGTCGGGCGCTGTCCTGGGCGATGTTGGTGCTCAGCCCGCGCAGCGCCTGAACGCAGCGGTTCTGGGCGTCGTCCTTCGACTGGGCCAGATTGTGGCAGCGGTCCCGCAGGCGGAAGATCGCCTCGTCGCGGGCTGGCAGGTCGTCGATGCCGGGGCCGCTGGCGTTGAACGTCGCGATGTCATCGAGGAGGGTGCTGCGCCGGGTGGCGAGGTTGTCGAGCTCGTCCGCGTATTTCGCCAGGGCCGTGCGTGCGCTGTCGGCAACGTCGTCGAGCTGTTCGGCCAGATATGCCGGGCGGTTCATCGCCGAAGCCACGGTGAACGCTTCGACGGCGTTGTAGTGCTGGTCGATCGTCTGCCAGTGGTTTCGCGCGTTCTCCGCGGAGGTTCGCACGGTGGACGCGGCTTCCGCGTAGGCGGCTGCGCGGTCGCGGATGGCGGCGGGGTCATCGAGGAGGACGACCTCGAACAGCTGGGCGCTCACGTCGGCTTCTCCGGCCAGCGCGGGGACGAGGCCTGGGCTTCGGACTGACTGGCGTTGTCGGCCATCTCCTGGTCGCCCGCGGCGTACTCGCTCAGGGCGACACGCGTCCAGATGATCGCCGCGTCGGCGCTCTCCTGCAGGGCCTGCTCGGTGGGTGCCACGACGTAGTTGGAGAGCTCCTCCAGTGCGGCTCGGACCGCATCGCTCTGGGGCAGGGCCTCACGCAACGCCCGGTCGCTGGCGTCGACCGCGGTGAGGTGTTCCCGGATCTCGGTGAGGTTGGACGCGGCGACGCGGGTGGTCTGCTGGGCGGCGTCGTGCCGGATGTCGAACTTCACGCCGTGCCACCCTCCTGTCCCGCCGCGGCCCGCGGGTCCCGCGTGCGCTCATCACTGCCGCATAAATCTTTCCATTCATGCTAATGCACGCGGGGCAGCGCCTCTGGAGTTATCCACAGGGCGCCGCATCGGAGCGTCGCAGCCGCTGCTAGCGGCCGAAGAGGCTGGCGAAGAAGCCCTTCTTCTCCTGCCGCTCATGGCCGCCGCACCACTGGCCGGCCGGGACGGTGGCCTTGACGGATGCGACGTGCTGGCCGCAGCCGGCCCACGTGGTCTTGTTGCAGGTCTTACAGGTGGTTGCTCGGCACATAGTTCTCTCCTTGGTTCTGGCGGTGTGCAGGTGGGTGAAGGGGTACTCAGGACAGGCGCATGAAGAGCTGCTCGAGCTCGTCGATGGTCATTCGGTCGTCGTCGCCGTCCTCCGGCGCGCCGCCTTCGGCGTCGGCGACCACGCACTCGCGCATGGCGGTGGAGACGATCGCGAAGCCGGCCCGGTCCAGCGCGCTCGTCACAGCGGACAGTTGGGTCACGACGTCGCGGCACGACTTCTGCTCCTCGACCGCCGAGATCACGGCGTCGAGCTGGCCGCGCGCCCGCTTGAGCCGGTTGAGGATCTTGCGCTGGGTGGCCTCGTCGTGGGAGATCATGCCGCCGCCCCTTCCGGCACGGCCAGCAGATTGCGCACGTCGTCGCCGTACCAGGCGCGCAGCGTGAGCATGCCGCCGGAGAGCGTCGCGACGTCGAGCCGGATTCCCTCCGCCGCGGCTGCCTGGACGATGATGCGGTAAGCGGCCGCCGAGCGCACGCCCGACGCGCACAGGATGCGGACCGGCCGGGCGCCGTCGTTCCCCGCCGCGGCGAACACCTCGCCGAGCCGGTCGCGCAGCTCGTTCACCGGGATCAGGAGCGCGCCGGGCAGGGTGCCCGTGGCGACCTCGTCCGGGTTGCGCACGTCGAGCACCACGGCGCCGTCGAGGTCGGCGGCCTCCGCGGCGTGCCAGAGCCGCACGAGTCCGCTCGTCACGTTCTCGCCGAGCATGCCGGCGAAGTTCACCGGGTCCTTCGCGGATCCGTAGGGCGGCGCGTAC
The DNA here is from genome assembly GCF_004217565.1 of Zhihengliuella halotolerans. NCBI lineage: Bacteria > Bacillati > Actinomycetota > Actinomycetes > Micrococcales > Micrococcaceae > Zhihengliuella > Zhihengliuella halotolerans. The sequence goes on along the minus strand of NZ_SHLA01000001.1, from coordinate 2,511,592 downwards.
GCGAGGTCGAGGTCGATCAGGTCGGCCACGTCCAGTCCGCCGCGCATGGCGGTGGCGATGACGTCGATCCGCTTGTCGACGCCGTCGCGCCCCACCGCCTGCGCCCCGAGGAGCCGGCCGTCGGGGCCGATGTGCACCACCAGGTGGATCTGCTCGGCCCCGGGGAAGTACCCGGCGTGCTGCAGCGGGTGCAGGTGCAGCGTCTGATATTCGGTCCCCGCGGCGTCGAGCTCCGCCCGGTTGGCGCCGGTCATCGCGGCGGTCAGCGAGCCGACGCGAACGACGGCGGTGCCCTGCGCGGGCGGCAGCGGCCGGGCGTTCTCGCCGAGCATCGCGTCCGCGACGAGGCGCCCGGCCCGGTTCGCTGGGCCGGCGAGGGCCGTGGAGCGGGTGGCGCCCGTGACGGCGGTGGGCCGGGCGGTCGCGTCGCCGACGGCCCAGACGTGCTCCACGCTGGTGCGGCCGTGCTCGTCGGTCAGGATCGCCCCGGCGTCGCACTCGACGCCGGCCGCGGCGAACACCTCCGTATCCGGGGTGATGCCGGTGGCGATCACGGTCGCATCGGCGCCCAGCTCGGTGCCGTCATCGAGCACGACGACGTCGCCGCCGTCCGCGCCCGGGCGGTAGGCGCGCAGCTGGCGTCCGGTCAGCACGCGGATGCCGAGCCGGGCGGCCTCCTCGGCGACGAGGTGCGCGAGCTCGCGCTCGAGCGGCGACAGGATCTGGCCGGAGCGCTGGATCAGGGAGACCTCGAGCCCGGCGGCGGCGAGGGCCTCGGCGGCCTCGAGGCCGATGAATCCGGCCCCGACGACGACGGCGGTGCTCGCCCGCGCGGCGAGGATGTCGGTGCGCAGCCCGGTGGCGTCGTCGACCGTGCGCAGCGTGCGCACCCGGCCGGACGCGAAGCCGGCGGCGAGGCCTTCGACATCGGGCACGATGGTGCGGCCGCCGGGGGAGAGGAGCAGCTCGTCGTAGGCGATGGTTTCGGTGCGGGGGCCGCCGTCGCCGGAGATTTCGACGGTGACGGTGCGTGCGTGCGGGTCGAGCGCGACGACGTCGTGCCCGGTGCGCACGTCGATCCCGGAGGGCCGGAACGATTCGGGGGTGCGCAGGGTCAGGGCCGATTCCTCGGCGATCTCGCCGTCGAGGTGGTACGGCAGGCCGCAGTTCGCGAAGGAGACGTGGCGGCCGCGGTCCAGGACGGTGATGACGGCGGATTCGTCCAGTCGGCGGGCGCGGGCGGCGAAGCTCATGCCGCCGGCGACGCCGCCGACCACGACGATGCGCCGGGCGGTCTGCGAGGTGGTGTTCATAGTGACCAGAATACCCCTGGGGGTATTTAAGTCAAGCGGCTGAGCGCGTACCGGGTGGAGCTAGAGCTGTTCCACCAGTGCGGTGGCGATTCGCTTGAGGTATCCGATGGCCACCAGCAGCAGCCCGGGCACGACTCCGGCGAAGGCTGATGGCGAGTCGCCGGCGAGCCCGGTGATCACTCCGATCGCGATGGATAGCACACATACGGTCCCTCCGACGCCGATCAGGGCATCTCCGGCGGACACCACCCGTGCGCGCCGTTTCTTCCGAGCCTTCTCGGCGGTGGCTGTCGAATTCTCTACACTCATACTTCCCCGATGGTCGAACTGTCGTTTGCATTCAGCGCTGGCACGCCGGACCTGAGCAGATGATCCGGCCAGCCCGGTCTCTAGCGGGCGGCGGCGAGGAATTCCTTCACCAGCGGGCCAGCCGTGCGGGAACCGCCGTCGCCCTCCTCCACGAACACCGCCACCGCGAGGTCGCCCTGCGCGGCGATCGCCCAGGCGTGGGCGTTCTGCTCGGAGTCGTACTCCGCGGTGCCGCTCTTGCCGATGACCGTGCCGCCCGTGAGGTCCTTGAGGTCCACGAGAGTACCGTGGTCGACGACGTCGGCCATCATGCGGGCCAGGGCCTCGGACTCCTCCGTGGTCAGCTTGCTCGCCGGCTCGGCGGGTGCCTCCTGCTCGGGGGAGAGCACAAACCGCGGCTGCACGGTCTCGCCCGCGGAGACCGACGCCGCGACCGTCGCTATGCCTAGCGTGGAGGCCTGCACCACGCCCTGGCCGATCATGTTGGCGGCCAGTTCGGTGCCGGCCGAGTCGTCCGGCACGGCCCCCAGGAACGGGCCGGCCCCCGTGCCGTCCTCACCGGTGAGGCCCAGCGCGGCCGCCGCCTCCGCGAGTGGCGCGGAACCGACGTCGTCCCCGGCGTTCACGAAGACCGTGTTGCAGGACTGGGCGAGGGCCTCGGAGAGCGGGATGGACCCGAGCGCGGAGGAGGGGTAGGCGTCGAAGTTTTTGAACGACTTCCCGTCCACCGTGGTGGTGGGCGTGCAGTCGACGGTGGTGTTCTCGGTCGCGCCGCCGCGCAGCATCGCGAGCGCGCTGACGACCTTGAACGTCGAGCCCGGCGCGTAGCGGCCCAGCAGTGCGGTGTTGTACCCCTCGCCGCCGGGGCCGGACGCGGCGGCCAGCACGGCGCCGTCGGACGGGCGGATCGCGACGATCGCCGACGCCGGTTCGACGTCGGCCAGCACGGCCTCCGCGGCCGTCTGCAGGTCCTCTTCGAGGGTGAGTTCCAGGTCCTGTCCGTCGGTCTGTTCGCTGGCGAAGATCTCGGCGACGGGCTCGTCCTCCGCCGAGTTGCGCGTGACGGTCACGCCTTTGGTGCCGGACAAGTCGGCGTCGTACGCCGCCTGCAGCCCGGAGGGGCCGACCCGATCGCCCGCCTCGATCCGCCCCTCCGACGCCTCGATGATCTCCGCCGTCGCTTGCCCCACGGTGCCCAGGATCGGCCGCGCGAACTCGCGGGTGGGTGCCAGCGGGATGTCGTCCGGCTGCGCGATCGCCCCGGGGATCTCGTAGATCTGCTCGTCGGTGACGTCGCGGTCGTCGTCGCGCAGGACGATCGCCTCCACCCACGCCTTCTCGCCGGCGGCCTCCACGCGCGCGGCGTAGGAGTCCGCGTCGATCTCGACCAGTTCGGCCAGCTCCCGCGCCGAGTCCTCCCACTCGCTTGATTCGGCCCGCGTCTTGTCGATCCCCACGCGCACCACGGGACGGTCCGTCACGATCGCCTCGCCGTCCGCGCCGAGGATCTCGCCGCGTTCGCCGGAGGTGGACTTCGCGACCAGGGACTCGCCCTCGCCGAGTTCAGGCGCCAGGATCTCGGGGGTGAAGCGCAGTTTCCAGCGCTCGTTCTCGGCATCGAGTTCCCACACCGCTTGCGTCTCGTAGGTGAAGTCGTTGTCCGTCTCGTCGACGTCCCACGTGGTCTGCAGGGTGGCGGATGCGGTCTTCACGCCGTCCTGCTCCTCGTCGTCCACGGCCACCTGCGTGACCGTGTGGGTGCGCGGGATCTCGCCCATGCCGGCGTACGCCAGTTCGACGGCGTCTGCCGCCTCCTCCGCGGTGGTCCCGGACAGCGGCACGGCGGAGAAGTCGCCGGCCTCCAGTGCGGAGGCCAGGGCCTCGGCGGCGGGATCGGGCTCCGGGATGGCGGGCCCGCACGCGGCGAGCGAGGCGGCGACGAGACCCGCCAGGGAAAGTCCGGCGAGGAGACGAAGGGGAGGGCGCATGGGGCGAGTCTATGCGCGGCGCCCGGCGGTAACAACGCCGGGATGCCGAAAGTCGCGTGAAGTATGCTCGCCCCATGAGTCGACACTCCCGCTCCCTCACCTGGCCCGCCGTTGCGGGTGCCGCGCGCCCTGGCCGGCCGCGCCTTCAGGCGAGGATCAGCGCGACCGCGCTCGCCGCCGTCGTGCTGATCGCGGCCCTGTCCGGGTGCGGACAGCCGGCTGAGCCCGAGGTCGCCGCGCGGTTCGCCCTGACACAGGCCGACGTGGACGTTCCCGATCCGGAGGCGGGGTATCCCGTGAGCATGGTCTTGCTGGACGCGGCGGATTCGCCGGTCTGGACCGACGTCGCCTCGGTGGTCCTCAGCGGTGAGGACGGTCAGGAGGTCGACGTGCTGGAGTACTCGGTCGAGCGGGGCGACACCACCGATCACGGCATGCTGGGCAGTCTGTTGCTGACGGTCGCGCCGGAGCGGGAGACCACGGTGGAGACGCTGACGCTGAACTATTCTGACGGCGAGAGCACCACGCACCGGATCGGGTCTTGGCACTTTACGGCCGGTACGGGGGAGGGACCCCCGGTGCTGGAGGCCGCCGACGGGTACGCGGCGGTCTATTCGGGTGTCGACCGGATGACGGCGCCGCTGACCAACGTCAGCGACGCGGACGTTACTGTCGGCGTCCCGGCTCTGGAGGCGAGGGTGGACGCCGTCCGCATCGACGGGGAACCCGCCGAGCGCGGGGACACGGTGCGGCTCGCGCCCGGCGAGCAGGTCGAGTTCGAGTTCGAGCTGGCGGCTGCCAACGCCGACTTCCTGGTGGTGACCCCGCGGGTCCCGGTGCGGCGGGACGACGGGACGGAGGCGTGGGTGGCTCTGCCCTCGGCCCAGCTGGGCCTCCTCAACATCACCGACGAGCAGGTGGAGGCCATCGCCCTCCGTTAGGCTGGTGGGCACCGGCGGGCTGCGTGTTCTTCAGCCCTTGTGGAGAACCGGCACACCACGGCACTGATTCGAGGATCATGACAGACGAGCGCAAGACGCCCATCAAACGCCTGGCCGTGATCATCACGGCGCTCGCGCTGTGCGCGGCGCTGGTCGGCACCGGCCTCGCCGGCGTCGCGCTGCTGGTGAGCTAGGCGCGCGTTCGGTCGGTTCGCCGCTCAGTTGGCGTGATGCTGCCGCTGCTGATCGACGGCCCGCTTCTGCACCGCCGCCAACCTTCGCGCGCGGCCAACGGGCAGTGCGACTGCGCCGATGACGATCAAACTAACCAGCATGATGCTCTGATCGCCGAGCGCTTGCGGGTCGCCGATCGCGTTGCGGAGGAGCAGCATCAGGGCGAAGACAAGTGCTCCCCACATGGCTCCGATCGCAGCGTGCAGAGCGTGGGGTTTCATGCAGCCTTCCGGGTACGCAGGGTGAGAGCTCAGTCAGCATGACTCAGCGTGTTCAAGTTCTTTGAACGCTATCCACGCGGGGCCTGCGATGTAAATCGCGTAGCCGCGTCCATGCCGGCGAAAGTGCTTCACATCACAATATGGTCACGGTCCCGCAAACTGGCCGCAGACCCTTGTGGAATTTTTGTTAGTACAGTTAACTAACGTTTCATGACCGCTTCACGAGGCCCCTTCCGCACCATGACGACGGGTACCGCCGCACTGCCGTCGCATGGACGGGTACACAACTTGGCGCTGGTACTCCAAACCCTCCACTCCGCTGGCCCGATGAGCCGTGCAGATCTGTCGCGGGCCTTGGGGCTGACCCGGGTCACCGTGTCGGACCTCGTGGCCGAACTGCTCGAGCGCAGTCACGTCGTCGAATTGGGCCAGTCCGAGAAAGTGCGGCCGGGAAAGCCCGCCATCCTGGTGGACGTCAACCGCCGCGGACTCCAGATCATCGGCCTGGACCTGGCGGAGAATTCCGTACTTCGGGGCGCAGTCCTGGACCTCGACGGCAACATCCTGCATCGAACGGAGATCGTCACCTCCCACGAGAAGGGGGAGGAGGTCACGCAGCTGGTGCTCGACCTGGTCCGCAAAACCATCGACGCAGCCACTGCTCCCTTGTTGGGCATCGGCGTCGGCACCCCGGGCATTGTGGACGGTGACGGGCAGGTGCTCACAGCACCGAACCTCGAGTGGAGCAACGTCCCGCTGCGCGAGCTGCTGGAGTCGATGACTGGCTTGCCCACTCTGGTTTCCAACGACGCTGATGCCGCGGTCCTTGCGGAGTACACCTTCGGCGGCGGCGCGGACGACATAATCTTGGTCAAAGTCGGACGCGGTGTCGGTTCCGGCCTCATGGTCAACGGGCAACGCGCCCGCGGTGTGCACTCGGCCGCCGGAGAAATTGGCCATGTGGTTGTCGGTACGGACGGCGGCAGCGACTGCACTTGTGGCAAAAAGGGCTGCCTCGAAACTTGGCTCTCAGTGCCTTCTCTCGAGCGGGGGTTGGCGGCAGCTGCGTCGTCCCCCGCTCCGGACGCCGCTGCAGATCAGGTCCTGCAGACGGCCGGCGAGCGACTCGCTGTTGCGCTGGCTCCGATTATCGGCGCGTTGGACTTGGCCGAAGTTGTGCTCAGCGGGCCGACGCACCTCTTGGATGGCAGTCTCCGCAGCAGTGTTGAGAAGACACTCACGGCTCGGATGCTCCCGCAAAGACCACCCCGGATAGCAATCCGGCTTGCCCAAGAACCACAGGACGTCGTGCTCCGCGGGACCGCCGTCATGGTTCTTTGGAACCAACTCGGGGTCGCCTGACCTCTTCCCTCTCCCCAACCCGGCATTCCGGGCCCTCCCGCGGCCAACCGCGGTAGGCCCTTCCACCCTCCGAAAGGATCTCCAATGAAGAAGTACCTTGGGCTGGCAACACTCACCACCGTCGCCGCGCTTGTCTTAACTGCCTGCGGTGGCGGCTCGACGGCTTCCACCGATTCCAGCGCCACCATCGATCCGGCCGCCAACGCCGACAAATCGATCACCTTGTGGCTTGCTGGCGGGGACACTCCCGATGAACTGCGCACCTACCTGACGGACACCTTCAAGGACCAGACGGGCGCCACCTTGAAGATCGAAGAGCAAGGCTGGGGTGATCTCGTTACCAAGATGACCACCGCGCTCCCGGATCCGAACAACACCCCCGACGTCGTGGAAATGGGCAACACGCAGTCACCGACGTTTACCAACATCGGTGCTTTCGCCGACATTTCGGACATGTACGAGGAGCTCGGCGGCGCCAAGCTCATTCCCTCGTTCGTCGAGGCGGGTGCCGTCGACGGCAAGAACTACACGCTCCCGTACTACGCCGGATCGCGCTACATGTTCCAGCGTGCCGACGTATGGGAGGAAGCCGGCGTTGACACTCCCGCCACGCTGGAGGAGTTCAACACGGCCGTGAAGACCATCACCGAGGAGAACCCGCGCGACATCAAGAATTTCTCGGGGTTCTTCCTGGGCGGTCAGGACTGGCGCAACAGTGTCTCCTGGATCTTCGCCAACAACGGCGACTTGGCGAAAAAGGAAGGCGACACGTGGGTTTCGACGCTGTCTGACCCGAACACTCTCAAGGGCCTCGCCCAGATTCAAGACTTGTACCGCAACGCTTCCAAGGCTCCTTCCGATGCGAAGGATGCCACCCCGTGGCTCTACATCAACGACACTGACCAGATCCTCGACGACGAGGGTGAAGCAACCGGCAAGACGTCCTTGGCAGCAGCCACGATCATGGCGCCAGGCTGGGCGCACTGGTCCATCGGCGACCTCGCCAAGCAAGACGGCAAAGACGTTCGCGAGTGGAACGACGAGAAATTCTCCGCATTCGTCCTGCCAGGAAACGACGGAAACCCGGCACCAGTGCTCGCCGGCGGCTCCAACATCGGCATTTCCGCGCAGTCCCAGAATCCGGACCTGGCGAAAGAGCTGATGCGCATCATCTTCTCCGCCGAGTACCAGAACCTCCTCGGAGAGAACGGGCTCGGCCCGGCCAATGCGGACCACAACGCCGCGTTGGGAGACGACCAGTTCGCTCAGGCGGCCGTCGCCTCTGCGTCGAACTCGAAGCTGACGCCCGCAGCGCCCGGGTGGGCCGCCGTCGAGTCCTCGATGATCCTCGAAGAGTTCTTCGGCAAGATTCGAGACGCCGATGATCTGAAAGCGCTGGCGGAAGAATACGACGCCAAGATCGACCCGCTGCTGAACCTGAAGTAGGACGGGGTGGCGCCGGGGCGATGCCTCGCCCCGGCTTTCCCTCGTGGTCATGCACCCCGCGGTCGGCTTCCGCACAGATGAAAGGCCAGAGATTTCCATGTCAACCCATGCCCCGGTGCCCCCGGCACGACCGGAGACGCCTGCGAGTCCCGGGCCTAGCGACGGCCCGTCTCTCGCGGTGAAGGAACGCAGGTCCAAGGCCCCACTGATCCTCGTGCTGCCCACGTTGATCATCGTGGTCGCCGCGTTGGGCTACCCCGTGGGGTGGCAGATCCTGACGAGCTTTCAGAAATTCGGCCTCATGCAACAGTTCGGGGCCGCACCGGAATTCGTTGGCCTGGGGAACTACGCGGCTCTGCTCGCTGACGCCAATTTCTGGGTGGTGCTGGGGCGATCGCTGCTCTTCTGCCTGCTGGCGGCCGGTCTGACGGTGGTCATCGGATTCCTCCTGGCTGTCCTGATGAAGCGGGTCGGCACAGCAGCCCGCCTCATTTTGCAGGTTTCAATGCTGCTCGCGTGGGCCATGCCCTTGGTCGCCGCCATGACCGTTTGGGTGTGGCTGGTCGACTGGCGTCGGGGTGTCCTCAACTGGATTCTGACACGCCTCGGGTTCGAGGCTGAGGGCCACAACTGGCTCGCCGAACCGACGACGTTCTTCGCCGTCGCGCTCATCATCGTGGTGTGGATGTCGGTCCCGTTCGTGGCCCTGAGCATCTATGCGGGCCTGACGCAGATCTCCGAGGAAGTCCTGGAAGCTGCGGCGATGGACGGTGCAAGTGGCATCCAACGTATTCGCTTTATCATCATGCCGCTGATCGCGCCGGTCCTGTCGATCGTGCTGCTCCTGCAGATCATCTGGGATCTGCGGGTCTTCACTCAGATCAAGTTGCTTCAAGACGCCGGCGGCGTCGCCAACGAAACCAACCTGCTGGGCACCTACATCTATCAAATGGGCGTCGGTTCGGGTGATTTCGGTGCAGCCAGCGCCGTCTCGATCCTGATGCTCATCATCACCGTCGCCATCAGCTGGTACTACGTCCGCTCGCTGATGAAGGAAGAGAACTAACATGCGGCTCCATTCCATTTCGCGTGCCCTCTGGACGGTTGTCGCCGTGGCGATCGCGCTGCTCTGGGCCTTCCCGGTCTACTGGATGTTCAACTCCTCATTCCTGCCGAACGCCGTGTTGCAGTCGACCACGCCCACGTTCTTGCCGTTCGGCGGTTCTCTGGACAACTTCGCAGCGGTGTTCGCCGACGGCAGCTTCGCGTCGGCTTTGGGAATTTCACTCACGGTGACTCTCACGACGGTGGTGGTCTCGCTCTTTGTCGCCTTCCTCGCCGCTTTGGCGATCTCGCGATTCAAGTTCAAAGGTCGCCGCTCCTTCATCCTGGCCATGTTGCTGATCCAGATGCTGCCCGCTGAGGGGATGTTCATTGCCCAATACAAAATGATGAGCTCGGTGGGATTGCTGAACAACGTGGTCGGCGTGAGCGTGCTCTATATTGCCGCCGTCGTCCCCTTCACCATCTGGATGCTGCGCGGATTCGTCGCTGGCGTGCCCGCTGAGCTCGAGGAGGCCGGCATGGTGGACGGGCTGTCCCGCACGATGGCCTTCATGCGCATCACCCTCCCATTGCTGGCTCCCGGCTTCGTGGCCTCGGGCGTTTACGCGTTCCTGCAGGCGTGGAACGAATTCACCGTTGCTCTGGTGATCATGACAGAAGACCAGATGAAGACGCTGCCGCTGTGGTTGCGCGGATTCGTTCAAGCCTCAGCCACTCGAGAAACCGACTGGGGGATGGTCATGGCCGCTTCCATGATGGTGGCCGTGCCGGTGATCATCTTCTTCATGCTGGTGCAGTCCAAAATGTCGAGCGGCTTGGTCAGCGGGGCGGTCAAGGGATGAGGAACAACGCCCCTACCAGCGCTCGGGTTCAGCCTGCGCAAACGACATCGGACGACGAGGTTCAGTTGCGCACCCTGGCGGCGGGAACGTTGATGCCCGGGTTCAGGGGGACACGTGTGCCCGACTGGATTATCTCCGCCCTGGATTCCGGGCTCGCATCGGTCTGCATCTACGGCCCCAACATCGCATCCCCCGAACAGCTGACGGGCCTCATGCGTCAACTGCGCGCCGCTTCGCCGTCAGCGCTCCTGACACTTGACGAGGAAGGCGGGGACGTCACGCGATTGCACTATCTGACCGGATCCGATCAGCCGGGAAACGCCGTGCTCGGCCGCCTCGACGACGAGTCCGTCACGACTGCTGCGGCCGCACAGATCGCGGACGAACTCAACGCGTTGGGCTTCAATCTCAACTTGGCCCCAGACGCCGACGTGAACTCCACCGCGAGCAACCCCGTGATCGGGGTGCGTAGCTTTGGCGCGGAGGCGCCGCTCGTCGCGCAACACACGGCCGCCTGGGTCAGGGGACTGCAGCGCTCCGGCGTCGCAGCGTGTGCCAAACATTTCCCCGGCCATGGGGACACCGCCACCGATTCCCATCTGGCCCTGCCAACCATCGAGGTGGATCGCGAGACCCTCGCAGAACGAGAACTGGCCCCGTTCGCGGCAGCCATCGCGGCCGGCGTCGCCAGCATCATGACGAGCCACATCATGGTTCCGGCGCTCGATGCGGAGAACCCGGCAACATTCTCTCCGGGCATCCTCCATGATCTGTTGCGGCGTGACATGGGCTTTTCGGGCGCGATCGTCACCGACGCGCTGGACATGGCCGGGGCGAGCGCCGTCACCGGTATCGAGGCCGCTGCAGTCCACGCGCTGGCTGCGGGTGCTGACTTGTTGTGCCTGGGCTCAGAGACCTCGCCTGAACGATTCGAAGCAATCATCGATGCAATCGTTGTCGCCGTTCGCGTTGGCAAACTTCCCCTGGCTCGGCTCCAAGACGCCGTCCGCCGCACGGCCCTGTTGGCCGCGGACTATCCGGCGACAGGACCTACCGCTGCCGGACGAACGCCGGACAGGCACTCGATCACCGGAGCCTTCGAACTCAGCGACGCTGCACGGCGCTGGCTGGCCTTGCCAGCTGAGCCGGCTCTGGTGCAAATCGATTCGGAGGCCAACATGGCCGTCGGCGGCGTGCCCTGGGGGCCGGCCGCGGTCCAGGCGACAACTCGACCAGCTGACCTGAGCGCGCAGGCCAAGGTCGCGCTCATCGGGCGAAATCTGGAGGCCGGCCACAGCATCTTTCAGGTGGCTGACTCCCTCCGCGCTGACGGCCGCGAGGTGATCGTCGTCGAATGCGGCTGGCCGCGCGGTGGTGCAGACATCGTGACGTTCGGGGCCTCACGCGCGGTCTCCGCAGCGCTCGTCGGCCTGCTCGCCCCCGGCTGAAGGTCGCCGAAGACGTTGCGGAGGAAGAATGTCACGAAGAAGTTCAACGCACCACGCTCGTGACGTTCGCCGAATGCTCACGCCGATGGCCGCGGCCGAGGTGATGCACGACGACGTCGACGCCGATCCGGGTACGGCTGGTCTGCGTTCGCGGGGACTTCTTGTGAGTCTCGTCGACCTCTAGGCAAGTGGTCGGCGTCACGCTACGATGAACCCAATTACTGAACGTTCGGTAGGCAATCGGGTCGCGTGTGCGGGACCGCGTGATCGACTGGTAGGAGTGAACGCGTTGAAGACGACAGTGCAGCAGGCTCTACAGGAGTGGCGCCAAACCGAAATCGGCAGCGTCGAGGACCCGTGGGGGCAGGCCGTCGCCCGGGCGCGGCAGGCGGCCGAGGCTGCAAATGTTTTCATCTCGGTGTCGGAGCATGGGCCGACAGGCGCGGGTGCGGCTTCTGGCGAGCTGGCCGGTGTCCCGTTTGCGGTCAAGGACAACATCGATGTGCGTGGCCTGCCGACCACGGCGGGCAGTGCACTGTTCGAGTCGAACTATCCCCGTCACGACGCGAGCGTCGTCAGCATCCTTCGCGAAGCCGGCGCTCGGGTGGTCGGAAAAACCAATATGCACGAACTGGCGTTGGGGACGACGAGCAATAACGGACGCTTCGGGCCCGTGCGTAACCCCGTTGATTACTCCCGCACCGCAGGGGGTTCCAGTGGCGGGAGTGCGGCGGCCGTGGCGAGCGGCGTCGTGCCGTTCAGCCTCGGGACCGACACTGGCGCGTCGGTGACGCTGCCGGCGTCGTTCTGCGGCGTGGTCGGATTCCGGCCGACGACGGGCCGCTACCCGGGCGACGGGCTCGTCGGGATCTCGTGGACGAGGGACACCGTCGGCGTCCACGCCAACAACGTCGAGGACGTTCAGCTCGTCGACTCGATCATCACGCGGGAGCCGCGTGCACAGGCCGCGACGTTGCCGGGCAGGCGCGTTGGCGTGCTGATTGATCGGTTTGATGACCTGGCGCCGGAGGTCGAAGCCGTTGCGCGGCAGGCGCTGACGCGGTTGGGTGCGTCCGGAGTTGAGCTGGTGGACGTTTCGGTTGCGGACGACTACCGCTTGGCCGGGGAAGGCGGAATGACCGCCGTCCTCTACGAGGCAGCGCTGCTTATTGAAGAGCAGTACGCGGCGGTTCACATGGAAGGGCCGCGGACCGGGCTCGCGGACCTCGTGAGTCACGTGGCATCTCCCGATGTCGCTGGGCTCTTGCGACATCTTGCGGAAAGCCCGGTGAGTGCAGACCAGTACGAGGAGGCGCGCGGGCTGATCTGGCGCCTTCGCCAAAACTATGAGTCGACGTTTAGGGAAGAGGGCGTTGACGCGCTGATTGCTCCTACCGCCGTGGCCCTCCCACTTGAGCTGGGCCACGACGTGACGTTCCGGTGTTCGATACGTTGATCCGCAACACCAATCCGGGAACTTCCGTCGGGGTGCCCATGATCTCCATTCCGGCCGGGACGGCCGATAGCGGGCTGCCGGTCGGAATGCTGTTGGAAGGTCCCCGATTCCGCGACACCGAGCTGCTCAGCCTCGCCGCCGCCGTTGAGGAGGCATTCAGGAACTGACTGTGGGGCCCCGTCTTCCTCGACCCGACTGGCGGACCGGTCGGTGGCATTTCGATTCGAGGGCGACCTCGACTGCTGCGTGTTCGAATCGCAAGTCGCAGTCAGTCCTACAGCACCCGTCCGGCGATGAACTGGGACATCCAACGGATGTCGATGGCGATGATCCGCTACTCGGTTCGGTGTGGAGGAATTCTCGGAACCGGGGCGGCGGCGAAGGCGCCCTTGCCGTCCAGCATCACGGCCACATGGCGGGTGCAGTCGCGTTTGGGCTCTTGCCGATTGTGGTGTTTGACGGCGTTCGGATAGCTGCGCGCGCCAGCGGGAACATAGGCAATCTGACGCATATCAAACGACGAGAGTGAACTACTACTACTTTGAATGTTTCAGCCTGAGAGATACAATTCAAGTATGAAGTCGGGCGACGCGCTGAGAGTGCTTGCTGACGTCACCGGTTCACAGTGGGGGATGGTGACGTCAGCGCAGGCGAGCGCGCTTGGGGTGACGCGGCTCAATCTCTCGCGCCTCACGGAAGCCGGGCATCTCGAACGGCTGGCCCACGGTGTCTACAAGGATGTAGGCGCTCCCGGTGATGAGTTTGAGGATCTGCGCGCCGCCTGGCTCAGTACCGACCCGAAGGTTCTCGCGGAGAATCGGATGCAAGACCTGACTGGCGGAATCGTGGTTGCCAGCTCGTCGGCGGCAGCGCTACACGAAATAAGTGACCTGTGGTCTGATCGGCATGAGTTCGTTTCGGCAGTGCGTCGTCAGAGTCAGCGATCGGAGATTCGCTATCGACAGAGAGCGCTTGACCCGTCCGACGTGACTCTTGTGCGGGGGCTTCCGACCATGACTATCGAGCGCACGATTGCCGATCTCGTCGCTGAGGTGGGTGATATCAGTCTGGTTGCCGATGTGCTTGGCCGTGCAGCCAGGAAACGACCTCTGCAACTCGACCGGCTCCGAGACCTCCTCGCGCCACTGGCTGAACGTAATGGTTTCAAGCGCTCTGATGGGCAGGGGATGCTGGACAGGCTGCTGGAGCAAGCTGGCCTTGATCGAGATTCGCTGGCCGCGGGGATCGCTGCATACCCGCAGCTCGCTGCACGCGTCGTCGGGAATTATCTCGCTGAGCTCGATCTCTCTCCGCTCGAAGACGCGCTCTCAACGCCAGTGGCTCAACAGGCAATGAGTTCTGCCGTGAGATCTCTGGCGCAGTACCTTGAGACTGCACCGGTCCCAGGCCCGGAAGCCGTGACCGTGGATCTTTCGCATGCGCTTGCGAAGCTGGTGGCAATTGGATTACTTGACGAGATGAGCCGTCCGGTTGCCGGTGAGGCTTTGGCTTCAGCCCTGGCGATAGCGCCTGCGGATCGGGAAGGGGCTGTTGGTGCTCCTAACCTGTGTGAGGGGCCGCGCAGTCTCTCTTCGACTGGTCGCTGATCTTCCGGATCGGCGGCGCCGAGAGAAGTCGGGGAGGTTAGGTAGTGGCGGATCACAAGAGGCTCCCGCACGTCGACAAGCTGCGGGCACTGTCGGCCAGCGGCCTGACGTATGCGCAAATTTCCGAACTGTACGATGCCGGTGAGGACACTATTCGGCAGTTGCTCGAAGGGCGTGTGCAGCAAGGTGAGAGGTATAGGTTCCGGGAGCTGGTGCCGTGGGAGGTCGAAGCGCGCCATCGTAACACTCGGCCTTTGTGGCAGCTGCTGACGATCAATCGGAAGCGCAACGGCCGCGGGGTCACCGACGACGAGCAGCGTCGCCTTGATGAATGGATCGAGCACTTGATCGAGATGGACGTCGTCCTTGACTATGACCCCAGGCGCCGCCGAATGAGGCTTGCAGCAAGGGCGGCTTTTTCTTCGTCCCGCGCGAACCCGATGATCAGTGGATTGTTCGCCAGCCGCCTGGTAGCTGAGCACGGGCGGTGAATTCGTAAGGGCGACGCCGCGGTGGAACGAGCTCGATTCGTGCACGTTCGTGCGTCGACGGTCAGTCGGGGCGGTAATAGACATCGTTGTTCTCCCGACGATGTGCATGTCGTCCGCGCGGGGTCCCTGGCGCCGGTCGTTCGAGCCGGTGCACAGGACGCTACGTAGAGGGAACTTGCATTCTGATTGCGGCTGAGTCCTGTAGATGCGGACAGGGCGTAACAGCACGTGGGGTCCGAGCACGACGGTGCTTGGGCAATTAGGCTCTCGGTACCGGCTCGAGCGTCATCGGTTCGAGCCCTGAAGTTGGGGAACGACATGAGCGTGCAGACGTTGTTCGACAAGATTCTGGTGGCGGAATCGGAAGTGAACATTGGTGAGGCCAAGGCCATCCGGTACTTGGACGAGTACTTCGGAGTCCGACCCAATGGGCGTCCCCTGTATTCCGGATCCCACTTCGAGACGTTCGGTGGCGGAGGGCGTAGCAACCCGCACGAGTTCACCGCGGCGGACCTTTTGTCGACTTCGCTCCTGTCCAAGCCGGTCACTGGGCAGGCAGCCGTCGGAATCTTGGGTCCGATGGCGACGGAGTTGTCGCGGTGCCTGTCTGAGCTGCCGTTCGACGCCGCGTTCGAGACGTTGACGAAGTATGAATTCGAGGCGCTCCTGGGGAATCCGGAGAGTCCGGGGCAGCGCGTGTGGGACCTCCTGAGGCAGCACGACGACAAGTGGGACCTCGGCCCGGTCACTGCCAGCAAGCTATTGGCCCGGAAACGACCTCATCTGATTCCGATTTACGATTCTTTCGTCGAGGCGGAAGTCGGCCTCGGTGGCAGTGGTCAGCAGTGGATCACGTGGAACGCGGCATTCCAGCGCGGTGATTTCGTGCAGGCGCTACGCAGAATCCGTCATGCGAGCGTGGCGGTCCACCTGTCCCTGTTGAGGACGCTTGACATCGTGCTTTGGATGCACCATGCGAAAACCGCTGGCACCACCGAAGAATCGGGACTCTCGGCGCCGCCTATTGTGGTAGACAAGAGCCGCGCGGGTGGACAAGAGTCGCCGTCGCCGGAGAACGCCGACGACAGGCGCTCTGGATCGCTTGTCGTGTGGAGCCAACCGGTCACGGACAAGGATCGCGCGAGGAGCAACCTCAGGATCCCGGCCGCGTCGAAGCACGTCTTTCCGGCTGAGCCTGAGCAGGTCCTCGTCGATCTCGACGGGGTGCTGCGTCCCGTCAATTGGCGGCCAAACGGCGCGCGCTCAGGAACGCTTGGCCTCGGCGTCGAGACAATGCGTTCGCTCCGGGAGCGGAACGAACGCATTCGCATTGAACCGATCGGCGAGAGGTTCATAGTGCATCGTCGCTTGTGATGCGGCACTGGTTCCGAATGGTCCACCCGTCAGCTGCCTGCGTCCCTGATTTCTAGTTGGCGATGAATCTTCCATCCTCAGTCGCCCAGCGCCAGGGCAAGTCGTCGAAGACATCAACGTCGCACTTTTGGTAACGCGTCGGGTTTGGATGGTTACTTCAGATTCTGTGGAGAGCATCTGGCCGCATCGATGCGGGGCCGCCCGGACGGGCTGAGGCGACGGGATAGCTAGTGTTCGGACGGGACGACTATTACCTTGCCGTTCGTCTGCACGACGGCGGTATTGGACGGAACACTGTGGACGTTCACGTCGGGGTCGCTGTCCCGGCATTGAAGCAAGTGCGACCCAGATAACCGGGGAGGAATTCGTGAGGCGCTCGCGAGGAGTTACTGGATTCGATGGATGCGGCGCCATCACGCGTATCCGCGACGGTCAACATCCATTCTGTCATGTCCGGATGGCGGAATCGGGCCCGGCATCCAGGCGGTTAGCCTCGATATCACCGGAGAGCACGCACGTGACCGATCGAGGGTAGGTTGCGTGCCGTGAGCGGTTCTAGACAGCGTCCGGAATCTCTCGTTGACTAGGCCTGAGGCGTCTCCCCTTGGGGTCCACCGCGTTAGGTAATCACATCAGTGTGCGAATCGAAAATCAATCTCCGATTGAACGATTCGAAGGAGTATTTGTGTGGCATACTGGGGCTATGAGTAATCCACTGACGCAGGGGCAAACTGTTTTCATGTACGTCAACGAGCGACTGGCAGTTCTGGAGGGGGCGATGTCTTTCCCAATTGGTACTAGGGTTGAGATTGGACGCCAAGATTACATTGTCGATAATATCCGCGTGGGTATCCGCGATATCGACTTCGATATATACTACGGCTGCCACCTCGCAGAATCGACGGGGACGAAGCCGCCAATTCGATAATATGAATCAGTGATCACTGCTAGTTTGAAGTTGAATTTATGCTAGATTGGCCGATTGGGGCTCTAGGTCTGTCAACTGTCAGATCGAACTGATTCCTGCTTCCGGCTACCTCCAACTCTTCGCTGACCGGCAAGGGCTTGGTGTCACCGGGTAAGAATATTGCACATGGTCGGGTCCCCAGGCAGGAGTCCAGTGGCTTTGTGTTCTTCGCATCCGATGATGGACGCAGGAGGAAATTCACGAATCATGGAACGTAGACGTACCCCTGATCAGGTTATCTCGAAGGTGTGCCAGGGTCAGAATATGCTGAACGACGGCCATCCAATGGTCGAGGTCGTCAAGGAACTCCAGGTCATCGCGGCGACCTAATAGCGGCGACGGAACCAGTATGGTTCCGAGAAGACCGCCTAGGCCTCGAAGCGGGCTAGGGAGTTGGAGAAGGATAACGCTCAACTGAAGAAGTTGCTGGCCGATCAGCCCCTCGCCTCAGACGCTCCGACCCTCTCGAAGTTTTGGAGCGTATCCAGACGGTGCTACCGCGGGCCAAGCCGAATTCAGTCTTCCGTCACACTTTGAAGTACAAACTACTGAGCTTCGGGGCGCGCACCAGATTTGTCAGCGGTAGAAGCCTAAGTCGGAGAAACAAGACAATGTGAACGTTCGCTCCTCATATGCCCTATCGAGCAGTAGGTTGATAGCATATGGTCGATATTTCTGATTACGAATTGGGGAAGTGTTTTGTATGGTTGACGAGAAATTTTGGTTGGATTTACCGACGACTGGTCACGTTGACTTTTCCGAATGCGCTGCTGTAACCGCTCCTGCAACGATGCAGGAATATAATGGACGGCTCAGGCTCTCCATATTTTGGGACCAGGAACTCGGTAATAAGATCCAATCATGGTTTACGCATCCGCAATACGGTGTTGAGGCTGAGGGGCACATGTTCTCGCTGCCGGACACTCTCGTGTTTCACAGTACTCATGGTTCAGCGATACTTATTGGCTGCAGAGAAGATGGCTATCAGATTGGTGGCTCTATGGCGCGCGGCGTCGGGCATGTATTCTTCCAGCGAGCAGTGGAAGGGTCTGCACGTGGAATCGATTTCGACAAAGTTCACGAGCTGGTGGCGACAATACCAGGTGGGGCCAACTGGGTCGATCTTAGGTGCCCGGTATTGGACGAACGCGACAGTCGAGATGGCTTAACGCAAAGCGTTGACCTGGATTTGCCCTTGCTCTCGTCAGTAAGGTTGGCGGACCTGAACTGCGAACTGAGGACCATTTGGGTGATGACGTATAGTCATGGCAAATTTTCCGGGGAGTCCATATTAGAGGTTCGCTCGTGGGCCGACGTCCCTGTTTCATGGAATACGCATCTACAAAAAATCCACAAAGTTGCTGCGCTAATGGAACTCAATGCATCGAGAAGCGTGCCGGTGGAAATTCAAACCATATTAAATCATGATGATCCAGGGGAAGGGCGCGGTTCCCACGGGGAGGCTCTTGCGGTTGGGCCTCGCAGGTCTGCGATTCAGGCTTGGAGCTCAGAGGCGGAAGGCTACGCAAGGCCGGCAGTTGAATTGGTAATGTTTGAAGACCTTGGATCGGAAGGCCTAATTCGCTGGATCCGTTTATATGAGAAATATAAAAGGGCTCTTACTTCGCTTCTCGGTATGTCTGTCTGGTCGTCGGGCATTCCTGCCGAGACGACGCTGGTCCATGCTGGAGCAGGTCTAGACGCACTAGGCCTCGCAATCCTGCGCCACAAAGATCAGAAGTCGTCGAAGTCTGCTGATTCGACTCCGGTTGAATTAAAGTTGATGAGAATTGTCGATGATTGCTTGGATTCTCTTCCCTATAGCGAGGAAGTGGCGAAAGACTGGGTTCGGGACATGAGTTCTGCATACAATTCTCTAAAGCACTCACTGAGGGTGATGCCAGAACATGAAGTCATGGTTAATGTCAATCGCAAGTGTAATATTATAGTCCGCGCATGGGTGGCTAAAGAGCTTGGAATTTCTCCGGAGCATATTAAATTTAGTCTCAGAAATGATTCATTCTATGGTGATGTTGTAGTGCTCGATTAGTGATTCCAGGGGCGTAATTTTCTATTGAGTCGATGACGCATTGCCTCGGAGCATTTGGTGCCGGATAACCGAATTTTTCGGCCCCTTTGCGCGGCTGCCATCGACTTGGGCCTCGTCGTCCTGAGTACTCAATTGCGCGATCGCTGGGCGACGGTTGGCCCTTACACCCCCCTGCGGGCGCCCAGAGGCGCATCCATTGACCATATGTCTGCCAACGTCACGATTCTGGTGGCGGGTAGGCCGACGCACCTTTCGCTGGCGCGGAATTCTGAATCGCGAGGCCTGAGGTGAGGACTACGCCAAAGCGATGAACGACGCTGCCATGAGCGCCGCAGCTTGCGGTGTGCGGTTGACGCAAATGATGTCGTACGCGTGCATCTGTTCCTCACTCCGACGTTGGAAGCTGTGCGTCAAGATTACGGAAACCCTCGGGAGACGTGAGCTGGCGGCACCGCGGTAGCTGCCGGGCGACGGGGGACACGGAAGAGCGGTCCACGATAGCGTGTCGTGGACCGCTCAACCTTGTGTAGCGAGAAGTAGGACCTACCTGTCAGCTGATCTGCGTTGGAGGCTGCTCTCCGGCGAGCACGGCCAGCGCGTTGTCGGCCGCGAGCGTCGCCATGGCGGTGCGCGTCTCCACCGTTGCCGAACCCAGGTGCGGAACGAGCGCCACGTTCTCCAGTTCCAGCAGATCCGGGTGGACCGTCGGCTCCTTCTCGAAGACGTCCAGACCCGCACCGGCGATCAGCCCGGCGCGGAGCGCGGCCGCGAGGGCGGCCTCGTCGACGATCGGCCCGCGCGCTGTGTTCACCAGGTACGCGGTCTCCTTCATGGCGGCCAGCTGCTCGTCGCCGATCAGGTGGTGCGTGGCCGGGCCGTAGGGGCAGTGCACCGAGACGACGTCGGAGATCTCCAGCAGCTCGTCGAGGTCGACGCGGCGGGCGCCCAGCTCCGCGGCGATCGCCGGGTCGATCTCACTGCGCGACTGGTAGACGACCTCCATGCCGAAGGCCTTGGCCCGGCTCGCGGTCGCCTGGCCGATGCCGCCCATGCCGACGATCCCGAGGGTCTTGCCCTGCAGGCCGCTGCCGAGCAGGAAGAACATGCCCCACTTCCAGGCCGCGCCCGAGCGGATCAGGCGCTCGCCCTCGCCGAGACGGCGCGTGGCCATCAGGATGAGGCCGAACGCGATGTCGGCCGTGGCCTCCGTGAGCACGCCCGGCGTGTTCGTCGCGATAACGCCGCGCTCCCGGCACGCCGGGACGTCGATGTTGTCGTAGCCGACCGCCACGTTGGCGACGACCTTCAGCTGCGGGCCCGCGGCGTCGAGCAGCTCGCCGTCGATCCGCTCGGTCAGTAGGCTCACGACGGCGTCCGCACCGGCCACGCGCGCGAGCAGCTCATCGCGGCCGATTGATTCGGAGCCGTCCCACGCGTCGACGTCGTGCTCCGCCCGGAGCAGTTCCAGCGCGGCCTCGGGGATGCGCCCCGTCACTACCACCTTGCTCATGATGCCTCGATCCAGTCGCGCAGACGGCCGAGGCCCTCGCGGATTGCCTCCGTCTCGATGCCCGAGTAGGCCAGACGGATGTACTGCCGATCCTCGCCGGGCAGGCGCCGGCCGAAGTGCTCGCGCGTGCAGAAGGACACGCCCGTGTTCTCCAGCGCCGCGGTGGCGAAGTCGCCGACGTTGACGAAGCCCATGCGGTCCATGACCTCGGTGACATCGGGGAACAGGTAGAACGTCGACTGCGGAACAGCGACCGACATGCCCGGGATCGAGTTGACGATCTCGCACGTCACGTCGCGGCGCTCCTTGAGCGTCTCCAGCATCTCCTTGACCGGTTCCTGCGTGCCGCGCAGGGCGGCGATGCCGGCGTACTGCACGTAGTGCGTGGTGCAGGACTCGTCGTTGGTGTTGAGCTTGCTCAGGACGCTCGCGATCTCCAGCGGGGCGACGGCGCAGCCCAGGCGCGAACCGGTCATCGCGAACTTCTTGCTGAACGTGTAGAGGATGACCGTGCGCTCTGCCATGCCCGGCAGCGCGGCGATCGAGCTCGAAGTGCCCTCGTAGCGGGTCTCGAAGTAGGCCTCGTCGGAGAGGACCCACAAGTTGTGCTCGATCGCGAGCTGCGCGACCGCCTCCCGCTCCTCGGCGGTCGACTCCGCCGAGATGGGGTTCTGCAGGTCGTTGTAGATGATCGCCGTGGTGTTCTCGGTGATCGAGGCGCGGACCTGCTCGATGTCGATCGCGAACCCGGACTCGGTGGGTACGTAGGCGTAGGGGACGGCCGTGCCGCCGAGGTATTCGATCTGCGACTCGTAGATCGGGAAGCCGGGGTTGGGGTAGAGCACTTCCTGGCCCGGGTTCATCACGGTCTGCAGGAACTTGGTGATGACGGGCTTGCCGCCGGTCATGACGACGACGTTGTCGGCGCTGAACTCCATGCCGCGGCGCGACCCGATGTCCTCGGCGAGGGCCTCGCGCAGCGCCGGGATGCCCGGACCGGGACAGTAGCCCGTGTAGCCGTCGGCGATCGCCTGGTTCATCGCCTCGACGATGTGCGGGGCGGTCGGGATGTTGATGTCGCCGAGGTGGAAGGGGTACACAGCGTTCCCCTTCGCCTTCCAGGCGGCGGCGGCCTGGGCGACGCTGAAGGCGGTTTCAGTGCCTAGACGTTCGAGCCGGTGCGCAAGCTGCGGCATACGGATCCACTCCTCATCGATCGGACCTCGGGCTGGCCAAGGGCTGGTGCTGGATTGATATCTCGGGCGCCGGCCCCTCATCGGACGACGGCGGCCGGGTGCGCCGGACGCAATCCGCCTCATGGTTGACTGGCCCGAACCTGTGAAATATCTTACAAATATATCTCATATATCAGTTGCCGACGCAACCCTTTTCTCTGGAAGTAGACCCCTCCATGACTGACGCCGCGCCGACCAGAATCCGCCCGAGAAACACCAGAACCCGCAGCCTCCCGCGCGCCCTCACTTTCGCCGGGGCCATCATCGCCTTCCTCATCGGATCCGGCTTCGCCACCGGGCAGGAGATCCTGCAGTACTTCACGTCCTACGGTTACGCGGGGCTCTTCGGCACGGGGTTGCTGGTCCTCGTGCTGATGACGTACGTGTGCGTCGAATGCCTCACCGCCGGCCAGTCGGAGAAGTTCGATCGCCCCTCGCGCATCTTCCACTACTACTGCGGCCGGCACCTGGGCGCGTTCTTCGACTACTTCTCGATCCTCTTCGTCTTCCTCAGCTTCACCGTCATGGTCGCCGGCGCCGGGGCCGTCTTCCAGGAGCACTACGGGCTCTCGAAGTACCTCGGCGGCATCGGTCTGGCCGTCGCCGTCGGCCTCACCGTGTGGTTCGGGCTGCGCGGACTGGTCGACGTCATCGGCAAGATCGGGCCACTGATCGTCGTCATCGCCGTCGCCCTCGGCGTCCTCGGACTGATCCGCGGCGCGGACGGCGTCGCGGGCGGCAACGCCCTGCTGCCCGCGCTGGAGCTGACGCAGGCCTCCAGCAACTGGTACCTCTCCGGGCTGTCCTACGTGGGGTTCTGCATGCTGTGGCTGGCGGCCTTCCTCACCGCGCTGGGCGCGACGGCGCGCAGCCGCCGCGAGGCATCCACGGGCGGCCTCGTCGGCGGCATCGCGTTCTCGCTCGCCTGCATCGTCGTCGGGCTGGGCCTGCTGGCCAGCATCTCAAAGGTCAACGGCACCGAGATCCCGATGCTGGTCCTTGCGTCAGATTTCAGCCCGCTGCTGGCCTCGGGCTTCTCGGTCATCATCCTCGCCGGCATCTACACGACGGCGGTGCCGCTGCTGTGGACCGTCTCCTCGCGGTTCCTGACCGAGAAGACGCGCGCCTACAAGGCCGCGACCCTTGGGCTGGCCGCCGCCGGCACGCTGATCGGACTCGTGCTGCCGTTCTCCCAGATGGTCAACATCGTCTACGTCGTCAACGGCTACGTCGGCATCGTGCTGCTGGTGCTCATGCTCGTAAAGACGGCGGCCCGGCTGATTCGTCACCAGCCCGCGTAGTTGAGTCGCGTCTGTCGGGCAGCCGTGGGGTCAGGCCTTGAAACGAACGGCGAAAAGGTGCCGGAACCTCTCGCGGGGTTCCGGTACCGCGGGATCCGCAAGGTGCGTGTATCACCGGCGATGCACTGCAACGTGGTGATCGCTGCTGAGGACCAGCACATCTCCATCAGCCGCTACCCTTTGGAACGGCTCGCCTCCATCAGCTGGTCCTTTTCGTAGGACGGAATCTCGCGTTCAAAGGGCTCTCGTGGGTTGCCGGTCCTGTTCCCAGTCCGCCGCAACGGGTGTGGACTGGTAGAGCCACACTTGAACGTCTGGAGGTTCCAGTCATGAATCAGCCTCGATCGAACTCCACACTTGAGTTCCTCCGTGACCCGGGCGCGCATCCGGTTGTAGCCGGTCGCGCTAGGCTGCCAAGATCACAGACGACGACATGGAGCGGGCAAACTGCCGTGGTGGTGAGACTGCCCGGCCCCAGCCTCCGGCCGAGCAGCATCATGTCATTCCACGGTGGCAGGTACTGAAGGGGCAGCGGTTGAGGGCTCGACGGCAAATCCCTGCAGATGTCGCGCCTTGATTGCTACCAGGCAGGCGATGGACGCAGTCATGAACACTACGATGTATGCTGCGATCGCCATGGATGTCCCCGTTGCCTTGTGCAGTCCTTCGGCGATTGCC
This sequence comes from Zhihengliuella halotolerans, assembly GCF_004217565.1. NCBI lineage: Bacteria > Bacillati > Actinomycetota > Actinomycetes > Micrococcales > Micrococcaceae > Zhihengliuella > Zhihengliuella halotolerans. Next base: position 2,487,754 of record NZ_SHLA01000001.1, on the reverse strand, counting down.
GGCGCGAATCCGCCCCCGAGTATGCCGCCGATTGCGTACGGTAGTGATGCTGCCGTGTACCGGATTCTGGGCGGGAAGAGAGCGGCGAAGAGCGAGCTTTGTGGTCCGTAGGAAACGCCCAGTCCGATGGCGAGTACGAACACGGCAAGGGCGAAGGCGACCAGCGATCGTGAATCAATCAGCAGGAACATTGGAACGGCCCACAGTGCGAGGAGGACGTATCCGCCGATCATAGCTTTTCGGGCGCCGAACCGGTCAGCCAGAACTCCGCCCCACAACGTGCTGCCGATCCAGACGATTGACGCGAACATCAAGATAAGCAGTACGGGGCCGGCTTCCATTTTGAGCCCTGACGTGGTGTAGGGCAGAAAGTACCCGATGAGGAGAAGACCGGCGAGGATGTTGGCCATGAATGCTCCCGCTGCCAGGGCCATGTGGACGGAATAGCCCTTGAAGGCTTCCTTGAGTGGGATCCTCGCTTCGATGTGTTCTCTCTTCACCTCAGCGAAGGCAGGCGTTTCCTCTATCGAAGTTCTGATCTTGATCCCCACGAGTACAAGGGCGACGCTGATGAAGAAGGGGATGCGCCATCCAAAGGAGGCGAACTGTTCTGCAGTAGTGAGCGACTGGACGAGGAAAAAGCTGCCTGTTGCCAGGACGAATCCTGCCGGAGTGCCGATTTGGGAGAACACGCCGTAGAAGCCGCGCTTCTTTTCGGGGGCGTACTCAACGGCCATCAGTGCCGCGCCTCCCCATTCTCCGCCCGTGCTGAGGCCCTGGACAAAGCGCAGGATGACCAGGATCACTGGTGCCGCCATGCCGATTTGTTCATAGGTTGGCAGTACGCCAATTCCGAGGCTGGCGACGCCCATGACGCAGAGCGTTCCGATCAAAGTCGCTTTTCGCCCGTAACGGTCTCCGAAGTGACCGGCGATTATCCCACCCAGAGGGCTGGCGATGAAGCTGGCGGCTACGGATCCGAGTGAGACGATAAGCGCGTCCGGGCCCAAGGCACCGAAGTATTGCTGGCTGAAGATCAGTCCGGCGGCCGAGATGTAAGCGAAAGATAGGTACCACTCGATGGTGGAACCGATACCGCTTGCCAGGCGAACGTTGCGTAGCTGGGCACGGCTGGGGGGTTTGTGTCCGGGGGCTGATGTTGTAGTCATGGGTGATCCTTCTGGTCTACTGAGGAGGAAAAGCGATACAGCGCTGGGGATAATTCGCTGGGAAGGGATGAATGACTCAGAGCTCGTGACCAGAGTCGGGATCGTCGCCGGTGTCTGACGGCGAAAGAATTTCCTGCCCACTGGAAAACCCGGTCTGGGTTCCGCGGCGGACTTGGAAGGCCGTGCCGGGAAGCGGGCACGCCGATCACATGTATGGCGGATCAGGTGGAGAAGACAGGAGCCCTGGATGGGCGTTTTCTGTGCAAGTGCTGCGTGAAATTCGTCAGGGATATTGATGTGCCACAGGCTGGCCCGGTCTCCCCGCCAACGCTTAGGACCGGTTATCGCCCTGTCGCGCCCTGACTTGGTGCAGGAAGGTCGGTCGCGGCCGGACTGTCATGCTTAGGCGGCGGGAAATCCTGCTCGCGGCCCTTGTCGGGGGCGTCATCGGAAGTGACCGGTGTTGCGGGTGTGGCGTTGAAGAGCAGCCGAAGGACGTCGGGACGGGCGTAGTGTCCGGCAGGATCGAGGGTATTTTTGGCGAGATCGATACTGGAAAGATCAATGTCTGCGTAGACGATGCCCTCCTGGGTTGGTGGCAGCGGTTCGGTAACCAATCCGGAGTTAGGCCCGTAAACGCGGGCGAAACCTCCACCGCCTGTATAGACCGGAGTGGGACCGCCGCTGGCATCAGGGAAGGCTCGGGCGCCGTCATCACTCATAATTTGTGATGAAGTGATGACGAAAACGCCTCCTTCCAAGGCGTAAGTTTGGGACGCCGCCATAATGGACTCAGGGCTTAACGCTGGCTCCCTGCCTAGGATGCCCAAGCAGGGCCACGCCGCGACGTGAATTTGTTCGTTTTGCGAGTACATGGCGTACTTCGTGAGTGGTTGTAAATGCTCGGCGCAGTTCAACGCTCCCAACCTGCCCAACGCCGTGTCGACAACCTTGATTCCGCTGCCGTCGCTTTCCCCGAACAAGGCGCGTTCGACGTGGGTTGGTTTGAGCTTGCGGCGATGCAGCAAGATGCGTCCATCCGGGCCGATGATGGATTGGGCCATATACAGGGATCCGCCGGATTTCTCGCTGTACCCCAGGACGACCGTGATCGAATGTTCGGCGGCAGCCTCCCTGATGCGCGCCATTTGTTCGCCGCTTACCGTGAGGGAGTTGGCGTGGTATCGGGCTACAAACTCCTGCTGGAGGTAGACCGGGTAACTCCACAAAAATACGGGGTAGCCCGGAATCCAAGTCTCCGGGAACGCCAGGAGATCCGCTCCACCTGCGGCAGCCTCAGCAATGAGAGCGATTGTTTTCTCCACAGTGGCTTTGGCATCCAGCCACACCGGCTCGGCTTGAACAGCTGCTACGCGGATGCTCATGTTTTCTCCTGGATAGTGGGAAGAAGGTACACTCCACGGCTTTGGCTGGGAGGGTCGCTGGATACGACTTTACCGGCGACCCTAGAATCGAGCCACTAAATGTTTTCTGGGTGCCCTATAGAGGTTCTTTATAAGAAGACGGTCCACCCGGTTATTCGCTTCTGCGGCTGTCTGTTCTCCACTCTGGAGTAGGAAGTCTCGTCAAAGTTCCATCTCGGACTACGACGGCCTTTCCCCTGCATCGCGTTCACTTCAACGCGTCGGCGATCATTTCTCGGAACCAGGTTCGGCCCGGCGCTACGGGGGCTGCCCCGTTCCAGTAGAGCGAGACATTGAATGCTGGCATTTGGAACGGCAGTTCGTGAAAATTCACGGGCTGCTGGGAAGCGAAAAGTTCGGCGACGTGCAAGGGAACGATAGCGGCATAATCGTTGCTCGCCACGATTTGGGGGAGCACGGAGAAGTGGTGGAGGCGGAGTACAACGCGGCGCTTGATCTGCATGGATTCAAGCACGCGGTCGACTTGGTAGTGTCCGGAGGATCGGTCGATTGCGATGTGGGGCAGGGCTGCAAATTCGCTCAAGGTCAACGATTCGGATGAGCTTGTGTAGCTTTGGGGTAGAACGCAGACGTATCGGTCCTCAAAAAGAATCTCATGGTGTTCGGCTCCTTCGATGGGCACGCTGGCGACTGCAGCGTCGATGTCCCCCCGCATCAGCCATTCGGATACCGAGTCGATCTTCATAGGGATGATTTCCAGCGTGGCGTTGGGGGCCTCACTTCCAAAAGCACGAAGGATGGGTGGCAGGAATGTAAGTTCGCCAAGGTCGCTCAGGCACAATCGGAACTCGTGCCGTGTGGAGGCAGGGTCAAAGTTCCGTCCGGTTTCCACCGTCGCGTCAATGACGGCTATTGCCGGCTTGATTGTTTCGAAGAGTTCCGTTGCTCGCCGCGTCGGGGTCATCCCGTCGGCGGAGCGGATAAACAAGGGGTCGCTCAGTTGCTTGCGCAATCTTCCCAGGGCATAGCTAACGGACGGCTGCGTCACGGACAGCACACTCGCCGCTCGGGTCAGGCTTCCGGTTTCGTAGATCGTCATGAACGCGCGGAGGAGGTTGAGATCCATGCCTGTCATGTCCTCAGCATAATCCGTATCTATCCAGTCTGGCTTCCTGATAGAGAATGTGAATCCCACCAGTATTCGTGTCAGTTGCTTTCGTCGGCGTTATTCTGCGGACCAACACTTAGGTGTCTGCTGGTAGTGGTGATCTTCTCCTCGCGAGCAAGTAGTTCGAGATCCACGAGGGGAAGAGTCCGCCCTTCGCCGCCGCTGCCCTTCCCTTCACCTAAACGTCTGCAAGCTACCCGCTGCCTAAATAGCGCTGCGAAAGTCTTGAAGTGCCTGCGCTGCCGCGGCTTCGACTGATGTGGCGGCCTGCGTCAGTCCCTCTTTCTCAGTTTCCGAGACCGGCCCCAGCGCCGAGACCATCCGACCCTGCTCAAACCGTGTCGGGAGGGAGATGAAGCTGTCGGGCAGACTCTCGACACTGCCGGTCCAGATAGTCGCCGGGTGAATCTCTCCCGTGGCCATGGCTTTTACCACTTGGGCGACCCCAAGGGGCGTCGTCCAGCCGCTGCTGCGGCCGGGCTTGAGGGCTGACCATCGGGAGAACCAACCCGTGATGTCCGTGATGATCCGGACCCGCTCGGCCGTGCCGAGATCCACGGCCTTTCCGTCAAGGGTGAGACCGCTGAAGAGCGGGACCTGCCCGTCCCCGTGTTCCCCTAGGACCAAACCGGCAATGCGCTCCGGTGATACACCGAGTTCACGGCCTACCGCTGCGCGGAAGCGGATGGAATCGTTCAGGCTGTAGCCGACAATGCGATCGGGGCTGATTCCGGATAGCTGTCTCAGTGCTTCGGCAAGGACATCGACCGGGTTGGAGAGGAGCATGACTGCGCCGTGTTCTCCGGCCAGGTTTTCGATGTCTGGAAGGAGGAGCTGCAACAGTTTGAGATTAGCCCGAAGAAAGTCCCGGCGGTCTCCGTCAGGAGTTTCAGGCGCTGACGCTGCCACGATGACGAGGTCAACAGGGGACCCGTCTGCGGGTGGTCCCACCACGAGCCTGGTGCGGGTGTTCCCACCCAGAATCTGTGCTTCGGTGATGTCGATAGCGTGCGCGTGCAGGACGTTGTCCCGCAGGTCGGTCATGTACACCGTGTCGGTGATCGTTTCCATGGCAAGACGTTCGACGACGCCGGCACCGATGAGGCCGGCGGCGCCGATGACGGCAACGCTTGTGGGCCAGGTGGGACTGTGTGCGGCCGTCTCGCCGCGGTTATGTTCAGTCATGATGCTTTCCTATGGGTCGAAGGACGACTGGCGGGGGAGTGGGCTATCGCGCCGGGGTGCGGATAGCTAAGGTCGGGCGGGGGAGTGCTTGCGGCAGTGTGGCTGTCTCCCCGACACCGCAAGGCATGTGGCCGGTGGTGATCCTGTTCAGTTCGTGCGGATTACGACGTTTCGGATGTCGCTGGGCGCGGCGACTTGTGCGATCACTGGTTCGATTGCTGTTACGAGGGCCAGAAGATCGTTGTCCTCATCAGACGCGGAAGAGAATTCCATTCCCACCGGCAGACGCGAAAGAGTTCCCGTACCGACCGGGACGGAAACGCCGGGTAAGCCGAGGACTCCACCGAGATCAGAGTGCCGGATAAGAGTGGGAAATGTCGGAACCATTCTTCCGTTGAGTTCCGTCCGCTCTTCTTGCTCGGCCAAGGGTGCCACGACCGGAACGGTGGGGAACATCAGGGCCTTCACATCGGAGGCGTCCAATCGGCGCTGCAGGTCCTCGCGGAGCCGCTGCCGGGTCTGGAGTGCAGCCTGATATTCGCCCTGGTTAACGGAGTCCAGACCCGCCACCAGAAGGTTCCTGACATCAGTACTGGCGACGGTTTGGACCAGTTCCTGCAAAGTCGGACCCTTGCGGAGGCGGAGATATTCTGCGAGATTCTCCGCTGCTTCGCCCCAGAGGATGATGGTCGCGATCTCTGCAGCTTCTTTGACGATGTCGTCGACGTCGACATCGACGAACAGGAATCCTTGTGCCTCCAGCCTTGCTTGGACTTGCCGGTATTTTTCCGCCACGTCCGGGTGGAGGTCGGTGCTGTGGCATGGGCTGAGGCCGAGCCGCGCAGATTGCACTGTACCGGTGGCCGTGATGACGGGCCGCGCAGCCAGTACGGAATCGACGAGTAGCAGGTCCTGCAGGCTTCGGGTCATTGGGCCGGCTGTGTCCCTGGTCGGCGTCAGGGACAACATTCCGCCCTCGGGGTATCGCCCAGGCGAGGGGCGGAAGCCGAACAGCCCGCACAGTGCCGCCGGCATGCGGACCGATCCGCCGGTATCCGTTCCGATTCCGACCGGAGCCAGGCCCAGTGCGACAGCGGCGGCCGTTCCGCCGCTGCTGCCGCCACAGATCCTGTGTGGGTCCCACGGGTTTTTCGGGAGCCCGTGCACGGGATTGTTTGACGTAGCTCCCAATGCGAGTTCGTGCATCACATTCTTGCCCGTGATCACCGCCCCGGCACGAGTGAGCCGGTCAACTAGGGGAGCGTTTCGTTCCGCGATGTTGTCCGACAAGGAGGGTGTGCCTGCGGTCGTGGGCACTCCTGCGACGTCGATGTTGTCCTTCACCACGACGGGGACTCCGCTCAAAGTCCCGGGCACCAGGGGCGATGGCAGGGCCGGGAGGGGCAGGATCATGGCCTTGTACCCGGCCAGCTGCTGTGACAGTTGCTGCAGATCAATAAGGTGTTGCCCGGGATCCAAGGACCCTTCGGCCACTGCAGCGGCAGTGGCTGAGGCTGTGAGGTCACGGCCCTCGGGCTGCGCCCGTTGCTGAGTCTCAGCTGACTCTATGAACGACATCGAGGGTCATCTCCGTTTCGGTTTCTTGCTTTCTAGACGGGGTACTGGCGTGGCGTGTGCTGGATGCTGATCCAGTGATCCGTGGTGAATTCCCGGATGCCCCATTCGCCGTTGAACCGTCCCAGCCCGGAGTTCTTCTCGCCGCCGAAGGCTGTGTGGGGTTCATCGTTGACAGGGATGTCGTTCACGTGAGTCATGCCTGCACGGATCCCTTGCGCGAACTTGACGCCGCGTTCGGCACTTCCGGTAAACACGGCGCTGGCGAGGCCGTAGTGGCTGTCGTTGGCCATCTCCAATGCGTGGTCTTCGTCCTGGCAGCGGAGAATGCCGACCAGCGGGCCAAAGATTTCTTCGCGGGCCAGTTCCATGTCAGGGGTGACGTCGGCGAAGACGTGCGGTGGGATTACCTGGCCAATGATCTCGGAGCCGAGGACCAGCCGGGCTCCTTCTTCGGTGGCGAGGCTGATCTTCTTCTGCAGCCCTTCAAGCTGCTGGCTGTTGATAACCGGCCCGACGAATGTCTTGGGGTCTGCAGGGTCTCCGAAGTTCAGTGTCCGTACGTGATCGGTGAAACGGGTAACGAACTCGTCGTAGACGGAGTCCTCGACAATGATCCTGTTGATGGCCATGCAGATCTGGCCCTGGTGCAGGAACTTGCCCATGGCCGCAGCTCGAACGGCCTGGTCCAGGTCAGCATCCGCCAGCACAACGAAGGGGCTGTTTCCGCCCAGTTCCAGGGCGACGTGCTTGAGATGTTTGCCGCTGGCGGCGATGCGACCGACGTTCTGTCCTACGGCTGTGGAACCGGTGAAGGAGATGAGCGAGGGGATTTCGTGTTCAACGAAGGCGTCACCGATTTCACTTCCGGCCCCGGCGACAACGTTGAGTACGCCGGCTGGGAGGCCCGCCTCCTCGAAGATTTTGCCGATCAGAAGCCCACCGGTGACTGCCGTGTCACTGGCCGGTTTGAGTACGACTGCGTTTCCGAGTGCAAGCGCCGGGGCTACGGACCGCTGGGAGAGATGGAGGGGAAAGTTCCAAGGGCTGATGACGCCGACAACGCCCAGGGGGACGCGGTAGACACGGTTTTCTTTGCCCTGCACATCCGACTCCAAGATCCGACCGTGCACGCGGTACGGAAAGGATGCCGCTTCCAGGGTAATGGCACGGGCTGCGGAAACCTCGATATTGGCCTTGAGCACGGTGCTGCCGGACTCAGCCACAAGCCAGGAGACGATGTCGTCACGGCGTTCCTGCAGGATTTCCGCGGCGCGGAGGAGAACGCCCTGGCGGACGGCCGGGGGCTGGGCTGCCCATTCTTTTTGTGCTGTGGCAGCAGCGGTGTAGGCGTCGTTGAGGTCCTCGATGGTTGCCTGGCGCACCGAGCCGAGGAACTGCTGGTTGTAGGGGTTGGTGAGGGTGAGGGTGCGTTCGGAACGCCCCTGACGCCAAGTACCACCGATGAATTGCCGGTTGGGAATCCATCCGGCGAGCAAATCCGCGGTGTTTTCGAGATCAACGGTCATGTCGTGGTCCTTAATGGTTGTTGATCCGTCCGGGAATCGTCAGTGATGCCGAGAACGGATCAGAACGGGCTGATGGTTGTGGTCATGATTTCGATGAGTGTCGGCTCCTCGGCTTCGAGCGCCGTCGTCAGCTTTTGTTTCAAGTCGTTGAGCTCGGTGACCTTGGCGGCTTGGACGCCGTATCCGTTGGCGAGAGCACAGAAGTCGATGCCGGGAACGGAAAGTCCCGGCACGTTTTCGGCCTTTAGCTTGGTGGCGAACGCTTGAAGCGCGCCGTAGGTCCCGTTGTTGAGGATCACGAAAACAACCGGGATCTTCTCCTGAGCGGCTGTCCACAGTGCGGTGATCCCGTAGTTTGCCGAGCCGTCTCCGATGATGCCAATGACGCGGCGGTTCGGGTTGGCCAGCTGGACACCGACGGCGGCCGGCATGCCGAAGCCCAGTCCGCCGGACGCCGGAAAGTAGTAGCTTCCGGGGTGGGTCATGTCGAGTCGGTCCCACAACGCCCCGACAGTCGACGTCGCTTCATTGACGTAGACGGCATCCCGGGGGGCAACTTCGTTGATCAGCTCGAAGACCGCCTCGGGTGCGAGCACGGTTCCACCGGCCCTGGGCGGGGGAGCAACAATCCGGGCGGCCGGCAGGGGGCGGTCGGACTCGGGTACGCCTTCGGTGAGGGCCTGAAGGGCTTCACTCACGTCTGCTACCAGGGCCGCGCCCATTGGCGCTCTGGCCGCTTCGCCCGGGTCGCCGGTGATATGCAGCAAAGTGGTCTCGGCTGGGAGGAACTCGCCTGGTTCGAACTGGTGGTAGCGGAAGACCGGCGCTCCCACGACCAGGACTACGTCATGTTCCTTGAACAGGGCAGAGATTCCGGAAATCGAAGCCGGCAGGACCCCGCGGAAGCTGGGATGGGTCGTCGGGAAGGGGCAGCGGGGTGCAGACGGGGCGACCCACACCGGCATCTTGAGCTTGTCGGCCAAGGCAACGGCCTGATGATTGGCGCGGGCGGCGTCGACGTCGGGTCCCAGAACCAACACAGGGTTGGCCGCTGACGCCAAGGCACCGATGAAAGGTTCCAGCTGTTGGCGTGAGGGCGTGCCTGCTGCCTGAACGCTCCGGCCGGCAAGGTTTACGCTCACTTCGCCTGCGTCTGCATCCCAGTCGTCGTACGGGACGGAAATGTACACCGGGCCTTTGGGATCCTGGGTGGCGATGTGGATCGCATGGCTGAGGGAGCGGGGCACGTCCTCGGCGCAGGCAGGTTCGGAGCTGGCCTTGACCAACGGGCGGGGCAAAGTTGTCGCGTCCACGTTCGAGAGCATGGATTCCATGCCGATCGAAGGTCTGACCTGTTGTCCGGCGGAGATCACGAGTGGTGTGTGGGAGTACCAGGCGTTGGTCAGGGCGCCCATCGCGTTGCCGGTGCCGGAGGCCGCATGGAGGTTGACGAAGGCGGCCTTGCCTGTCGCTTGAGCGAATCCATCGGCCATGCCCATCACCACGCCCTCGTGGAGGCCGAGAATGTACCGGAAGTCTTCGGGCATGGCCCCAAGGAATGGCAGCTCGTTGGAACCAGGATTGCCGAAAATGGTGGTGATTCCATTGGCCCTGAGTAGTTCATAGCTGGCCTGTTTGACGGTCGTCATTGGTTCGCCCTTTTGCATAATTTGACCATATCCAAGCCTTGATAATTGATCAACTAGATATTTTTGTTGACGGTTATAGATATGGTCTATAGCTGATTAGCTCGATCACTTCGAATCCCGGGGGCAGTGTTGTCCCACTCGACCCGGGTCCGGACTGGGATCTGGGATATCAGGAGTGCCCCGGGCTTGGTGTGTGAATGGCCGCGAGGGTGAGAAGGTCGCCGTGTCCACTGTCCGCCGGCTCATGCGCGAGGCCGGGTTGCGGGGCGTCTCGCGGCGCAAGGGCCCGCGGACGACGAAGCCGGCGCCGGAGACGAGTAGGCCGTTGGACCTGGTGAACCGGGAGTTTCTCGCGTCGCGGCCGGACGAACTCCAGGTAGCGGACATCACCTACTGCGCACGTTCTCGGGCTGGGTGTATATCTATCGCGCTTGACGCGGTCGCGTCGGTCGGTTCGAAGGGCGACAGCTTATGACAACGCGATGGCCGAAGCGTTCAACCAGCGCCGCCTCCATGGCGAGATCGGACACGTCCCGCCAGCAGAGTTCGAAGCAACCTACCGCACCGCCGAGCCCCAGCTCTCAGCGACCGAAACCGGATAAATCAGCCGCTATCGAACTCGACGCTTGACAGCAAACAACGGTCGGGGCCGGTACATCTAGTGCCCGGAAGCGGAAGAACCAGCCGGCGCCGCCGAATTCCTCGTTGCTCTGGTGCCGGTCGCACCCTCGGCCGGCGCGGCTTCACCTGAGGTGGGCGGACCGCCGTCGTTCGGCCTCGTTGGCCCGCCGTGTTGTGACGGGCGCGGGAGCGTGATCCGCGAGCCCTGCAGCGACGCCGCAGCCACCGCGATGACCGAGATCAGGATGAGAGAAGCGGCCGGGGCCGCCGTCGTCCATGGCGCGCGTTCGACGTAGTCGATGCCCTCCGCGAGCAGCCGCCCCCATTCCGGAGCCGGCGGCTGCGCGCCGAGGCCCAGGAAGCCCAGCGAGGCGAGCGCCAGGGCCACGCCCGGCAGGCGCAGCATCCCGTGCCGCGCGAGCGCCGGCGCCACGACCGGCACGACGTGCCGGGCCATGACCTCGAACGGGCGCACGCCCGCCAGCGGCAGCCACTTCACGTGCGGCATCGCCTTCGCCTCCTCGACGAGCGCCACCGCGTGCGAGGCCAGCGGCGGCCAGCTCACCCAGAGCACGGCCGCGGCCGCGCCGCCCATCGTCGGGCCGGCCAGCGCCGCGATCACCACACCCGCGATGATCGGCGGGGTCGCGTTGGCGACCTCGATCGGTCCGCGCACCGCGTTCGGGATGAACGCCAGCACCAGGCCGATCGCGATCGCCGCGAGCACGATCCCCAGCGCCGGCACCAGCGTGCCGAGCGCCCCGTGCGCCACGCGGGCCAGCAGGTCCCGGCCGCTCGCGTCCGCGCCGAACGGCAGCTCCCACGAGGGCGCGGCCAGGCGCGCGTGCGCGACCTCGAACGGGTCCCGCGGCAGCCCGGCCACCAGCAGCAACACCAGCAGTGCGCACCCGATCCCGAACGTCCACTGCGCCATCCGGTCTCCGTGCGGCCGCTCCGGCGGCGGCGACACCGCGCCCGCCGGCAGTGGCCCGCCCAGCAGCCACAGCCGCGTGGCCGAGGCGAACACGCCGATGACGAGGGCGGCCGCCGCCATCGCGAGCACGCCGGCCTGCAGCGCCGGCAGGTCCTGCGCGTTGGCCCCGCCCAGCAGGTAGCGGCCGAGCCCCGGGATCGCGAAGATCTGCTCCACGGCGACCGCGCCGCCGAGTACGCCGATGACGATGAGCCCCAGCTGGTCCACCACGGAGGCCGCGGCCCGGCGCAGCACCGCCGGGAGGATGACCCGCCGGCGCGCCCCGGCCAGGCGCCAGACCTGCACCCACGCCTCGCGGGAGGAGCCGGCCAGCGCGTCGCCGAGCAGGCGCCCGAAGAGGCCGCCGCCGGGGATGCCCAGAGCCAGGGCCGGCAGGATCGCGGTGTCCAGGCCGGTCCAGCCGTAGGGCGGCAGCCAGCGCAGCTGCACCGCCACGATCACCAGGAACCCGCTGGCCAGCAGGAACTCCGGCAGAGCGGTTAGCGCGACGCCGAGCGGGCCCGAGCCGCGCACCGGGCGGTCGCGGGCGATCGCGATCAGCACGGGCGCGACCAGGGCCGCGGCGACAAGCGCCGTGACAAGCATCGCGAACAGCGTCAGCGTCGCGGAGACGCCCACCGCCTGCGAGACGCCCGGGGCGATCGGCCCGCCGGAGACCCACGAGACGCCCAGGTCCCCGCGCAGCACGTCGGCCCACCAGCGGGCGCTGATGGCGATCGGGCCGCCGTCGAGCCCGAGCTCCGCGCGGATGGAGGCGAGCGCCTCCGGCGTGGGCTCGAGCTCCGCGTAGCGGGCCCGCAGCACCGAGTGCGCCGGGTCCCGCTGCGAGAGCCACGGCAGCGCCCCGACGACGGTGAGCAGCGCCAGCCCCGCGAGAACTCGCGAGGCCAACGCGATGCGGCTAGCCCTGTGGATCAACGCGCGTCTCCGCGGTCACCAGAAGGCGCTCGCGCGGGTCGCGCGCGGCGTCCTGCACACCCGCGACTTCACCCTGGATGACGCGCTCGTGCAGCAGCGGGATCGCCGCGTCGGTCGCGAGGATCTGCGCCTCCGCGGTCATGATGGCCTCGCGGCGCTCGTCGCCGGCGTCGATGCGGGCGGCGGCCTTGATGGCCGCATCCGCGTCCTCGGAGCAGAGCTGGGCGAGGTTGAAGCCGCCCGAGCACGTGAAGTCGGCGGCGAAGTAGGCCACGGGGTCACCGGAGTCCAGCACGGTCGCGCGGGAGAGGATGAACGCGTCGAACGCCCCGTCCAGGGCGTCGGACTCGATGAACTGGTACTCGCGCACATCCTGCTCGACGACGAACCCGACTGCCTCCAGCTGCTGCTCGATGAGCACGGCGACCTCCGGCAGCTCGGCGCGGTCGGTGAAGGTGCCGAGCGTGATCTTCACGCCGTCGACCTCGGCCGGCTCGGCGCGCTGGCCCAGGATCTCCTGGTAGTCGGCGTCCTGGCGCGCGTCCACGCTCCACGGCAGGGCCGGGCCGAGCAGGCCGGCGGCCTCGTCGGCGCGATCCTCGTAGGCGGAGGCGATGATCGCGGCGCGGTCGATCGCCTCGCGGGCCGCTGCCCGCACCGCCGGGTCCTCGAACGGTCCGGACTCCGAGTTGAGGTAGAGGGTGTTGGTGCGCGGCATCGGCACCTCGGTGATGAGCTCCTCGTCGATCGAGGCGGCCTGGCCAGCCGGCACGGCCTCCACGATGTCCGCGGTGCCCGTGCGCAGGGCAGCCGCGCGGGCCGTCCCGTCCGGAACGAAGTCGACGTCGATGCCCGCGGCCGCCGCGGCCTCGCCCCAGTAGCCGTCGAAGCGCTCGAGCGTCGCGCCCGAGGTCCCGTCGACCGCCGTGAGCTCGAACGGGCCCGTGCCGGTGCCGACCGGGTCCACCGTGTCGCCCTCGTAGGCGGCCTCGGAGAGGATCGAGAGTTGCGGGCTCGAGAGGCGGTTGGGCAGCAGCGGGTCCGTGTCTGCCGTCGTCAACACCACCTGGTCGCCGTCGACGTCGACCTGCAGGTCGACGCCGTCGAGGATGCGCGGCACGGGGCTCGCCTCGACCGCGGCGCGCAGCGAGTTCGCGGCGGCCTCGGCGGTCAGCTCGCTGCCGTCGTGAAAGGAGACGCCCTCGCGGATGGAGAAGCGCCACGTCAGATCGTCCGTCTGCTCCCACTCGGTCGCGAGGCCGGGCAGCGGGTCGCCGGCCTCGTCGAGCACCACGAGGGTCTCGGCGGTGCTCCAACGCGAGAGTTTGAACGCGTCGTCGCTCAGCGGGCTCAGGCCCGAGCGCGGTGGCTGCAGCATGGCGAGCGACACGCGCGCGTCGGCCTCGTCCCCGCCGGAAGACTCGGCGGAGCTCGCGGAGAAGCAGCCGGAGAGGGCCAGGGTGAGCGAGAGGGCGCCGGCGGCGAGGGCACCCGTGCGGAGGCGGTGGGTCATGAGGTTCGTTCCTTTTCCAGGGTGGAGCCGGCGGTGGCCGGCGGGCAGTTCGAGTGGTGGATCAGTTCGTGGGCCGGGCGCAGGGCGTACCAGGCGACCGGCAGCATCGCGGCCGGGAGCGCGGCGGCCAGCGGCCATGCGGCCAGGGTGCCGGACGCGCCGGCGACCGCGCCGGTGGCGGTGGTGGTCAAGAAGGCGACGATCCCGCCGGCGGTCGGCAGGAACGCCAGGCGCGTGGCCCGCCAGCGGCTGGAGCCGCCGGCGATGAGCGATTGCGCGTTCGGCGTGCCGAGCATCAAGGACACGCCCACGAGCACGGCGACGGCGCAGAACATCCCGGGTAGCGCGGCCGGCGGCAGGAACAGCTGACCGGCGAACGCGGTCGCGCACGCCGCCGCGGAGACGTAGAGCGCGAGCATGACGGCGGTGCACCGGCCGAGCCGCTCGGCGAGCCGGGAGAGCGGCCACTGCAGTGCGAGCGTCGCCGCCGACAGGGCCGCGGCCACCGCGCCCATTCGCCCGGCGTCGATCCCGTGCTCGGCGAGGGCCAGCGGCACTGTGGAGAAGAGCTGCGTGTAGACGGCCAGCAGGGCCGAGCAGGCGATCGCCAGCGGCACCACGCGCACGGGGTCCACGGGGGCCGGAGCCGCGGGGGTCGTGTCCACGGGTGCCGGGTCCGCGGCTGCGGGGCCACCGGGCGCGACGGCTACGGGGCCGCCCGTGCGCTCGGACGGAACCCGGGGGCCGACGACGTCGCCGCGCGGGACGAGCCGGTGCACCGCGGCCGCCGCGCCGAGGAAGACCGCCGCCGAGATCGCGGCGAGGACGGCCGAGTGATCGGGCATGAAGCGTGCGGCGCCGAGGGAGGCGATGATGCCGCCGGTCTCGCCGGCGAGGGCGAGCGCCGCGAACGGGGCTGGGCCGCGGCTGGTGGCGGTGCCGCGCAGGGAGCGCCGCTCGGCGTCGATGCGCCCCACCAGGGCGTCGATGGCGGGGGAGAACAGCGCGCCGGCGAGGCCTACGAGCACGACGCCGGCGACGAATGCGGGCGCGTCCGGTGCCCACGCGATGACCCCGAAGGCGAGCGCGCGCAGCAGGCATCCGGCGACGAGGAGCAGGCGCGGTCCGAAGCGGTCGGTCAGGTAACCGCCGGCGACGAACAGGCCCTGCTGGGCGATGACCCGGGCGCCGACGAGCGCCCCGACCGCGGCCGCGTCCAGGCCGAAGCGGGACTGGCCGATCGCGGCGAAGAACGGCACCACCGAGGAGAAGCCGAGCATGAAGACCAGCTGCAGCACCAGGACGGGCCGCAGCGAGGGGGCGGCGCTCACCGGGTCTGCTCCACAGTTCCGTCGCGGACGGTGAGGATGCGGTCGCAGCGTGCGGCCAGAGCGTCGTCGTGCGTGACCAGCAGCAGGGCCCCGCCCGTGCGGGACGGCAGGGCGAGGAGGGCGTCGGCGAGGCTGGCGGAGGTGGCGGAGTCGAGGGCGCTCGTGGGTTCGTCGGCGACGATCACGTCCGGCCCGACGGCGACCGCGCGGGCGATGGCGGCGCGCTGGGCCTGGCCGCCGGAGAGCTGGCGCGGGGTGCGCTCGAGCAGTGCCGGGTCCAGGCTGGCGGTCTCAGCGGCGGCGAGGATGCGGGCCGCGTGGTCGCCGTCGACTCGGAGTTTGGTCAGAGCGCGTTCGATCGAGGCCCGCACCGGGGTGCGCGGCGGCAGCGAGGCGCCGGCGTCCTGCGGAATCCCCTGGACCAGACGGCGGTGGTCCTGATCCGGGGTGCGGCCGGCGCCGCAGAAGCGCTGGCCGTGCACCATGACGTGGCCCGTGCTGGCGGTGCGCAGGCCGAGGACGATCTCGGCGAGGGTCGATTTGCCGGCTCCCGAGCGGCCGATCACGGCCACGGACTCGCCCGCCAGCAGCGTGAAGTCGGTGGGGTGAAGCGCGGTGACGGGGCGCCGTCGCGTGCCGTAGGAGGCACCGATGCCACACGCCTGCAGGACTGCGGCGCTCATGCCGCGGCCTCGTGTGCCGCGGGAACGGTCGGTGCGGGTGCGCCCGCCGCCGGCGCCGCGGGCGCGGCGAGGGTGCCGGCGTCGACCGTCACCCGGCCGGACTCGACGCGGATCAGCGCGGCGTCCAGGGCGGGCCGGACGAGCGGATCGTGGGTGGCGACGACGAGGGCGCTGCCGGTCGTGTCGGAGAGGGCGCGCAGCATGGCCAGGGTCTCGTCGCGGGAGGCGTTGTCGAGGGCGCTCGTCGGCTCGTCGGCGATGACGAGCGCGGGGGAGCCGAGGAACGCGAGTGAGATCGCCGCGCGCTGCAGCTGGCCCCCGGAGAGCTCTGCCGGGCGCCGGCCGGCCAGTGCGCCCGCGTCCAGCCCGACGGCGGCGAGCACCTCGGCGACGCGCGCCGGCGTCGTGCCCGTGACGGAGCGCAGCTGGCGGCCGATCGGCAGCAGCGGGTGCAGGGCCTCGGCCCCGCGCTGCGGAACGAATCCGATGCGCAGGTCGGGGGCGGCGGTCCGCGTGCCGGCCAGGGTGACGGCGCCGGGCAGGCGGCCCGTGAGCGCGGAGAGCAGCATGGACTTGCCGGCACCGGAGGGGCCCATGACCACGGTGCGCGAGCCCGGCGCGATGGCCAGGGCCGGGACCGCGAGCAGGCGATCGCCCGAGCGGCGGGTCGTGACCACGGCGTCGTCGAGGGTGATCAGCGCCGAGATTGGCGCGGAGGAGACCGTCATGGGGCGGGAGTCCTTGCTGAGGCGGAAGACCGATGGGAGGCGCATCGAACTTGATGCGAATGATTCTGATTAAATCAGATCGTCCGGCCTGCCGGGAAATTCTGCGACGGCACGTGGTCGCGCCACGTCCGGTCCCCGCCGGACTCGCCGCCCACCGCCGACAGACAGAGCAAGGGATGGACGCCGGGTGATCCCGGCCTCCATCCCTTGCTTTTGTCAGGTCAACTGCCGTCGAAGGCGACGGCGGAGTCGAACCTAGCCGCAGCTACACGGGTTGACGGTGCCGCTGATCTCGGCCGTGGAAGAGCCCGAGGTGTGCACGTCGACCGTGAAGTCGCCGTTGTTCAGCGCAGCGACCTGCTCCGAGGTCAGCTTGAAGCTCCCGGCTGCGCCGCCGCTCGTCCCGCCCGTGGCGGCCAGCTCGAAGCTGGCGTCGCCGCTGTGCAGCTCGGCGCCTGTCGCGTCCGAGGCCAGACCGGCGTACAGGCAGCTGACCGTGAACGTGTCGCCGTTCAGCGTGCCCTTGCACTGGCCCATGCCGTCAGTGCCGGCCGCTCCGGAGAGGAGTGCCGAGAACTCGGTCGTGCCTTCGGCCGGCGGGGTCGTCGGCGTTCCCGGCGACGGGAGGACCGGCAGGAGGCCCAGCAGGCCACCGGCATCGTCGCCGCCGACAGGCAGGCCGTCGATCAGGCCGCCGCCGTCTTCGCCGGCGCCGGGCAGGCCGTCCAGCAGGCCACCGGTGCCGTCGCCGCCGATGATCGGCAGGGTCTCGATCAGGCCGCCGTCTTCGCCGCCGCCGACGGGCAGGCCGTCGAGGAGGCCGCCACCATCGCCGCCGCCGATGATGGGCAGGCCGCCGAGGAGGCCACCGCCGCCTTCACCGCCGTCGGGCAGTTCATCGCCGGGCAGCTCGGGGAGCTCGACGCCGGGCAGCTCGGGCAGTTCGCCGCCGGGCAGGCCGCCGACGAGTCCGCCGTCCTCGCCGCCGACAATGCCGAACACCGACTCGATGGTCTTGATGTTGTCCGTGATCTGGAGGACCTCCAGGATTCCCGTCGGGTTGCCGCTGGAGACATCCTCCAGAGCCGTCTCCCAGAGCAGGCGCCACGTGTCGAGGTGGTCGCCGGCGAAGCCCGTGTACTCCTCCATGTTGGTCAGCGCCTCGGGCGTGACCCGGTCCAAGATCGCGGAGGCGTCAGTCGTCTGCCACAGGTAGTCGGGACTTGTGAGCATCTCCGGCGACGGCAGGCCCGGCATGATCAGGTCCGAGGTGTCGGCGAGGTCCTCGACCGACGGGACGTTCAGGGTCGTCAGGTCGTTGCTGTCGAGCGGGATGCCGATTCCGCCGCACGACGTGAGCAGGGTGACGTAGTCGGTGCCGTGGCCCTTGACGTGCGAGGGGTTGAAAATCGGGATCCAACCGAGGGGGCCGCCGTAGATGTCGACGACGGGCATTTCCGAGTTGCCGATGGCCCCGCTGGCCAGCGAAAGGACGAGGTTCTCGTACTCGGGGTCCGTGTGGTACTCGTTGACGTGGGCGAAGCTGCCGAGCAGCGGGATGCCGTCTTCGTTGGCCCACATGTGCTCCAGGAAGAACGTGCAGGCGTCGCCGCCTTCGTGCCCGCCGTGTTCACCGTCATGCTCTTCGGCGGCGTAGCCGGCCGGCGCAGCAGCGATTCCTCCACCGAGGACGAGCGCCGAGGTAGCCGCCGCGGCCACCAGCCATTTCCGGCCGAACCGTGCGAATTTGTTAGACATCTTTGCTGGCCTTTCATCTGATATTGCCGGACCGACGAAAACGATCCTGATGTCCCCCAACGCAGTGCACACGCTACTGAAATGACATGCCGGGCTCAAGGGTGATTCTGCGGAACTTTAAACGAACTACCCAGTAACTTGACGGAACCTCGACGTTGAATCTTTAAGTGCTATCGAACGCGAAAAGTGCGACGGCGCATTGCGGTTCTGAGTTGGGCGGTTGCTTCTTCAGCCGGTCCGACAGTGCGATTCATGTCGGCTTATCGCGGGGAGATTCTCGGCTGCGCTGTCGCCGCGGCCCGAGCTGATCGGGGTGGGTGCGTGCCGTGAAAATTAGTTGATGATTTAACCAGGGGCTGAGTTTCATTGTTCGCCGCGGCGGGAGCAAGCGTTTTCAATGCAGCCGTTCCGCGTCGTCACCTGAACTCCTGCGGGAGAACGTGCCGGTCGGTGTTACCGAGTTTGTCAACATAGTCATGCGCCGTCTTGTCACAACAACGTGGGGTGGCCCGTTCGCGTCGCATTAACGACTTGTGACCGTCCGCGTCCACTACGCCCCGACAACGACACGGCAGACCCGCCGACCGGAGCGACCGAGCGAGGGGCGGGCGCCGTTGTCGTACTGTGACCGGCTCGATAGACCGTCCCGGGCGACGGGCGTAGTGTCTTTGCAGGTGAGCACCCTTACCCCTGCCGCGCCGGGATGGCGCATGTGGCTGATCTGGACCGTCGGTGTCGCCGCCTACGTCCTGGCGATCGTGAACCGGACCTCCCTGTCCGCCGTCGGCGTGGACGCCGCCCAGAGGTTCGACGCCGACGCCTCCATGCTCTCGATGCTCGCCGTGCTGCAGCTCGTCGTCTACGCGTCCATGCAGATCCCCGTCGGGCTCATGCTGGACCGCTACGGCGCGCGGCCCATGATGACGATCGGCATGATCCTCATGGCGGTGGGGCAGCTCGCGATCGCGTTCGCGCCGACCGTTGGGATCGCCGTCGTGGCACGCATGCTCCTCGGCGCCGGCGATGCGGCCGTCTTCCCCTCCGTGCTGCGGCTGATCGCCACGTGGTTCCCCGCCCAGCGTGCGCCCGTCATGAACCAGGTGACCGGCATCGTCGGGCAGATGGGGCAGATCGTCGCACTCATCCCGCTCGCGCACCTCGTGCACTCGACGTCGTGGACGATCGCCTTCGGCTCGGTCGCCGGGCTGGCCGTCCTGTTCGCCGTGCTGATCTTCGCGCTCATCCGCAACCACCCACCCGGTTACAAGGGAGACGTGTCCGTCAATACGGACACCGGCGCGATTGAGATCGTCAAGAGCTCCGTCGACACGAGCGTCGGCATCCGCGCCGCGTGGGCCCACCCGGGCACGCGCCTGGCCTTCTGGACGCACTTCACGACGCCGTTCGCCGGCACCGCGTTCGTCATCCTGTGGGGCGTGCCGTTCCTGACGGTCGGCCAGGGCTTGACGATGGGCCAGGCGTCCGCCGTGGCCAGCACGCTGGTGGTCGTCGGCGTCGTGTTCGGTCCCATGCTCGGGGCGTTGTCCGCGAAGGTGCCGAACCTGCGCTCGAGGCTGCTGGTATTGCCGACCGTAGCGATCCAGCTGGCCGCGTGGCTCGTGGTGATCCTCTGGCCGGGGCGGGCCCCGCTGTGGATGCTGTTCGTGTTGGCGGTCGCGCTCGCCGTGGGCGGGCCGGCGTCGATGATCGCGTTCGACCACGCCCGCACGCACAACCCGAGCCACCGGCTCAGCACCGCCACGGGCATCACCAACGTGGGCGGATTCCTCGCGGCGCTGCTGGCGTTGTTCTTCATCGGCGTCGCCATGGACCTGCAGGGTGCGAGCCGGCCGGAGGACTACACGCTGGACGCGTTCAAGATCGCGTTCCTGACGCAGGTGCCGCTGTGGCTGCTGGGCGCGGTCTTCATCGCGATCGAGCGCAAGCGCACCCGGCGGCACATCGGGCTCGACAAGCCGCGGAAGAAGCGGAAAGGCGGGCGCGAGGGAGCCGAGTCGTAGACTGACCGGGAACTTCCGGGCGATGGCGGGTTGGACGAGGGGCATCTCATGACGGCATGGGCGGTTAGAGCGGGCAAACACGGCGAACGCGAACAGTGGTGCCTCCAGGAGGGATATGCCGGCGGTGGCTGGGACGAGGTCAAGGATCTGAGCCTCGTCGATAGCCGCGATGGTGTCAGAGCCCTGGTCGAAGAGGCCTATCCTCACGATGCCGCCGGCCGCACGGCGAATTATGCGGCGCAGCTCTGGGGGCTTCGTTGCATCCGAGAAGGGGATCTTGTTGTTCTCCCGCTCAAGACGACCTCGCAAGTCGCGATCGGGATATGCGCTGGCGAATACGAGTACAAACCGGATGCCCCGTTGAAGCACGTGGTCCGGGTCAACTGGCAGCGCGACGATGTTCCCCGTTCGGCGATCAAAGACGACCTGCTCTACACCCTCGGTGCCTTCCTGACAGTCTTCCGCGCTACCAGGAATCAGGCTGAGGCACGCCTCCGGGTCGTCATGTCGGGTGGAACGGATCCAGGGTCCTACGGTCTGAGTGATCCCGCGCCGGTGGCCGTGCCCGCAGCGGACGACGAGCTCGAGAGCTTCGTGGTGCCGACGCTGGAGACCATCCGGGATCGCGTGCAGAGCTTCGTCTCGGAGAACTTCAAAGGCCATGCGCTCACCGAACTCGTTGCCGAGATCCTCCGCGTCAGGGGGTTCGTCTGTGATGTCTCACCTCCGGGAGCGGACCAAGGTGTCGACATTCTCGCCGGTTCCGGCGCACTCGGTCTCGACTCGCCGACCCTCATCGTCGAGGTCAAATCCGAGGATTCCCAAGTCAAAGCGCCGATCGTCCGCGGTCTTCAGGGGGCCATGCTCCAGAACCGTTCCGATCAGGGCCTCCTGGTCGCGTGGGGAGGGATCACTAGAGAAGCGGAACGTGAAATCCGGACCGATCGCCTGACGATGCGCGTCTGGAGTGCCAAGGAACTGCTGGATCAGCTCTTCGAAACCTATGCGCAACTGCCTGAGGACATGCGCCGAAGGATACCGCTCAAGCAGGCCTGGGTACTTGACGACGAACCAGGCTAGAGCCAGGGCGCGGCTATCGGCATAGCGGTGCAGCCAGCTGTGTCCTTCCATGGCGTCGACTCGATATTCGAGTCCTAGTCCGGGATCGGCGCAGCCCCGCAGACGTGCTGTTCCGTCCGCCGGGCGAGGCGTAGCGCGCCCGGATGCGGGCGGCGTCTGATTGGATAGTGGGGACGCTGTTGCCGCCGAGGCCGGCGGATCGAGGCACGAGGAGTAGACATGGAATTCGAAGGGGCCCTGGCCGGGCCGTCCAGGCGCGACGTCGCCGGCATGAAAGCCGCGTTCGGCGCGATCGAGGCGGGGGTGCCGGCCACCGCGCTCATCCGCGATGAACGCCACGGCTCCTACCTGCTCAGCGGAGTCCCGCACTTCACGGCGCTCGACGACGTCGTCATCGGCGGCGTGATTGTCGCCGGCAAGGCTGCCGGTGAGCGCCGCGACGACGAGGACGTGGCCATCCGCAAACCTGAGCGCGACGTCCGCCAGTTCCCGGCCGAGCCCGTCGCCGAGATGAGCGGCGACGCCGTGGACGCCGTCGACGTCGAGCACGGCGACCTCGTCGTCGCGGCGTTCGAGCAGCACCCCTACGGCCGTTTCGTCATCGCCGGCGTCGCGACGGCCGCCTCCTACGACGAGCCGTTCGTGACGGTCGGCCCCTGGATCCTGCACTCCGCCGGGGAAGTGGGCGAGCGCTGCCTCGAGGTCACACGGATCTCCGCGAACGGCGAGCACACGCTCAAGGTCCCCGCGCGCCACCAGCTCGTGCTCGACGACGGGCAGACCGCCGCCTGAGGCGCCGTCCTATCAGCCGCGGTCCGGCGAAAAGACCGTGCCGGGTGCCGCGGGTACCGTCGCGGCGGCCACGAGGCGCGTGACGAGGTCCTCGTAGCCCACGCCGGCGGCCGCGAACATCCGGGGCACCTGGGACTCGGCGGTCATGCCCGGCATCGTATTGATCTCATTGAGAACCGGACCGTTCTGTGTGAGGAAGAAATCCAGCCGGGCTACTCCGGCGCAGCCGAGCGCGTCGAAGAGGGCCAGCGCCGCCCGCGTCAGCGCGCCGCAGTCCGTCTCGGTCAGGTCGGCCGGGACGACGAACCGCGCGGATCCGTCGTACTTCGTGGCGGTATCGAACAGGCCCTGCGCATGGATCTCGAGCGGCGGCGGCGCCCACCTTCGCCCGTCGGCCTCGCGCAGGACGGCGACGTCGATCTCGCGCCCCACGACGACGTCCTCGACGAGGATCCGGTCGTCGTAGCGCCTCGCCTCGGCCAGCGCCGCCCGGAATTGGGCCGCGTCCTCGGCCAGCCCCACGCCGTAACTGGATCCGGCCGACGCCGGCTTGACGACGACCGGGCGTTCGAAGTCGACGTCCTCCACCGCCTCGGCAGTGATGAGCCGGCCCGGCGCCGTGCGGATGCCCAGCGCCTGCGCCGCCGCCTTCGTCGCCCACTTGTCCATCCCGATCGCTCCGGCCCGTAGCCCGGATCCAACCACGGGCTTGTGGAGCAGTGCGCACAGGGCCGCCAGAGTGCCGTCCTCGCCGCCCACGCCGTGGATGGCTGGAAAGACGACGTCGGCCCCTTCGATGAGTGGCAGCGCCGCCGCGAGAGAATCGGACGGCGTAGCGCCGAGCGGAGCCGCATCCTGTGACCAGCGGCCGTCGCGGCCGATCGTGACGGAGGTGACGGTGAATCCGCTGGCGCTCAGGGCGTGCTCGACGGCGGCGGCCGTTCCCAGGGAGACCTCGTGTTCGGCGGTGCTGCCTCCACCGATCACTACTACGTGGCGACTCATGCGATGCTCCTTCTGACGCGGGCTCCGATGCCCGTGACGATTGTGTGGGCGATGGACCCGGACCAGCGGGCCCAATCGTGAATGGTGGGGGCAGTAGTGCCACCGGGGCCGAAGACCGTGGCGGTGGTGCCGCGAGCGTATCGTCGGGGGCCGGTGTCGACGACGATCTGATCCATGGAGACCCGGCCGACGATGCGGTGAGTGAGGCCCTCGATCTCCACAAACGCGTCCCGGGAGATCTCCCGGGGGATCCCGTCCGCGTAGCCGAGCGGCAGGACGCTCAGATGCGTCTCCGCGGTGGTCACGTGCGAGCCGTCGTAGCCGATCGCCGTGCCGACCGCGACAGCGCGGCTGTGCACCACGGGGGCCGTCAGTCTGGAAGCGCCGGTCAACGCGGTCCGCCCTGAGGGATCGATGCCCACCAGTCCGGCACCCACGCGCACCATGTCGAGGTGCGTGGCCGGATCCGTGAGAGTTCCCGACGTCGCTGCGAGATGCGCGAGCAGCGGGCCGAACCCCGCGCGGACGACGGCGGCTCTTGCCCGGCGCATGCGCTCGACGGCCGGCGCGTTGGCGGCGGGATCACCGCGGTCGGCGGAGGGGAGATGGCCCATGAGACCGCGAACCTCGATCCTGCCGTCCACGTGTGCGGCGCGCGCCCGCGCGATCAGCGTTTCCCACTCGCGTTCCGGGCAGCCCTCCCGAGCCATGCCGGCGTCGACATGCAGGTGCACGCGAACGGCAGCGGGGGCGCGCTGCAGCAGCAGGGTCTCGAGCTCGTCGACGGAGCCCACGGCCACATCGATCGCGTGCGCCGCGGACGCCTCGGCGTCGATACCAGAGGGGTTGAGCCAGGTCAGGATCGGGGTCCGCAGGCCGGCGGCCCGGATCGCGACGGCGTCGCCCACGTCCGTGGTGCCGAGCCACGAGGCGCCGGCGGCGACGGCGGCCCGGGCCACGGGCGCGGCCCCGTGGCCGTACGCGTCCGCCTTGACGACAGCCATGAGTCGGGCGCGGGTCCGGCTCCGCGCACGAACGACGTTCGCCGCGATCGGGTCCGGGAGGGTCTGCAAGGTGGGCGGGGTCAGCGCGGCGGTCACGACTGCATCCTCGGGTCGTGGGTGGGATCCGGGTACATCTGCGGGCAGCCGGTGCGCACGGCCTCGGGGACGAGCTCGTAGTGCCACGACTCGTTGGCGTAGATCTGGCAGAGGCCGTAGGCGGCGCCGCGCTGGGCCAACCAGTCCGTGGCCGCCATCGGTCCCAGGTCGATGGCATCGCCGGCGACGTGGGCGGAGGTGGTCTCCGTGGCCACCCAGCGGGCGGCCTCGGCCTCCGAGCCGTAGTCCGCCACGGCCTCCCGGAGCAGGCGGTTCTGATAGGCCGCCGAGCGCCAGCCGCTGTTCACCGTGAATTCGACGCCGTCGCGGGCGGCGTCCTCGGCCGCCCGGCGGATCGCTGCGAGCAACTCCGGGTCGAGTTTCGACACCGCCGGATAGCGGTCGTCGAAGACGCTGACGCCAGGCGGCACGACGCCGTCGTCCTTTGCGGGCGCGGGGGCGGGGGCGGCCGGCGATGAGAGCAGGTGGATCGCCAAGAAGACGCTCAGAGACACGGCGACGGTCAGGATCAGCAGCCGGCGGTTCGGCCCGACGGTGATCTGTTCGGGTGCACGGTTTGTCATGGAGCCAGTCAAGGCGGGGTCGTGTTGCCGGGGCGTATGCAGTTTTAGATACGCGGACGATATACCCCCGCCCGTAGTATCGGAGCATGCGAGTGCTGATCGTCGAGGACGAACCCCAGCTGGCGGAGGCCGTGCGTGACGGCCTGCGGCTGGAGGCGATCGCGGCAGACATCGCAGGTGACGGCGCGACGGCGCTCGAGCTGCTGGGTGTCAACACCTACGACATCGCCGTGTTGGACCGGGACATCCCGGGGCCGAACGGGGACGAGATCGCCCGGCGCATCGTCGCCTCGGGCAGCGGGATGCCGATCCTCATGCTCACCGCGGCCGACCGCCTGGACGACAAGGCGTCCGGATTCGAGCTCGGCGCGGACGACTACCTGACCAAGCCGTTCGAGTTCAAGGAGCTGGTCCTCCGGCTCCGTGCCCTGGACCGCCGCCGGTCGCATCACCGGCCGCCCGTCCGCGAACTTGCCGGGCTGCGAGTCGACCCGTTCCGGCGCGAGGTCTACCGCGAGGGCCGGTACGTGGCGCTGACCCGCAAACAGTTCGCGGTGCTCGAGGTCCTCGTGGCCGCCGAGGGCGGGGTGGTCAGCGCCGAGGCCCTCCTGGAGCAGGCGTGGGACGAGAACGCCGACCCCTTCACCAACGCCGTGCGGATCACCGTCTCGGCGCTGCGCAAGCGGCTCGGCGAGCCGGGCCTCATCGCCACGGTGCCCGGCGTCGGCTACCGCATCGAGGCGGCCGGTGTCGGCGACGGGGCGCGCCATGCCTAGCCGGCCGCAGATTCGCCGGGCGCCGGGCGTCAGCGTCCGCCTCAAACTCACGTTCAGCTATGCCGGGTTCCTGATGCTCTCCGGAGCGCTGCTCCTGGGCGTGGTCTGGGTGTTCCTGCTGCGCTACGTGCCCGACGGCGCGATCCCGGTGCTCGGAGGGTTCGTGCCCAATCGCTCCGATCTTTGGCGGGCCTTCGCGCCGGCGGCGGCCTTTGCCATGCTCTTCCTCCTCGGTATCAGCTTGTTGGGTGGTTGGATCCTTGCCGGCCGGATGCTGCGGCCCCTGAATCGGATCACGGGCGCGGCCCGTAAGGCTGCTCTGGGGTCGCTCTCACACCGGATCGCTCTCGAAGGGAGGCGGGACGAGTTCCGTGACCTGGCGGACGCCTTCGATACGATGCTGGCCCGAGTGGAGGCCCACGTTGAAGAGCAGCAGCGATTCGCCGCGAACGCCTCGCACGAGTTGCGCACCCCGCTGACGATTTCACAGACGCTCCTCGAGGTGGCTCGCAACGATCCTGAGCGGGACATCGACGCCGTGCTGGAGCGCCTCCATTCCGTCAACGCGCGGGCCATCGACCTCACCGAGGCACTGCTCCTGCTCAGCCGGGCCGACCAGGGAATCCTGGCGCGCGAGGCGGTTGACCTGTCCCTGCTGGCGGAGGAAGCGACTGAGACGCTGCTGCCGCTGGCCGAGAAGCGCGGCATCGACGTCCGCGTCACCGGCGACGTCGCCCGCACGGTCGGATCACGCGCCCTGCTGATGCAGATGGTGACGAACCTGCTCCACAACGCCCTCGTGCACAATCTGCCGAGCCGCGGAGTCGTCACGGTCAGGACCGCGGCGGGACCCGACGCCGTCGTCCTGATCGTGGAGAACACCGGGGAGCGGCTCTCCGCGGAGCTGGTATCCACGCTCACCGAACCGTTCAGGCGAGGTGCCGAGCGTGTGCGCAGCCATGACTCGGGCGTCGGGCTGGGCCTGGCGATCGTCGAGCGCATCGTCCGGGCGCACGGCGGGCAGTTGCGCCTTGAGCCGCGGGAGTCCGGCGGACTGCGGGTCAGCGTGGAACTTGGCGCCTGCGCCGAGGCCCACGCGCCCCGCTAACCGGTCGACGGTGCGGGCGGCGGCAGGGCGCCGTCGTCGTGCGTTCAGCCCTTCGGGGCGAGTGCGGCGATGCCGCGCACGGCGCGGGCCGCCTCGGCGCCCTTCTTGACGAAGTGCTCGAAGTAGAACGTCTGGTGTTCCTCGGTGGGCTGGAAGTGGTGCGGGGTCAGGCTCACGGAGAAGGTCGGCACGTCGGTGTCGAGCTGGACGCGCATGAGACCGTCGACGACGGCCTGCGCGACGAAGTCGTGGCGGTAGATGCCGCCGTCGACGACGAGGGCCGCGGCGACGATCGCGTCGTACTTCCCGGTGGCGGCGAGGCGCATGGCCTGCAGCGGCATCTCGAAGGCGCCGGGCACGTCGACGACGTCGAGCGCGCAGGCGGCGCCGGAGGCCTCCATGTCCTCGGTGAACCCGGTCAGGGCCTGGGAGACGATGTCCCCGTGCCATCCGGCCTTGATGAAGGCCACGTTCAACTGCTCGCTCATGATGATCCTCGCTCCGGTGCGTGTGGGCAGGCCGTCCGCCTTGGCGAACATCCTAGGTCTCCGGCGCGGCCGGCGCGAACAGCAGTCATCGCGACGGGCGGAACCGCGCCGGAACGTCCCGTTCGCCGGTGGCCAGGCCGGCCGCGAGCGTGCCGAGCAGTGGGGCGAACTTGCCGCCGTGACCCGAGCACGCCGAGACCACGGTGATGCTCTCATGCGTGTCGATCACGAAGTCCTCGTCCGGGGTGTTCGTGAACAGGCACGTGGTCTCCGCGTAGGGCTCGGGCACGAGCCCCGGCAGGAACGTGCCCACGTAGTCGACGATCCGCTGCCGATGCTCCGAGGTGATCCTGCCGTCCTGCCGCGAGGCGTCGCCGATGACGGGGCCCCCGTTGAATTCGGCGACCTTCTGGCCGCGGTAGCCGGCGTCACGCCCGCCGGGCAGCGTGTAGACGATCATCCCCTCGATCATGTGGATGCTCGTCGGCCACGGCTCCGCCGGCTCCTCGCGGTAGGGGAAGTGGAACGCGGACTCCTGTCGCACCTCGAACGCCGGCAGCGCCCGGGTGAACGACGTCGGCAGCCCCAGCCCGCCCAGCAGCCGCGGCAGCCAGCCGCCCGCGGCGACGACGACGTGGCGCACCGACAGTGCGCGCCCGTCGGCCGCGGTGATCAGGTACCCGGCTCCCCGCCGGGTCACGGACGCGACCTCCCAGCCGGTCAGCAGCGTCGCGGAGTGTTCGACGGCGGCGCGCACCATCGCGTGCACGGTCGACTGAGCGTCGAGCACGCCCGCGCGGGGGTGCCAGAGTGCCTCGGTACCGAAGGCGAACCGGTCGCCGAACCGGGATGCGGCCTCCTCGGGTGAGAAGAGTGTGTGCTCGACCCCGGTCTCGGTGAAGACTTCGGCGAGCCGGGTGGTGTCGTGCCCCTCGCCGGCGTCGACGCAGCCGGTGCGCGTGATCAAGGGTGAGCCGTGGGCGGTCTCGAGCTCGGCCCAGCCGGTCTCCGCCTCGGCGAGGAGGCGGGCGTACAGGGGGTCCGCGTAGCCGTAGCGCAGGATCCGGGCGGACCCGTGCGACGAGCCGGCGGCGCTGGCCGGTTCGTCGCGGTCGAGCAGCGCAACGGAGTGGCCAGCCTGGGCGAGTCGCCAGGCGGTCGACGCGCCGGCGATCCCGGCCCCGATGACCGCGAAGTCGATCGCGTCGGAGGTGTTCGTGGTGCCGTGTCCGTTCTTCACGCGAACATCATTCCACGGGGTCCCGGCGTGCTGTGGCGGGATGACGTCGTTCTACGGATCGGACGTGACGGGCGAGTCGTTGATCTCCAGCTCCACCGAGCCGAACGGGACGAAATACGCGAAGTCGTCGCCGGGGGCCCAGTCGTTGACGCGGACGAGCATGAACGAGGCCATGCTGATCACGAGGGACGCGATGGCGAGGGTGGGGACGATCATCCCGGCCCACCGGATGAGGTGCACGGCCGTGGCCTCGTTGGGGGAGTTCTGGATGGCGCGGCTGAGCAGGACGATCGCGGTGAGCGCCATCATCAGGTAGACCCAGCCGCTCGGCCCCAGAGTGAGCGTCAGGCAGCTCGGTGTCGTTTCGATGACGTTCCCGGATGAGTCGATGTACTCGCCGTCCGCGTTGACGCCTCCGACGCACGCGATCTTGGTGGCGCGGGTGAACAGCCCGTAGATGAGCCCCGCGGCCACCGAGGCGACGAGCAGCCGCATGATGCGGTCCAGGATCTGCCCGCCGGGCAGGACAGTCGAGTGCTTCGACGGGCGGTTCTTCAGCTTCACGGGGTCCCCTCCGGTTGATGAACCCAGTGTGCCAGAAACCGGCATGGCCCCGCGAGCGTGCGCGGAGAGTCAAAAACTGTGCCGCACGTCACAATGCGAGGCTGCGGTGCGGGAGGAGAGTCGAGATGAGACTCGTCGACGCACGCAGAGAGGAGAGGACACGCATGCCCAGGACAACAGCCATCATCGTCGGGGCCGGCTCGGCCGGATCCGTCGTCGCCCGCCGGCTCGTCGACGCCGGAGTCGACGTCACCCTGTTCGAAGCCGGGGGAGAGGACTCCAATCCGGCCATCCACGACGTCGGCCGGCTCGGGGAACTCTGGCACAGCCCCGACGACTGGGACTACTACACCGTTCCCATGGCGGGCACTGCGAGCAAGCCGATGCACCTGCCGCGCGGCAAGGTCCTCGGCGGATCCCACGCACTCAACGCGACCATCTGGGTCCGTTGCGCGCCCGAGGACTTCGACGGGTGGGCCGAGACCTGCGGCGAGGACTGGGCGTGGAAGAACGTCCTGCCCGTCTACCAGGCCATGGAAGACTTCTCCGGCGGCGCCACCGAACTTCACGGGACCGGCGGGCCGATCCCGGTCGACAACGACTACCCGCTCGAGGAGATCCACCAGTCCATCCTCGACGCCGCCGTCGAAGCGGGCGTCCCGTTCAATCCGGACTACAACGGCGAGACGCTCGACGGCGTCTCCAAGGAGCAGGTCAACATCCGCGGCGGCGAGCGCATCAACACGTGGAAGGCCTACCTCAAACCGGTGCGCGAGAAGCTGCGGATCGTGACCGGAGCGGAAGTGCATTCGCTCATCGTGGAGGGCGACGCCGTCGTCGGAGTCCGCTACCGCGCCGACGGCGCGATGTTCAAGGCCCGCGCGGACCGTGTGGTCCTCGCCGCCGGCGCGCTCGGCAGCCCGCAGATCCTCCTGCGCTCGGGCATCGGCCCGGCGGGTGAACTCGCCGAGGCGGGCGTCGACGTCGTGCTCGATTCCCCGCAGGTCGGCAAGAACCTGCACGACCACCTGCTCGCACCCGTGATCGGCGCGACCGCGCGGGACATCCCGCTGCCACCAGCCGGCACCTCGGTGTCGCAGACGCACCTTTTCGCGAAGTCGTCCCCGGAGAAGACCGTGCCGGACACGCAGCCGATCTTCTTCTCGGTGCCGATGTACTCGCCGGGCATGGAGCCCGTGGACGGGCCCGCGTTCACGCTGCACTCGGGCATCGTGTCCCCGACGAGCCGCGGCGAGATCCGGCTCACGGGGCCCGGGCTCGACGACGCCGTCAGCATCGACCTTGGCGCGCTGACCGACCGGGAAGACATCGACGCGTTCCTCTTCACGCTCAAGCAGTGCCGCGACATCCTGGCCCGGCCGGCGCTCGCCGACGGGTGGGGCGCCGTCGAGGTGTACCCGGGACCGGAGGTGCGCAGCGACGAGGAGCTGGTCGAGTACATCCGCAACAACGCGGTGACCTATCACCACCAGGTCGGCACGTGCCGGATGGGTGCTGACGATGGCGCCGTCGTGGACCCGCGGCTGAACCTGAAAGGGTTGGACGGCCTGAGCATCATCGACGCGTCGATCATGCCGAAGATCACCACCGGCAACACGAATGCGCCGTCGATCCTCATCGGCGAGAAGGGTGCGGAGTTCCTGCTCGAGGACCTCGGGCTGGCCGCGGGAGCCGAGCGCGAAGCGGTGGCGCAGGCGTAGCGACGGCCTGCTCTCAGACCGCCCTGCGATCCGGTCCCGCGGGGCGGTGCCTCCGCGGCAGGGCGTACAGCCAGGGTGTCCACGGCCGGGCCCACACGAAGAACAAGGTGATCCCCAGCGTGGCCGCTGTCAGCACGAGCACGTGGGCCGCCTGCGGCAGCGTGACCGCGGACAGCACGGTGTCCCGCAGCAGCACCAATATCGGGAAGTGCGCCACGTAGACCACGATCGAGCTGCGCCCGCACCACGTCACGAAAGAGTAGAAGGCGGATCCGGGCAGGCGCGGGGCGAACCAGACGATCACGGCGATGCCCAGGAGGGACAGGCCCGCGCCGACGGGGCTGCCGAAGATCAGGTCGCCCCGCGGCACCGCTGCGATGGACGCGAAAGCCACGAGGACCAGTACCGGGACGGAGAGCAACGCGGGGGCGTTGATCCACCGTGGGATGTAGTGCCGGGCCCACGCGCCCAGGAAGAAGAACGCGCCGAACCAGAGCGTGTTGCCGACCAGACCCGGCTCGATGCCGCTCACGGCGCACACGGCGACGAGGCCCGCGAAGACGGCGAGATAGAGCCAGTGGTGGATGACGGGAAGGGCCGGGATCAGCGGCTTGAAAACGATCGCGGCGGCGTAGCAGGCCAGAAGCGCGATGAGGAACCAGAGGTAGTTGCCGTTGAGTATGTAGGCGCTGAGGTCCGCCGGAAGGCCGAACCCCTGGTCGACGAACACGCCGTAGAGAACCAGCCACACCAGCAGGGGCCAGCCGATGGCGGCGATCTTGCCCCACGCGTAGGTCGGAATCGGCTTGGCCAGGGAACGGTCCAACAGCACGCCTGAGAGGAACATGAGCAGGGGCATGCGGAAGGGCGCGAGGTACTCGTTGGCCTCCGCCCACCCTTCGAGTGGCACCCCGCTGTGCTCATTGGTGTGCATGACCACCACGAGCAGCACCGCGATGCCCCGGAGGAAGTCCATCCAGTGGAGTCGTGGGGCCGTCTCTGTTCCGTGCATCCAGTCCATCGTAGATGCCACGGCTTCCGGGTGCAGGTGCGGGCCCGGCTGCTCGGAGCGTCGCGAATGCCGCCGGGCGGCGGGACCCGGATGCGGGCGATGCGGGTACCATCGATGCAATCCGCACTTCAGACGCCGCCCCACGAAGCGGCCCCGAGCCTTCGAGGACCACGATGAATCTCGCCCACCACGCCGACTCCGCCGAACTGCCCACCAAGGAGGTCCTGACCTGGGACCTGTTCGGCACCGCGTCGCGCGAGCTCGCCCAGCAGATCGCTGACAGCGACTTCCGTCCTGAGATCGTGATTGCCGTCGCGCGCGGGGGGCTGCTCCCGGCCGGCTCCCTGTCCTACGCGCTGGGCCTGAAGCTGGCCGACGCCATCAACGTGGAGTTCTACACCGACGTCCACGAGACCCTCCCGGACCCGGTCTTGTTGGCGCCGATGCTCGACGAAGACGCGATCAAAGGCAAGCGCCTGCTGGTGGTCGACGACGTCGCAGACTCCGGTCGGACCCTCGCGCTCGTGTTGGATATTCTCCGCGGGCAGGGTGCTGAGGCTCGCAGCGCCGTGCTCTACTCGAAGTCCGCGTCGGTCGTCGACCCGGACTTCGTGTGGCGCCGTACCGACGAGTGGATCGTTTTCCCGTGGTCGGCCGAGCCGCCGGTCACCCCCAGCCGGGCCTGACCCGGGACGTCCGGGGGGCGGTATCCGCAGCTGCGGGATCTACCGGCACATGCCTGGTTCGCACGCTATCCATGAGGTGATGGCTAGGCGTTACTCAAAACGGAAGTGCACGGCATGATGAGTAAGTCAGTTACTCATAATGCGGAGGACGGTCGTTTTGGGCAGCGAACGAGTTTGGCGGGCCGAAGTCGCGTGGCCACCCATCGCCGCGCAAGAGCTGGGAGCCCGGACCCCGAGCATCTATCCCGCTCTGCAGGTCCTGACGCAGAGCGTGTGATCGTTACTCTGCGAGATTTTGTGGCTTTCGTCGGGGACAGCGAGTCGATTGGTGAAGCGTGGTCGTGTCGCCTACGACGGCGATGAGGCGCTGCAGTTGGCATCCGAGGCGATCGTTCACAAGTTGGGTGAGGCTGTCTCGCGCCTGCCGGACAGCTTCATTGTGGCTTACCCCGAAGTGCGCTGGCGTTCTATGAAAGGCATGCACAATCTCGTGGCGCATGAGTATCACGCTGTTGACTACAGCATCATCTGGCAGGCGCTCGAGGCGGAGATTCCCGCCGAGGCCGAACGCGTCCGCGACGTTCTACGAGAGCTCGACGCAGAGTAGAGAGCCTTCGGCGGCTACGGGGCAGTGTTTTCGATGAGGCCAAGTGCGCCAGGGTCGGCCTCTAGAAGTGTCGGGTGGGGTCCACACGTTGGTGGAGAATTCGGATGACGTCGATTCCGCCGGCGTTCTCGGTGAAGAACACCAGATGACTCCCTGCCGAGTAGCGAAGGTACCCCTGACGTATGTCATCTACGCGACGCGCCCGTGAGGGATCCTCGGCAACACGTTCGATCGCTACCCGGAGATCTTGGATGTCGATCTCGGCTTGGCGTGCATCCCAATGGTCCTCGCTGTAGTCCCAGATATTGGCGAGATCGTTTTGGGCGGCTGGAGTGAGTCGGTAGCGATTCACGATTTCTTGGAGGCGATGAATGCGTCGAAATCGAAGGTCTCGGCATCACCGCTCTGCTCGCCGGCAACGAGCGCTGCGCGCAGGGTGGCCATCTGAGTCTCCTGGTCTTCGAGGAGCCGGAGGCCGGCGCGAACAACCTCGCTCGCGGACCGGAAGCGCCCCGAGGCGACTTCGCGCGTGAGGAATTCTGTGAAGTGCTCATCGAGGCTGATGGATGTGTTTGACGCCATGGAGCAAGAGTACCAATTATTGGTAATGACCTGAAGAGTGCCACTAATCGGAGCGGGCCAGCGGATTGATACGCTGACGCACATGTCGCATCGTCGCATCCCACTCCTCGTTGCAGCTGCACTGGCCGTCTGCCTGGTGTCCTGCGCTTCGCCCGACGAGCCCGATTGGGAGACGGCCTCGGGCCAGGCGGGCGACTTCGTCGAGGCAGCAGAGGACGACGACGGGTACCTCGGGTCGGGTTGGCTGCGCGTGAGCCCGGAGGATTCGCCGCCGGGCGACGAGGACGGCGTGACGCTGGACTATCCGTCCGGGGCCACGATCGAGGGCCTGAACGTCGTCTGCTTCGGCAACGGAACGATCAGTTTCGACTTCACCACGCAGAGTGGATCTTCAGGAGACCGCGGCGCATCCGCAGATGTCGAATGCGACGGGACCGTGAAACCCGTGGAACTTGGCGAACCCCTCGAAGGCGTCGACGCCCTCCGGTTCAACGGCATCGTCGCGGACGGTACCGGGGCCGTCGTTGCGGCTTCGGTCACGGGCACGGCCGAGTAGTCGTGGCCGACCCTGCGCGCCCGGGATGGCGCGCAGGATCGGCGAGCGACGACGTCGTGCTCTCTTCGCCGTCCTGAGCGGCGGGCGCCTCAGCGCCAGCCGAGTTCCGGCGCGACGTGCTTGAGGATCGACTCGATGACGTGGGCGTTGTAGTCGACGCCCAGCTGGTTCGGGACCGTGAGCAGGAGGGTGTCGGCGGCGGCGACGGCCTCGTCCTCGGCCAGCGTGGCGACGAGCTCGTCCGGGGTGCCCGCGTAGGAGCGGCCGAAGATGGCACGCGTCTTCTCGTCGATGTTGCCCACCTGGTCCGAGCTGAACCGGTCGCGGCCGAAGTACTGCCAGTCGCGCTCGTCGGTGAGTGCGAAGATGCTGCGGCTGACCGAGACGCGCGGCGTGCGCTCGTGGCCGGCCTCCTTCCATGCCTGCCGGTAGACCTCGATCTGCTCAGCCTGCTGCACGTGGAAGGGCTTGCCGTTCTCGTCGTCCTTGAGGGTGGAGGACTGCAGGTTCATGCCCAGCTTCGCCGCCCACTTGGCGGTGGCCGTGGAGCCGGAGCCCCACCAGATGCGATCGCGCAGCCCAGGGGAGTGCGGTTCGACGCGGAGCAGCCCGGGCGGGTTCGGGAACATCGGCGACGGATTCGGCTCGGCGAAGCCCTTGCCGGTGAGTACCTCCAGCAGGCGCTCGGTGTGCGCGCGGCCCATGTCGGCGTCCGACTGACCCTCGGCCGGCTCGAAGCCGAAATAGCGCCAGCCGTCGATGACCTGCTCGGGTGAGCCGCGGCTGATGCCGAGCTGCAGGCGCCCGCCCGAGATCAGGTCCGCGGCGCCGGCGTCTTCGG
Source organism: Zhihengliuella halotolerans (assembly GCF_004217565.1). Taxonomy (NCBI): domain Bacteria; kingdom Bacillati; phylum Actinomycetota; class Actinomycetes; order Micrococcales; family Micrococcaceae; genus Zhihengliuella; species Zhihengliuella halotolerans. Next base: position 2,452,785 of record NZ_SHLA01000001.1, on the reverse strand, counting down.
CCATGTAGAGCGGGTTCTCGTAGCGCATGTCGATCACGCCCGTGCCGATCTCGATCCGGCTGGTCTTCGCACCGATCGCCGCGAGCAGCGGGAACGGGGAGGCGTACTGCTGCGCGAAGTGGTGGACGCGGAAGTACGCGCCGTCCGCGCCGAGCTCCTCAGCGGCGACCGCGAGATCGATCGCCTGCAGCAGCGCGTCCGAGGCGCTGCGCGTGCCGGATTGCGGGTGGTCGGTCCAGTGACCGAAGGACAGGAAGCCGATGTTCTTCACGCCTGCGTCAACTCCGGAGCCCGCCCCGATATTCCGAGAACGGTTCGACGGGTCGCGGGCGCATTCCGGCCGCTTCCGCAGCGGTCAGGCCGAGCGCTGGTCCCCACGTCTTCCCAAGGCGGTGACTGCGGCCGCTAGGCCGCACATGCCCGCCGCGGCGGTGAGCGGCAACCAAGCGGAACCTGTGATCAGGGTGCCGGCAACCGCGGTGCCGGCAGAACCCGCAGCGATCTTGAGCGCGCCCACCCAGATGAACACCTGGCCGCGCGAGAGCACCGGCGCGTACTCGCTGCGGGCGGCCAGGGTTGCAGCGAAGAACAAGGAGTTGGCGATCCCCGCCAGGGTGAAGACTGCGATGGCCGTCGCAAGGCTCTGGGCGGGGATGACGAGGAGTAGGGCGCATGCGACGGCGGCGGCGAGGAGCACGGTGAGCCGATCGGCGTCGCCGCGCAGGGGCCAGATCATCAGCAGCGCCGAGCCGGCGAGGCTGCCGACGCCGTAGCCGGCGACCAGTGTGCCCGCCAGTGCCGGCGCGCCGAGGTGCGGCGCGATGGACACGGCGTAGATCGGCAGCATGGCGACGGAGAATGCGACCACGACGGTCAGCCCGAGCGTGCGCCGCAGCGGCCCCGACCGCACGATCAGCCCGAGGGTCCGCAGGGGAGACGGGACATCGGTGGCGACGACGTGTTCCTGCTGCCGGGGCAGGGCCATGACCGCGCCGGCGCCGATCACTGCCGCGCCGGCGAGCATGAGCGTCGCCGGCAACGGCCCGCTCAACGCAGCGACGGATGCGACGGCCGCTGGCCCCAGCGTGCCGCTGATGCCGTAGCTGGCGACGTCCCAGCTCTGTGCCCTGCGTTGGCTCCTTTGCGATGGACCTGCGATCGACGGGAGCCGGCTGCTGACGCCTCCCGTAAGCATGGGGCCGAACAGCCCCGAGAGGACCAGCAACACCGCGGGGATTATCGGCCAGGTCACGGGCAGTGCAAGCGCTGCCGCACCGAGGAGGAGGCCGTGAGCCAGCGCAGAAACGGCGATGACTTTCCGCCCGTCGTGGGCGGTGTCGAGGCGGCGCGCGATGAAGGGGCCGAGCAGGTGGGGAGCGGTGATCGACGCGCCCAACAGGCCGGAGACCCAGCCTGGCTGACCCGCGGCATGCGAGAGGAGCACGATCGCCACCACCGCGCCACCGTCGGCAGAGCGCACTAGAGTCGCGGCGAAGACGTAGCGCACCACCGCCCACGACCGCCCGCGGGAACCGGGCGGTGTCCCGTCGCTACCCAAGACCGAGCTCGTCGAGCACGTCGATGACTCGTGCACGTTGGGTGCTCGTGAGGCCCTGAATCGGCAACGGCAGGCACTGCGCGGATGCGAGACCGAGGTGTTCGGCGATCGCGGCGACGACGCGGAGGGAACCGCCGAGTTCAGCGAACAAACCCCACAACGGCGCGAGGCGCTCCGATGTGGTCCTCGCCTCGTCCGCCCGGCCTTCACGCGCGGCGCGGGCGATCGCCACGGCTGGATGCGGGAGGGTTCCGCCGATGACCGAATACCAGGCGTCGCAGCCGGCGTTCAGCCCCGCAGCAGCGGACGCGTCCCCGGAGATGCCGATCGTGACGTGGTTCGGTAGCGCGGACCGGATGGCGGCGACATGTTCGCGTGCCTGCCCGGGGTCGGCGGGGCAGGCGGGGATCTTGATCGACGCCACACCGGCGAGTTGCGCGATCCGGGTGTAGAGCTCGGTGGTGAACGTGAAGTGCGTGGTACCGGGATTGTCGTAGACGATGACGGGCAGGTCGGTGCGCTCGGTGACGGTGCGGAACAACTCGAACACGTCGTCGTCCGTGAGCGGCTGATAGCTCATGGGCGCCAGCAGGACGCCTGCGGCGCCCGCCGCCTCCGCACTTTCAACGTGCGTGAGGACGTGTGCGGTGCGCAGGGCCCCGACGCCCACGAACACCGGCGTATCTCCGGCGTGCTCGACGGCGAGGCGGGCGACCCGGGCCCGCTCTTCGGACGTGAGATAGGCGTAAGAGCCCGTTGATCCAAGCGCGGTGATCGAGTCCACTCCGGCTGAGGCGAGGTGCTGGACCAGGTGGACGAACGCGGCCTCATCGACGACGTCGTGGTGCAGCGGGGTAAGCGGGAAGGCGCTGAGGCCAGTGAAGAGGCTGTTCATGAGTGTTCCTGTTCAGTTTTCTGGGGGCGCGTGCACGACGACGTGCCTGGTGGGAGGAGTGGGCAGGAGTTAGTGAATGGCGTGCTCGCGCAGCCAGCGCAGGACCTGCCGCGCGTGCTCGTTCGGCGGGAAGATCGGGTAGAAGACATGCTCGATCACCCCGTCGCGAACGATCAGCGTGAGGCGTGCGTACAGGCGCTCGTGCCCGGCAGCGGCGAACGTTGGCAGATCGAGCGCATCGGCGAGGGCGAAGTCCTCGTCGGAGATCATGGCGAATGGCAGCCGCAACCTCTCCACGACCTCGGCCTGGTAGTCGGCGTCCTGGCTGGACAGGCCGAAGACCTGGTCCACTCCGGCTGCACGCAGCTCATCGAAGTGGTCGCGGAAATCGCAGGCCTCGGTGGAGCAGCCGCGAGCTCCAGGGATCGCGTCCCACCCGTCCGGCAGGTCGACCCCCGGCCGGCCCGTCAGGGGGTACAGATAGATCACGGACCGCCCCGCGCCCAGCGTGCTTAGCGGCGCGCTGCGGCCGTCGCTGGTGGGGAGCGTCAGATCGGGCAGCAGCATCCCCGGCAGGTGGGCCGCGCCGCCGTCGTCGTCGGGAACCGGGAGACCAGTGGGAAGAGTCGGAATGTCGGTCACCGGAGCGTTGTCCCGAAAGCCCAGCCCTGCACTGCGGTCGAGGCGTTGCTGCAACGCGTCACGACGCCGCGCCAGGGCGCCGATCATCTGGTTGAGGTCAGCGATCGTGTCGCGGTACACCGCCAGTGAACTCACACATTCATCGCCGCGCTCGTGCCCGAGGTCCAAGCACTCGAGGAACGGTCCGGCTTTCTGCGGTGGGATCCCGAGAGCGGAGAGCTCGCGGATCTCGGTGACCGCACGTAGATGGTCCTGGTCGAACGAGCGGTACCCGTTGACCATGCGAGCCGGTTCCAACAGACCGATGCTCTCGTAATAACGGACGGCTTTCACCGTCACCTGCGCCCGACGCGCCAGTTCTCCGATCAGCATGTCCACCTCCTGCTGCCAACGCTAAACCTTGCCCTGGGGGTCAAGGTCAAGTTCGGGGTCAGGGTCACGTCCCGGGGCGCGCTGACGTCGCGGATGTGGACACCGCAAAAAAACTTTGCGAATTCTCCAATCCGATTCCCCGTCCGCTCCGAATTGTTCATGTGACCGCGCAACGGCGGTGACAACACATCGACAAAGGAGCACACGATGAACAGTTCCGCAGCTCAGGTGACGCGACGGTCCGCAGTTGCACTCGCAGCTCGCACGGTCGGCGTGGTCTTCCTGCTGGTGGGCGTTCTGGGATTCGTTCCCGGCATCACGAGCAACATCGGCGACCTCACGTTCGCCTCCCACCACTCCGAGGCCATGCTTCTGGGCCTCTTCCAGGTCTCCGTGCTCCACAACGTGGTGCACCTGCTCTTCGGTGTTCTCGGCATCGCCGCAGGGCGCGGAAACGCGGGGGCCATTCGCTACCTCGTCTGGGGCGGCGTCGTCTACCTGGTCCTCGGCGTCTACGGCGTCCTGGTGCCGCACGGCAGCCCCGCAAACTTCGTTCCGGTCAATGGTGCCGACAACGTCCTGCACTTCGGACTCGGCATCGGCATGGTCGCCCTAGGACTGATCCTCGGGCGCCGGAAGAACCTCCACGCCGCTACGGCCTGAGGTCCCAAGCTCGGGTACCGGCCACAGCACGGTCGGTACCCGTCGAGAAATTCGCACACGCCATTGTTTGGCACACAACCAAGGAGAAATGTCATGAAGAACAATCGCTTCCTTCCCGTCTTCGGCGTCCTCGCCACCGCTGCTTTCGCCCTCGCCGCCTGTTCCTCGGGCGACACTCCGGACGACATGTCGTCCTCCAGCCCGATGGCGGAGGACATGAGCTCTTCGGCTCCCGCCACGGAGGAGGCCGAGGAGATGGATCCGGCGGCCAACCTGGTCGGCCCCGGCTGTGCGGCCTACGCCGAGCAGGTTCCCGAGGGTGACGGCTCGGTTGCCGGCATGGCTCAGGACCCGGTGGCCGTCGCGGCCTCGAACAACCCGCTGCTGACGACCCTGACCGCGGCCGTCTCCGGCGAGCTGAACGAGGATGTCAACCTGGTTGACACGCTCAACAGCGACGAGTTCACCGTGTTCGCCCCGGTCGATGACGCCTTCGCGGCCATCCCCGAGGACGACCTGAACGGTGTTGTCAGCGACGCCGACACCCTCACCACGATCCTGACCTACCACGTGGTCCCCGGGCAGATCGCTCCGGACGACATCGTCGGCGAGCAGACCACGGTTCAGGGCGGCACCGTCGAGGTCGCCGGAGAGGGTGACGAACTCACCGTCAACGGCGCCAACGTCATCTGCGGCGGAGTCCAGACCGCCAACGCGACCGTCTACCTGGTCGACGAAGTCCTGATGCCGGCCTCGGACGACATGTAGGAACTCGCGAGCGGCACGGGTCCCGGGGTGCATGCTCCGGGACCCGTGGTCTCCGCCCAGTCAGTACGTGACGTGGGCGACACGGACAGAAGTGGAGAGGGGTCGGAGCGGTCATGAACGCCTCATATGAAACTATGGGGGTAATGAAACTGCCCGGTACTGCGCGGAACGACTCCGAGCCCGCGACGTTGAACGATCTTCTCGCCCGCGTTTCGCTCGGCGACGAAGACGCCTTCGAAGCGCTCTACGACGACTCCGCCGCTCTGGTCTTCGGTCTCATCAAACGGGTCGTCCGCGACCCGGATCTCAGCGAAGAAGTCCTCCAGGAAGTCTTCGTCGAGGTTTGGCAGCACGCGACGCGCTACGACGCCGACCGGGGCTCCGCGAGATCCTGGATCTGCACGGTGGCCCATCGCCGGGCCGTCGACAAGGTCCGCGCGACGGTCTCGAGCAACAAGCGGGACCTCGCCCAGGGCATCAAGGAATTCCAGGAGACCACGGACGATGTCGCAGATGTCGCCGTGTTGAGGGCCGACGTCGACCGCGTGCTCAAAGCGCTGGAGACGCTGACTGAAATGCAGCGGGACGCGATCCGGCTGGCCTATTACGGGGGTTACACGCACCGGGAGGTGGCGACCCTGCTTCAGGTACCGCTGGGAACCGTAAAAACTCGCATACGCGACGGAATGATCATACTGAGAGACAGGTTGGGGGTGGCGTAATGAGCGATCACAAGCATTCATCGACGGGCGCCTGGGCCCTCAACGCCCTCGAGGACGCCGAGCGGGCAGAGGTTGAGGCCTACCTCGACGAGAACCCTGAGGCCGCCGAAGAAGCGCGGAGTCTCGCCGAGACCGCCACGCATCTCGCGGCTGCCGCTGGTTCCGAGACCCCGCCGCCGCGTCTCAAGAAAGACATCATGTCCGCGATCAAGCAGACGCGGCAGCTGCCGCCGATGCCGAAGCAGGACGACGGCGTGGACGAACCGGCGGCGGCAGAACACGCCGCTCCCGCCGCCTCGCCAGCGCCCCTGGAACAGCGGGAGATCGCGCCCGAGCAGGAATCGCCCGGGGACGACGTGGTCTCACTCGACGCTTTCCGTCGCAAGCAGCAGTCCACGCGGATTCTCGCCGCGGCGGCCACGGTACTCCTGCTCTCGAGCGGGGTCCTGACCGGAGTCGTCATGGTCCAGCAGAACGAGCTGGACGAGACGAAGCAGCTGCTGGCGGACACGGCCCGCTACCAGGAGATGGTCGGCCAGATCATGACCGCCTCCGACGCCAAGATGACCAACGCCCCGTCCTCGAGCGGCGGCATGATTCATCTGAGCTACTCCGCTGAAGAGGGCGTCATGGTCCTTGCGTCATCCAACCTGCCAGAACTCCCTGAAGGCCGCGCCTACGAGCTGTGGCTGATCTCGGACGACGGGGCAGCACCCGCCGGCATGCTATCCGAAGCGGAAGCATCCGGCGCTGAAAGCAAGATCCTCGAGGGCCCCATGGAGGGCATCACCCACATCGGCATCACTGTCGAGCCAGCGACCGGGTCAGAGCAACCGACCACCGATCCGATCGTGCTCAGCGAACTCTAGTCCGCACCGGTGCCGACCCACTGACATCGCAAGGGGTCATCGACATGGCACACGTATTTCGCTCCGGATGGCGTTACATGCTCTCGGGCATCGCCGCCGCCCTCGTCCTCCTCGGTACGGCCGAGGCACTCTCCGTCTTCTTCGCCGCGGCGTCGGCGCCGCTCGTCTCCATCGGCGGGGCCTTCATCGACATCATCCCGCCGTGGGTCAAGGACGCCGCGATCGCGCTGTTCGGCATCTACGACAAGATCGCGCTCTTCGCGACGATGTTCCTGGTGGTGCTGATCCTGGCCGCCGGGATCGGTCTGCTCGCGCGCAAGCACCGCTCGGCGGCGCTCGGCGCCGTCGTGATCCTCGGCATCGGGTCCTCCCTGGTGGTCGTCTCCCGCTCCGGCACCACGCTGATCGACGTCGTCCCGACCTTGGTCGGCACCGTCGCCGGTGCGGTCGTCCTCTGGGCCCTCGCGCGCCTCGCGCAGCGGGCAGCTGGCGGGAGCGTCGAGGCAGCCGCCGACGACGCGACCGGCCGTCGCCGCTTCCTGCTCGGCACCGCCGGCGCCGCCGTCGTGGGTGTGGCACTTCTCGTCGCCGGGCGCGCCGCCTCGAGCGCCCGCAGCGGCATCGCCGCGGTTCGCGACGCGATCCGGTTGCCCGCGCCGGCGGTCGCGGCCCCGGCGCTGCCGGACGGGGTCTCCAGTCCGGTGCCCGGCATGCCGCCGTTCGTCTCCCCGAACGACGACTTCTACCGCATCGACACGGCCCTGTCCGTGCCGCGGATCGACCCGTCCACGTGGCGCCTGCGGATCCATGGGCTCGTGGAGCAGGAGATCGAGATCGGCTTCGACGAACTTCTCGCCGAGGACCTTGTCGAAGCAGACGTCACGCTCACCTGTGTCTCGAACCCCGTCGGCGGCGACCTCGCCGGCAACGCGCGGTGGCTCGGCGTGCCGGTGAGACGGCTGCTCGAGCGGGCCGGCGTCGACCCGTCCGCCGACATGGTGCTCTCCCGCAGCGTGGATGGCTTCACCGCAGGGACCCCGATCGAGGCGCTGACGGATGAGAGGAACTCCCTGCTCGCCGTGGGCATGAACGGCGAGCCGCTCCCGGCCCAGCACGGCTTCCCCGTGCGGATGGTGGTGCCCGGGCTCTACGGCTACGTCTCCGCGACCAAGTGGCTCGAAGACCTCAAGGTCACCCGCTTCGCCGACGATTCGGCCTACTGGACGGATCGCGGGTGGTCGGCGGAGGGGCCCATCAAGCTGGCCTCGCGCGTAGACGTCCCGCGTTCCTTCGCCTCGGTTCCGGCCGGGGAGGTCATGATCGGCGGGACGGCGTGGGCCCAGCAGCGGGGGATCTCCGCGGTGGAGGTCCAGATCGACGACGGCGAGTGGCAGGCCGCGACGCTGGCCGCCGACGGCGGCGCCGACTCGTGGCGGCAGTGGTCCTTCGCGTGGGACGGCGCGACACCGGGGCGGCACAGCGTCACGGTGCGCGCGACCGACGGCGACGGGGAGCTGCAGACGAGCGAACGCGCCGACCCCGTGCCGGACGGTGCCAGCGGCTGGCACCGGATCGAGTTCACCGTCCAGGACGGCTGACCCGGACCGACGCCGGCTCGGGCTACTCGGCGGCCGCCTGCTCGCTCCTGACCTTGTCGCTGATCTGGCGGGCGTCCGGCGCGAACGCGTAGAGGTTGCCGTCCTCCTGCGACACCCACCAGCGTCCGCACAAGTGGGTCGTCTTGGCTTCCTGACCGGCGGGCCACCAGTCGGCGGTCAGCGTCGGCTTCGTGTCCAGGTCCGCGAGGTCAATGTCCTTCACGCGGTTGTCGGTGCCGTAGCTGGCCTCGAGCTCGGCGTCGGTCGGCTCACCCGCGGTCGCGATCGCGGCGCACGTGTTGGGCAGGTCGCCGTCGTACGCCATGGTCATGAGCCGTTCGTGGCCGGTGGAGCGCTGTTCGACCTTCACGTCGGTGCCGCCGTCCGGGACCCAGCCGGCGAGCAGCCCGTCGGACTTGCCCTCCTCGCTCGTGGGGGCTGTCTTGGAGGCGGCGTCGTCGTACTTGTCGTTCAGATCGAACGATCCGCACGCCGAAAGCGCGAGCGGCAGGACGGCCGCCAGCGCGAGCAGCGGCAGCACTCGGCGCGGACGACGCCGGCCCGTGCCGGCGGGGTGGGCGGCGCGGGCGCTGATGTCGGAAGCGGTGGTGGTCTGGGTCGAGGACTGGTTTTTCATCATGCCTCAACGCTATGGAAGCGCACCGGGTGTGCGCGTCCTCCGGTGGGCTCGAATGCCGGGCTCCGGTTGTCAGCCCGCCGGTCGTGCCGGTGACGCGCGGCTCATCCCGGGGGAGGGGCTGACCCTGAGGCCGGCCTGGGGGATCGCCCGGAGCTGGCGGGATCAGGCCTCGCTCGGCAGGCCTGCCTCGACGCCGGCGAGGAGCCGTTCCAGCCCCCAGTCGAAGCTCGCGTCCGCAGAAGGCGTGCCCGTGGCGGCCTGGGCCCGGCGCGCCTCGTCGAAGGACGGAGTGGGCCGGGGATGCCCGGAGGTGTCGAAGATCGTCTCGGGGGCGTTGGTATCCATCGCCGAGCCGAAGACGAGGGATTCGAACGCGACGATCGTGGGCATGACGTCGGCCGCCGGGAATCCCGCGGCGATGAGATGCTCGGCGACGAGCTCGTACATGTCCACCGTGCGCGGGGAGCCGGTGACCGGCAGGACCGCGATGATCGGCACCATCGCCTCGTGCCGGGCGAAGACCTGCCGGTAGCTCTCCGCCCAGCGGCGCAGTGCCACGACGACGTGGCTCGTGCCGAACCCGGAGACGTCCACGTGGCCCATGAGCTCGTCCTGGACGAGTGTGAGCAGCCCGTCACGCCCGGCCACGTGGTTGTAGAGGGCCGACGGGGCGACGCCGAGCGCGCGCCCGAGCGCCGTCATGCTGAACTCGGCGCCCTGCACCTCGATCAGCCGGATCGCAGCGGCGGTGATGCCCGCCGGGGTGAGCACCGCCGTCGTCGGGCGCCCGGCCCGGCGCGCAGGCTCGACGCCGGGCGCCCGCCCCGCCCCGGCGGGTCGCGGCGAATCCTTCGACGGCGTCATTAAAACTCCCTACGATGGCGTGAACGGGTTCACAAGCGGCCGGTGGACACGGTACATTCGTATCAGTAAATGAATAGGCTTCATTTTAGTGGCCCGGCCACCCCGGATGGCAAGGGGGCGGCGCAGTACCCGCCCGGGCCGGCCCCCAGCAGCGAGAAAGGAACTCTCATGACGGACTCCACCGCCTTGCAGTACAAGATCCTGAACCCGGCCACCGGCCAGGTCGAGGAAACCTTCGAGACCGCGACCGACGCCGACGTCGCCGCCGCTCTCGAGACCACCCAGGCCGCCTACGTCGAGTGGGCCGCGCGCCCCATGGCGGAGCGCGTCGCGATCGCGCACAAGATCGCCGAACTCTTCTACGAGCGCAAGGAAGAACTCGGCCGCATCGCGACCCGCGAGATGGGCAAGCCGCTCTCCGAGAGCATCGGCGAGGCCGAGTTCTGCGGCGACATCTTCAAGTACTTCGCGGACAACGGCGAGAAGTTCACGGCCGATCAGGAGATCGAGTCCTTCATCGGCGGCAAGGCGATCATCCAGCGCCGCGCGGTCGGCCCCCTGCTGGGCATCATGCCGTGGAACTACCCGTACTACCAGATCGCCCGCTTCGCGGCGCCGAACCTGGTGCTCGGCAACACCATCCTGCTCAAGCACGCCGAGACGGTCCCGGGCTCCGCCCTGGCCATGCAGAAGCTGCTCGACGACGCCGGCGTCCCGGCCGGCGTCTACCAGAACCTGTTCGCGACGCACGAGCAGATCGCCGACATCATCGCCGACCCGCGCATCCAGGGCGTCTCGGTCACCGGCTCCGAGCGCGCCGGTTCCGCCGTCGCCTCGCTGGCCGGCAAGCACCTGAAGAAGTCCGTCATGGAGCTCGGCGGGTCCGACCCGTTCGTGGTGCTCGACAGCAACAACGTCTCCGAGATCGTCGACACCGCGTGGGCCACGCGCATCGAGAACACGGGCCAGGCCTGCAATTCGAACAAGCGCATGATCGTCGCCGAGGGCATCTTCGACGACTTCGTCGCCGGCCTCGTGGCCAAGGCCAAGGGCCTGACCCCGGGCGACCCGGCCGACGAGGCCGAGGGCACGTTCGCCCCGCTGTCCTCCCGTGCCGCCGCCGAGAAGCTGCACGAGCAGGTCCAGGACGCCGTCTCCAAGGGCGCCACGCTGCACGTCGGCGGCGAGCTGCACGACGGCCCGGCCTCCTACTACTCGCCGGCTGTGCTCACGGGGATCACCCCGGAGATGCGCGCCTATAGCGAGGAGCTGTTCGGTCCCGTCGCCGCGGTCTACAAGGTCGCCGACGACGCCGAGGCGCTCAAGCTCGCCAACGACACCGAGTTCGGCCTCGGCGGCAGCGTCTTCTCCGCTGATACCGAGCGCGCCCGGAAGATTGCCGAGCAGCTCGAGGTCGGCATGACCAACGTCAACGCCCCGGGTGCGGAGTCCTTCGAGATGCCGTTCGGCGGCGTCAAGCGCTCCGGCTTCGGCCGCGAGCTCGGACCGCTGGGCATGGACGAGTTCGTCAACAAGCGCCTGCTCTACATCGCCGACTAATCCGTTCCGACGGAAAAGCCTGAGTTGCAGACCTGAGCCTAGAGATCATCCTCCGGCTCACGTCAGTAGCTCAGGCTTTTCTGCGTCGCCGCCGGGCGCGTGCGCCTCAGGCGTCGTCGACCACCGAATGGCCGTCGACGGCGTCCACGAAGATCCGCACGTCGCGGCCGCCGACGACGCCGTCGAGCACCCAGCCCGGCTTCCATACCGTGGGGTGCCCGAGGCGCTCGTCGACCGGTCGCGAGGAAGCGGCGGGTGCCTGCCGGGGCGGGGCTGCAGCGGCGAGGGCCTTCAGTGCCCGTCGGCGGGCCTCCGCGAAGGAGAGCGAGCCCCACTGGGGCTCATCGAGCCTGCGGCCGCGAGGATCCAGGGCTGCGGCGGTCTGCCACGGGCCGGTCACGGAGGCCTTGCCGTTGAAGCGGTCGACAAGCGTGTGGACCCGGCGGGAGCGGCCCCGCGGAAGGTCGAGGCGGTGCACGAAACCGCTGTAGGGGCGGTACGTCAGCTCCGAGCGCACCAGCCGGAAGGACGGGGCCTTCGTGCGCACCAGTCTCTGGGCATCGGACTCGCCGATCATCGTCTCGAGGACCACTTCGGTCATCTCTCAATCCTTCCTGCGGTTGCGGCGCGGCCGGGGCCGGACCTGGTGTGGAATCACGCCCGGCGAAGCTCGACGCGCCCGCCCGGCGGGCGCACAACGGCCCGGAAGGAGAACGCCACCTCGTCGTGGCAGAGGAAAAGCATCCCATACGGGACGACGCCGGCCGAAACGACACGGTCGCAGATCTTCGGGAGCGCTCAACCCGGCGTCTCAGGCCACGCTAGCGGGGCGAGGAAGCGGCGGGCTGAACCGCGGATTAACTGCGTGCGACGGCCCCGCCGGAAGACTCCGGTGGGGCCGCCGCACGCCGCGTCTCAGGAGTCGAAACCCATCCCGACCTTGTCCATCGTGCGCAGCCAGAGCCCGCGCCGGCCCTTGTTCCGATCGGAGCGGATCATGGCGGCCGTGGTGGCCTTCACGCCCAGCCAGGCCAGCGGTTCCGGCGGGAACGGCAGCGGTTTCTTCTTCACGATCTCCAGCTCCGTGAGCTCGGTGCGCTCGCCCGAGAGCTGATCCAGCATGACGTTCGCCGCGAAGCGCGTCGCCGCCACGCCGAGGCCCGTGAACCCGGCCGCCGACGCGACCCGGCCCCCGTGGGACAGGTCGAAGAAGCTGAAGAACCGGCTGCACGTGTCGATCGCCCCGCCCCAGCTGTGCGAGAACCGCACGTCGGAAAGCTGCGGGAAGATCGCCGCGAAGTGCTGAGCCAGCCGCCGCGCGGTCTCCGGTGAGTGCTCGTACCGCTCGCTCATGTTCCGGCCGAAGTGGTAGAGCGCGTCGTACCCGCCGACCAGGATGCGCAGGCCCTCCGGGGTGTCGATCGGGCGGATGTAGTGGAACCGGCTGTTCATGTCCGCCAGTCCTTCGCGCCCCGCCCACCCGATCGACGCTTCCTGCTCCGGAGTCAGCGGCTCGGTCACGATCGCGTGGTCGTAGACCGGGACCGTGTACCAGCGCAGCCGCTTGATCAGCGCGGGGAAGACGTTGGTGGCCAGCACCACCTGGCGTGCGACGACGTCGCCCCCGTCCGTGCGCAGCCGCACCGGCTGGTTCCCCCGCCCCGTCGAGGCCTCGAGCGCGCGCACCGGCGTGTGCTCGACGATCCGCACGCCCGCCTCGAGCGCGGCGCGCCGCAGCCCCCAGGCCAGCCGGGTCGGGTGCACGATCGCCGACCCGTCCGGGTCGAAGAGCCCCGCCCGGTAGAGCGGCGTGTCGAGCCGGGAGCGCAGGGCTCCGCCCGTGAGCAGCTCGCCCCCGGTCGCGGCGGCCTCGGCCGCCAGTTCGTCGACCTGATGCGGTTCGGAGGCGAGGATCAGCTCGCCCGTGGGCTGGTAGTCGGCGTCGATCCCGTAGCGCTCGATCGTCTCGGCGATCTCGCGTGCGTTGATCGCGCCGAGCTCGGCGAGCCGGGCGTTCTCCGCCGGCGCGTGCTGTTCGCCGTTGGACTCGCCATGCGTCAGCGATGGTTCGAGGAACCCGCCGTTGCGTCCGGAGGCCGCCCAGCCGCAGCGGTGCCCCTCCAGCAGCAGCACGTCCTTCTCCGGGTCGCGCTCCTTGGCCATGAGCGCGGCCCAGAGGCCCGTGTAACCGCCGCCGACGACGGCGAGGTCCGCCGTGTTCGCCGCCGGGGACGCCATGGCACCGGGCTTACCGAAGCCCGGCAGCGCGTCGGGCGCCTCGGCCGTGTCCCACCAGTAGACGTCCTCGCGCGCGCCGGCCAGATTGCGCTCGGCCACCGCGGCCGGCACGTCCCGCTCGGCGGCGTCGAACGCGGTCACGTGCGGCCCGCGCAGCCAGCCGCCCAGCCTCGCGCGCACCCCGGTGCGGGGCGCGCGCGAGGCGCGGGCGACGTCGTCGTGTTCCGAAGTCACGGTCACGGCAGGCCTACAACCGTGCCCAGGCTTCGGTGAGCACGCCGCGCAGGATCTGCTCGATCTCGTCGAACTGCGGCTGGCCGATCGTCAGCGGCGGCGCGAGCTGGATGACGGGGTCGCCGCGGTCGTCGGCGCGGCAGTACAGTCCGGCGTCGAAGAGCGCGTGGGAGAGGAACCCGGCGAGCAGGTGCTCCGACTCGGCCTCGTTAAAGGTCTCCTTGGTCTTCTTGTCCTTGACCAGCTCGATGCCGTAGAAGTAGCCGGTGCCGCGCACGTCGCCGACGATCGGCAGGTCGTTGAGCTTCGAGAGCGTGGCCTTGAAGGCGGGGCCGTTGTCCTTAACGCGCTGGTTCAGGCCCTCGCGCTCCATGATGTCCAGGTTGGCCATCGCGACGGCGGCCGAGACCGGGTGCCCGCCGAACGTGTAGCCGTGCAGGAACGTCGTGTCGCCCTTGGAGAACGGCTCGAAGAGGCGGTCGGAAGCGATCATCGCGCCGATCGGCGAGTAGCCGCTCGTCATGCCCTTGGCACACGTGATGATGTCCGGCGTGTAGCCGAAGTCCTCGCACGCGAACATCGAGCCGATGCGGCCGAAGGCGCAGATGACCTCGTCGGAGACCATGAGCACGTTGTGCTCGTCGCAGATCTCGCGCACACGCTGGAAGTAGCCGGGCGGGGGCGTGAAGCAGCCGCCGGCGTTCTGGACCGGCTCCATGAACACGGCTGCCACGGACTCGGGGCCCTCGAACTCGATCGCCTCGCGCACGCGCTCGGCCGCCCAGAGGCCGAACGCCTCCTCGTCGTCGGCGAACTGCTCGGGGCCGCGGTAGTGGTTGGTGTTCGGGACGCGGAACGTGCCGGGGACGAGCGGCTCGAACGGCGTCTTCATGCCCGGGAGCGAGGTGATGGCCAGGGCGCCCTGCGGGGTGCCGTGGTAGGCGAGTGCGCGGGAGATGACCTTGTACTTGCCGGGGTTGCCGGTGAGCTTGTGGTACTGCTTGGCCAGCTTGAAGGCCGACTCGACGGCCTCGCCGCCGCCAGTCGTGAAGAAGACGCGGTTCAGGTCCCCGGGCGCGTAGTTCGCCAGGCGTTCGGCGAGATCGATCGCGGGCTCGTGCGCGTAGGACCACAGCGGGAAGAAGGCCAGCTTCTCCGCCTGCTTGCGCGCGGCCTCGGCGAGCTCCTCGCGGCCGTGGCCGACCTGGGCGACGAACAGCCCGGCCAGTCCGTCGATGTAGCGTCGGCCGCTGTCGTCGAAGACATGGTGGCCCTCGCCGCGCACGATCGTCGGCACGGACCCGCCTTCGATGAGCGGGGAGTGCTTGGCGAAGTGCATCCAGAGATGGTCGCGAGCGGCCTGCTGGCGGTTGGTCCCGCGTGGAGTGGTGTTGGTGGCAGTGTCTGCGATGGTCATTTGGTACCCCAGTCGTATTCCTGTTTGCGGAGGGAGAGGTACGTCAGCGTCTCCGATGACGCGACGCCCTCGATCTGTCGGATGGTGTTGATGGTTTCGAGCAGGTCCTCGTCGTCCGTGCAGACGACCTCGGCGAGGATGTCGGTACGGCCGGCGGTGACGACGCAGTAGTCCACGTTGGGCAGTTCTGCGACGCGGTCCGCGGTGGCCGTGAGATCGCCGTGGCTCCGGATGAGGACCATGGCCTGCCGCGTGAAGCCCAGCTGCATCGGGTCCGTGACGGCGACGATCTTCATGACCTGCGCTTCGATGAGTTTCTGGATTCGCTGTCGTACCGCGGCCTCGCTCAGCCCGACCTCTTTGGCTACGGCGGCGTAGGACTGCCGGCCGTTGCGCTGGAGCTCCTCGATGATGGCGCGGGAGATCCCGTCCTGGACCAGGAGCTCGGCGTGGGACTGCGTGGCGTCGCGATTCACGTCTTTATCACCTTCTCGTCAGTTCGACGGCGGGCGCGGACGCCGCGGTGGTCGCACCGGGCGGGCCTGCCGGCCGTCGAGGTTCATGTACCGACCATAAGCACTGACGAGGCCGTTTGGGAAGGGAAAACGATAGTTAATCCCAGATACACGACTGAATCAGTCGTGAAATACAAAGTTTACGAGCGAAACCCTTGTCCTCAGAGCGGGGTGCTGGCATGATGTGTGTCACGTCACATTGCACCGCAACTACGTATTACAGAGGAGCCGCATCATGGCACCGAACGCCAATCGCCGCCGCAAGCCAGCCGACCCGCGACTGCAGAGCCTCATCTCCGCGCAGGTGAGCCGCCGTCGTCTCCTGGGAGGAGCGGGCGGCCTCGGCCTCGCCGGACTCCTGGCCGCCTGCGGCACCTCCGGCACGGGTGCCGGCTCTAGTGGTTCCGCCGCCGCGCTGACTCCGGCCGAAGACGTCTCCGCCGACGAGGCCGTGGTCAACTGGGCCAACTGGACGCTCTACCTCGACTACGACGACGCGACGAAGAAGTACCCGAGCCTCGAGGCGTTCATGGACGATTCCGGGATCAAGGTCAACTACTCCGAAGACGTCGACGGCAACGACTCCTACTACGGCAAGGTCCAGGCGCAGCTCTCCCGCGGCCAGGACATCGGACAGGACATCGTGACCCTGACCGACTACATGGCCTCGCGCCTCATCCGGCAGGGCTACACGCAGGAACTCGATCGGGCCAACATCCCCAATGCCGAGAACCTGCTGGCCAACCTGAAGGACGTCGACTTCGATCCGGGCCGGACGCACTCCCTGACCTGGCAGTCCGGCTTCGCCGGCATCGCCTGGAACAAGGAGAAGGTCCCCGGCGGGCTGGCCTCGGTCTCCGACCTGTGGAAGCCCGAGCTCAAGGGCCGCGTGGCGGTCCTCGACGAGATGCGCGACACCATGGGCCTGCTCATGCTCGAGCAGGGCGTCGACATCTCGGGCGACTGGGGCGCCGACGAGTTCGGCAATGCCGCGGACGTGCTGGCCGAGCAGATCGCCAACGGGCAGATCCGGCAGGTCAAGGGCAACTCCTACAAGGAGGACCTGGTCTCTGAGGACGCGCTGGCCGTCATCGGCTGGTCCGGCGACATCACCCAGCTCAACTTCGAGGAGGGCGACAAGTGGGAGTTCGCCATCCCGGAGGCCGGCGGAACGCTCTGGAGCGACAACATGCTGGTTCCGATCGGGGCCACGCACAAGTCCAACGCGGAGCAGCTCATGAACTACTACTACGACCCCGAGGTCGCCGCGACCGTCGCCGCGTACGTGAACTACATCTGCCCCGTCGAAGGCGCGCGCGAGGCCATGGAGGGCATCGATCCGTCGCTTGTCGACAACCCGCTGATCTTCCCGACCGACGAGTTCCTGTCCAACGTCAGCATCTTCCGCACCCTCGACTCGGGTGAGGAGAACGAGTTCTCCTCGATCTTCTCCGGGGCGATCGGAGTCTGAGCGTGATCACGACGCCGGAATCGTTGAACCAGCAGAACACCCAAGACGCGGGAGGCGGCCACATGAGCACCGAAGCAACCAGGCCGGAAGCGGCCGACGAGCGGGGCGGCCGCGCCGGCGTCGTCCCCGGGGCGACCGGCGGAGCCGATCTGATCATCGAGAACGTGAGCAAGCGGTTCGCGACGTTCACCGCCGTCGACGACCTGTCGCTGACGATCCCCTCCGGCTCCTTCTTCGCCCTCCTCGGCCCCTCCGGCTGCGGCAAGTCCACGACCCTGCGCATCGTCGCCGGGCTCGAGCAGCCCTCCGAGGGCACGCTGCGCATCGGGACCGAGGACGTCACCGATCTGCCCTCGCACCGGCGGCCGGTCAACACGGTCTTCCAGTCCTACGCGCTGTTCCCGCACATGACCGTGCTGGACAACGTGGCGTTCGGGCTCAAGCAGCGCAAGGTGGCCGACGCCGTCGCCCGCGCCAAGGAGGCCCTCGAGCTCGTCGAGCTCGCGCACCTGGCCAACCGGAAGCCCGCCCAGCTCTCGGGCGGTCAGCAGCAGCGCGTTGCGCTGGCCCGCGCCGTGGTGAATCGCCCGCAGGTCCTGCTGCTCGATGAGCCGCTCGGCGCCCTCGACATGAAGTTGCGCCGGCAGATGCAGGTCGAGCTCAAGCAGATTCAGACCGAGCTGGGGCTCACGTTCGTGCACGTCACCCACGATCAGGAGGAGGCCATGACCATGGCCGACGTCGTGGCCGTCATGAACAAGGGCCGGATCGAGCAGATGGGCGCCCCGCGCGAGCTCTACGAGCTGCCGAAGACGGCGTTCGTCGCCAACTTCCTCGGCAAGTCGAACCTCATGCGCGGGAAGGTCGTCGGCCGCGATGGCGAGTACCTGCTCGTCGAGGCTGCCGGGGGCGTGCAGCGCCTACGCGCCGACCGCGCCGTCGCCGATTCGGGTGAGGTCGTGCTCGGTGTGCGCCCGGAGAAGATGCGCATCTTCACCGCGGGTGAGGAGTCCGTGCCTGAGGGGCACAACCGGCTCGACGGCACGATCGTCGACGCCTCCTTCACGGGCGTGTCGACCGAGTACCTCATCGATGTGCCCGGAGTGGGCATCGTGGGCACGTTCACGCAGAACATGGGCCAGGTCACCGGCGAAGCCGGCGATTCGGCGGTCATGTGCTGGGATCCGGATTTCACGTTCGGTCTGGCCGGGGACGACGACGTCGCCGCCGGCGCCGCGGAGCGAGAATCATGAGCGCGGCCGCCACCCGGCGCCCCGAGCCGGCCGAGGACCTGTCCGCGGCCGAGCAGCAGGCGGAGAAGGCCCGCGGGCGCGTCGGCGTCGGACTCATCGTCCCCGGGTTCGTGTTCCTGCTGCTCTTCTTCGCGGCCCCGGTGTTCGTGCTGTTGGCGATGTCGCTGTACGCGCGGCCACCCGGAGCTGAAACCGGCGTGTTCGTGCCCGCGTTCGAGGTCTCCAACTACGTCGTGGCCCTCAGCGAGTACTGGGTGCCGCTGCTGCGGTCGTTCCTCTTCGCGGCCATCGCGACCGTCCTAGCGCTGTTCATCGGCTACACGATGGCGTACCTGGTTGCAGTGCGGCTGCGCCAGCAGAAGCTGCTCGCCTCGATCCTGCTGGTCATCCTCATCGCCCCGTTCTTCTCCAGCTTCGTGCTGCGCACGCAGGCGTGGAAGCAGATCCTTTCCGACGAGGGCTTCGTCGTCGAGGTCCTGCGGTTCGTGGCGATCCTGCCGGAGGACGGGCGGCTGACCGCGACGGCGTTCGCCGTCGTCGCCGGCTTGACCTACAACTTCCTGCCCTTCATGGCGCTGCCGATCTACGCGAGTCTCGAACGTCTCGACACGCGCCTGCTGGAGGCGGCCGGTGACCTCTACGCCTCGCCCATGACCGCGTTCCGCAAGGTCACGCTGCCGCTGTCGATGCCGGGAGTCTTCGCCGGGACGCTGCTGACATTCATCCCCGCCTCCGGCGACTACATCAATGCCACGATCCTCGGCAACAACCGGGACACCGCCATGATCGGCCAGGTCATCGACTCGCGCTTCTTCAAGATCGTCGACTACCCGACGGCTGCGGCGCTCTCCGCGGTGCTGATGGTCATTATCCTGATCCTGGTCATGGCCTACATCCGCAAGTTCGGGACGAAGGAGCTGTTCTAGATGCGCCTCAAGCAGCACATGGGCCGCTGGCTGGTCCCCGTCCTCGGCGGGCTGGCGTTCGTGTACCTTCTGGTCCCGATCGCCTACATCTTCGTCTTCTCCTTCAACGACGCCGGCCGCACCAACCTGACGTGGCAGGGCTTCACGTTCTCCAACTGGCAGAACCCGTGCGGGGCGCCGAACATCTGCGACGCGCTCGGCAACTCGCTGTCGATCGCGTTCGTCGCCACGATCATCGCGACCGTGCTCGGCACCGCGATCGCGCTCGGACTGGCCCGGTACAAGTTCCGCTTCCGCAAGCTCGCCGACATCCTCATCATCCTGCCGCTCGCGACCCCCGAGGTAGTGCTCGGCGCCTCGCTGCTCGCGCAGTTCCTGAACCTCGGGTGGCAGCTCGGTTACTGGACCGTGGTCATCTCGCACGTCACGTTCTGCATGGCGTTCGTCGTCGTCACGGTCCGGGCCCGCGTCTCCTCGCTCGACGGGCGGCTCGAGGAGGCCGCCGGCGACCTGTACGCCTCCCCGCGCACGACGTTCTGGAAGGTGACGTTCCCGCTGCTGCTGCCCGGCATCATGGCGGCGGCCCTGCTGAGCTTTGCGATGAGCTTCGACGATTTCATCATCGCGAACTTCAACTCGGGCACGTTCGACACGTTCCCGAAGTTCATCTACGTCGCGGCCACCCGCGGCATCCCGGCGCAGGCCAACGTGATCGGGTCCGGCATCTTCCTCATCGCTTTGGCGATCGTGGTAGTCGGCACCGTGATCTCCTACCGGCGGCAGAAGGCGCTCGCCGCACGGTAGGAGACCGGGCGTCCCGGAACGACGACGGCGGGGAGCCGTCCGCGGCCTCAGATGCGGACGCGGACGGCGACCTCCTGCAGGTTCTGTTCCACGCGCGTGTACGCGTCGGTGGCCACGGCCTTCCACAAGGCCAGCGCGAGCGCGGTGTTGTCGCGCTCGATCTTCTCGATCGCGTCCGCCGTCAGGACCAGGAGGTTCACCTGGCCCTCGGCGCGGACCCGGACGGGAGCGCCGCCGCCCAGAGCGATCTCGCCGAACGTCATGCCCGGGCCGAGCGTCGCATGGCGGACGTGGTGTCCGCCGTGCGCGGTGCTCGCGGCCACGTGGCCCGAGGTGATGAAGTAGATTCCGCCGAACTTCTGGCCCGACCGGCGGATCAGGTCGCCGTCCTCGTAGACGCGCCGCTCCATGGCCGCGTCGAGGTCGGCGATCTGCTCGTCCGTCAGGGGCGCCAGCGCCACGAAGTCGGGCAGGGCCACGGTCTCGGGCACCAGCGAGCTGCAGCCGTGCTTGCGCAGCAGCAGCTCCTCGGCCCACTCGATCGCCTCGGTGCTGCCGGAGAACAACGGTGTCCCGTCGGTGCACAGGACCTCGGAGATCCGGCCGGGGCTGTCGATCACGGCCACTCGCCGGCCGCTCTCCTCGAAGCCGTCGCACAGCTCGTCCATGAGCCGCAGGGCGACGTCGTTGACCTCGTCCACTTTGCGCACGTCCAGCAGCAGGATCTCGACCTCGTCGGGCATCGAACTGACGTGCCGGGACGCTGACTCGGCGCCCGCGAACAGCAGATCCCCGTGCAGCTCCACCAGCTGGGCCCGGTGCCCGTGTTCGGTGAGGACGTCGGTGGCCTCCTGGTTGCGGCGGACGCCGGAGGGAGAATCGGTGATGGGGTAGTGCTCGCGGATGGCTGAGCGGCCGATCCGCGCGGCCTGGACGAAGTGCAGCCCCATCTCGGCGGCGAGGCGTCGGACGGCGGCGATGCCGCGCACCGACGAGCCGTGCTGGTCGAGCGGCGGGGAGTACACGGAGATGCCGAGCTGGCCGGGGAGCACCGCCATGAGCCCGCCGCCCACTCCCGATTTCGCAGGGAGGCCGACGGCGCTCGTCCACGCGCCGGCGTCGTCGTACATCCCGCACGTGAGCATGACCGAGAGCATGCGCTGGACCGTTTCCAGGCCCACGACCTGCTGACCGGTCACGGGCTGCTGGCCGCCGTTGGCCAGCGTGGCGCCCATGAGGGCCAGATCGCGCGCGGTGACCTGGACCGAGCACTGGCGGAAGTAGTTCTCGACCGGCCCGTCCGGATCGTCCTCGATGATGCCGAAGCTGCGCAGCAGGTCGGCCAGGGCGCGGTTGCGGAATCCCGTGGCCGATTCGGACGCGAAGACGTGCTCGGAGACAGAGAGCGGGCGGCCCGCGAACTTCGAGTAGACGTCGAGGATCCGGGCGAAGCCGTCGCGGCCCCCCGAGCCCTTGATGAGCGAGGTCGCCGCGATCGCGCCGGCGTTGATCATGGGGTTGGCGGGCCGGCCGGTGTCGTGGGCCAGGGAGATCTCGTTGAACGCGTCGCCGGAAGGTTCGACATCGATCTTCCGGTCGACGGCGTCCAAGCCGTGGTCTTCAAGGGCGAGCCCGTAGGTGAAAGGTTTGGAGATGGACTGGATGGTGAACTCGGTCTGGGAGTCCCCGACTTCGTAGACGTAGCCGTCCACGGTGGCAAGGCAGATGGCGAAATCATCGGGGTCTGCACTCGCCATGGCCGGGATGCCCTGGAAGGGAAGACCCTCCGTCAGGCCCGACAGTTCGCGATGCAGATCCCGCAAGTACTGTTCGATCGGTGAACGCATGGGGACGAGCCTACTGCGAGGGCGCGGAGTCGCGGATTCGGTGAAGGAACCGCACAGCGCGAGCGTCTACTCTGGGTCGGTGATGACAGGATTAGAGACGTGGTGGGACGCGCTGCGGGACGGCTTCGACCGGGCAGCTCCGGTGCATTTGGACGCGCAGTTGGTGGTGCTCGTGATCGGGGCGGCCGTGGCTCTCTCCGTGCCCCGGGTGACGAGGCGGTGGTTCGGGCTGTACGTGACGTTCGTGCACGAGCTCGGGCACGCCCTCGCGGCGCTCATGACCGGCCGGGTCGTGCGCGGGATCCGGCTGCGGCTGGACCATTCCGGCGAAATGGTCAGCGCCGGTCGCGGGCGTGCCGGGAGCATCTGGTCGGGTTTCTGGGGCTATCCGGCGCCCGCCGTGGCCGGGGCGCTGATGATCTGGTCGGCTTCGGCTGGGTGGGCCGGCGCCGCGCTCTCGCTCGGTGCCGCGATGCTGCTCGTCTCGCTGCTCTTCATCCGCAACTGGCTGGGGGTCCTGATCGCGCTCGTGTGCGCCGGCGTCGCGCAGGGCCTGGTCGTATTCGTCCCGCAACGGGGCGTGGGTGTGGTCGTGCTGGTCCTCGGGATCGGTCTGCTCGTTGGCGCGGTACGCGACTGGTTCAAGGTGGCCGCGGTGCACCGCGGCCGCGGCGACCGGAGGAACTCGGACGCCTACCTGCTCGCGCGGATGAGCGGCGTGCCGGCCCTCGTGTGGCTGAGCGGCTTCGCGCTGGTCATCGGGGCGTCGTCGTACTGGGCCCTGCTCGCGCTCGCGCGCATCGCGACCTGACCCGCCGCGGCCGGGCTACCGCACCGGAGCCAGGCCCGAGGATTCGCGCAGGATGAGTTCCGTCGGCAGCGTGATCCTCTCGTTGGGCGGGTCGGTCAGCGTGCCGCGCCGCTCGGGTTCCTCCGCGATCGACCGCAGCAGCAGGTCCACGCCGCGTCCGCCCACCTCCGCGCCGGGGCCGTCGAGGGTCGTGAGGGGCGTCGAGACGAGCGCGGCGGCGAAATTGTTGTCGAATCCGACGAGGCTCATGTCATCGGGCAGGGTGACCCCGCGGCCCTTGAGTCGCTGCATGATGCCCAGGGCGAGCATGTCGTTGTGCGCGACGAGCGCCGTCGGCTTCGAGCGGAGAGCCGCGTCCGCGGCGACCCCGCCGGCGGCGACGGTGGGGGCGTACGGGCCGATGCGGTGCGGCTCGAGCCCGTAGTCGGCCGCCCCGTCGCGCAGGGCGGCCCAGCGCGTGGCGCCCATCCAGGAACCGGGCGGCCCCGCACAGTAGGTGAACTCCGTGTGGCCGAGCGAGGCGAGGTGCTCGAGGATCTGCCGGCAGCCCATCTGCATGTCCAGGACGATGCTGGAGAGCCCCTCGACCTCGCGGTTGAGCAGGACCGTCTTGTGTTCGCGTGCGACGTGGAGCAGCTCGTGGTCCGGAAGGCGGCTGGAGGCGATCACGAAGCCGTCGACCTTCTGCGCCAGCCCGCGGATCTGCGTCAGCTCGATCTGGGCGGATTCCTCCCCGTTGACTACCACCAGCGTGAACTGAGAGGACTTGGCCCGCAGCTCCGCGCCGCGGATGATCTTGATGAAGTGCGGATTGGCGATGTCCGGCAGCACCATGGCGATCGTCTGCCGCGGCTCGCTGCGCAGCGGCCGCTGCCGCTCGTAGCCGACCTCGCGCGCCGCGGCCTCGATCTTCTCCCGCGTGGACGCGTGCACGCGATCGGGGTTGCTCAGCGCCCGCGACACCGTCGACGGCGCGACGCCGGCGCGCTCGGCCACGTCGTAGATCGTTACCTTCTTCACAACCCCAGTGAATCAATTCTGGCAATTTTTGGCAACTTGTTTTCCGTGTTTCAGCCAGGTTGCTAACTTCGTTGAATCATGTGATGCGAGCCACAAGAGGTGGCCGCACCGGACAACGTTTGAGGAGGCGTCGTGGCTGAGAACGATGCTGACACCCGCCGCGGCTTCTGGCCGCGCCTCGTCCGCGCAGCGACCGCCGTAGAACTCGGACTGGCTGCCGCGGCGGCAGCGACGATCTTCGTCCTCGTCCTGCTGCAGGCGTTCCAGCGCTACCTGCCGGTGGACGGCTGGTCGTGGACGGGCGAGCTGGCGAGGTTCAGTCTGGTCTGGTTGACGTTCGTCGCCGCCGGGGTCCTCGTGACCCGAGACGGGCACATCGCACTGCAGGTCGTCGACACGATCCGGCGCCCGCTGCTCGTGCGGACCGTGCACGTCATCGCCAACGTCGTGCTGATGGTGATCGCCCTGCTCTTCGCCCGCGAGTGCCTCGCGCTCATCTCCGGGTCTGGCGTGATCAAGTCGCCGGCGATGCGCATGCCGATGTCCTGGCACTACATCCTCCCGTTCATCGGGTTCGTCAGCACCGCGATCCGCGCCGGCGCCGTCGCCTGGATCGTCATCCGCCGCGGCGTGGCCGAATCGCACGACACCGATTCCCTCGCCCTCAACGTCAACCGTGAGGTCCAGTCATGACCGTCGTCCTGATGCTGCTCGCCATTGCGGCGCTCCTGCTGCTGCGCGTGCCGGTGGCCTTCGCGTTCCTCGGCCCCGGGCTCGTCTACCTCATCGCCACCGGCCAGTCGGTCGGACTCGCGATGCGTCTCGTCGCGGAGGCCACGGCGAGCTTCCCGCTGCTCGCCGTCCCCCTGTTCGTGCTCCTCGGCACGCTCGCCGCGCACGCCGGCATCGCCGAGCGGCTCTTCGACTTCGCGCTGGCCATCATGGGCAAGGTGCACGGCGGACTCGGCTACGTCAGCATCGGCGTGAGCCTCGGCTTCTCCTGGATGAGCGGGTCGGCCGTCGCCGACGCCGCAGCCCTCGGCAAGGTCCAGGTGCCGCAGATGGTCCGCCACGGCTACAGCCGGCGCTTCAGCCTCGGCGTGGTCGGCTCCTCGGCCCTCATCGCACCGGTCATGCCCCCGAGCATCCCGGCCGTGATCTTCGCCGGACTCGGCGCCGTGTCCACGGGAGCGCTCTTCGCCGCGTCCGTCCTCCCGGCCGTGCTCATGGCCGTCGGCCTGACGATCGTCGTCTTCATCCTGGCCCGGCGGCAGCCCGGGCTCACCCACGTGGGCTTCTCGTGGGAGCTCGTCCGCAAGACGGGCAAGCGCGTGATCGCACCCCTGGCCGCCCCGGTCATCATCCTCGGCGGCATCCTCGGCGGCTACTTCACCCCGACCGAGGCGGCGGCCGTCGGCGCCGCTTACATGCTGATCCTTGGTCTCTGCTACCGGACGCTCTCGCTCAAGGACTTGCCCAAGGTCTTCATCGAAACCGTCATGACGACGGCAGCGATCATGCTGATCGTCGCCTCCGCCGCCCTCATCGGCTACGTTTTCGCCCGCGAACGCGTTCCGCAGGACCTGGCCTCCCTCATCCTCGGCATCACGGAGAACCCGATGTTCTTCCTGGCGCTCGTCGCGGTCCTCATGCTCGTGCTCGGCACGGTGGTCGACGCCGTCGCCGTGCTGGTGCTGACCGTGCCGATGCTCATGCCCATCGCCACCCAGATCGGCGTGGATCCGATCGTCCTCGGCGTCCTCATGATCGTCTCGCTCATGATCGGCCTGCTGACGCCGCCCGTCGGCACCGTGCTCTTCGTCCTCGCCTCGACCCTCAAGGTCCCGGTGGGCGAGGTGTTCCGCGGCTGCCTGCCCTTCATCGTCCCGCTCGTCGCGGTCTGCGTGCTGATCATCGTCTTCCCCGACATGGTCATGTGGCTGCCCGCCCGCTTGGGCCTCTGACACCCATTCCGCTCGACAACCCATCACCCGGCCCGCGATTTCGCAGGCACCGACACGGAGGTACATCATGAAGAACAAGTTCAAGGCGCTCGGCGCCGCAGCCGCCATCCTGCCCGTCGGGCTCATGACGGCCTGCTCTGGCTCCGAGGGCGGAACCGGCGACGGGGCGGTCGAGCTCACCCTCGCCCACTCCTACACCCAGGACCAGCCAGCGCATCTGTGCGGCGCCCAGGTGATCAAGGACGAGGTCGAGGCCGCCGACGCTGGCCTGACGGTCGAGATCTACGATTCGAGCCAGCTCGGCGGCGACGCGGACCGCATCGCGTCCGTCAGCTCCGGCGACATCGACATCGACCTGCAGGGCGCGTCGGCCCTGTCCGCCGTCTATAACCCTGTCGGCATCGTCGACGGAGCGTACGTGTTCGACGACGAGGCCCACGTCTCCGAGTTCTTCCGCAGCGAGGACGCCGCCGAGCTGAAGGAGAACTTCAAGGAGGCCTCCGGGGTGAGCGTGCTCGGCGCCTGGTCGATCGGACCACGCACCTTCACCGCCAACGACCCGATCCGGACCCCCGAGGACCTCGACGGGCTGCGCATGCGTTTCCCGGGTTCGCCCCAGTTCCTGCAGAACGCCAAGGCGCTCGGCGCCTCCTCGACCGAGGTCGCCTACGAAGAGGTCTACTTGGCCCTGCAGCAGGGCATCGTCGACGGCCAGGAGAACCCGCTGACGAACATCGACGCGCTGAACCTGGCCGAGGTGCAGGACTACCTCTCCCTGTCCCGCCACTCCCAGAACAGCAACCTCATCGTCGCGGGGCCGGTCTTCGACGACCTGAGCGCCGAACAGCAGACCGTGCTGCAGGACGCCGTCGCCGCGGCCGAGGACGAGATGCTCACGTGCGTCGCCGATGCGGAGGCGGAGCTGCTGGCCGCCTTCGAATCGGATGCGGCCATCGAGGTCGTCGACGACGTCGACATCGACGCGTTCCGCGCGCGGACCGAGGAGTACTTCCGCGAGAACCTGGACGAGGAGTCGCTCGCGGTCTACGAGTCGATCCGCGGCTCCGCCGAGTGATGGCGAACCCCGTCTCCGAGAACGCGACGCGATCCGCCGGGGAGACGCCGCGCTACCGCGTGGCGCTCATCGGCGACGGCATCGGCCCGTCGTTGACGCCCCCCATGCACGAGCGCGAGGGCGGCGCGCTCGGTCTCGACTACACCTACGAGCGCGTCGACCTCGCGGGGGAGGACGACGCCGACCTGGCCGCGGTGCTCGCCGACCTCGAGGCGCGGGGCTTCGCCGCGGCCAACGTGACCCACCCCTACAAGCAGCGGGTGCTCGCGCACGTCGACGAGACCAGCGCGGAGGTCAGCCGGATCGGGTCGGCGAACCTGATTCTCTTCGGCGGGGGCCGCGTCGCGCACAACACCGACTGCACGGGGTTCCGGGCCGGCCTCGAGGAGTTCCTTGGCTCCCGTCCCCGCGGCCGCGTGCTGCAGGTCGGCGCCGGCGGGGCGGGGCTGGCCACCGCCTACTCGCTCGTCTCCATGGGCTTCGAGGAAGTCGTCATCCACGACCTCGATCAGTTCGCCGCGGAGGCCCTGGTGGAGAGGTTCTCCGGCGCCGCGACTGGCGTGCGGCTGCGTTCCTCCGACGGCGACCTCGGGCACTGGTTGGCCGAGGCCGACGGCGTCGTGCACGTGACGCCGGTCGGCATGGCGGAGCACCCGGGGGCGGCCTTCGCGCCTGAGGCCCTCGCCGCGGGCGCGTGGGTTGCCGAGGTCGTCTACCGCCCGCTCGAGACCGAGCTGCTGCGCCGGGCCAAGGCCGCCGGGCATCCCGTGCTCGACGGCGGCCGCATGGCCGTCGGCCAGGCCGCGGACAGCATCGCCCTGATCACCGGTCTGACGCCGGACCGCGAGCGGATGCTCGCCCACTTCCACGAACTCATCGGCGCGGCCTGAACGCCACCCGATCCGCCGGCGTCGTACCCCTGACGCCACGACCACCCCAGGAGAGACACCATGCGAACCTCCATCGCCACGGTCTGCCTCAGCGGCAGCCTCGAAGAGAAGATGAGCGCGTGTGCGCGGGCCGGATTCGACGGGATCGAGGTGTTCGAACCCGATCTCGTTGCCTCCGACCTCACTCCCGAGGAGATCCGGGCCCGGGCCGAACGGCTGGGCCTGTCGCTGGACCTCTACCAGCCGTTCCGCGACTTCGAGGGCGTCACCGAGGAGCTGCTCGAGGCCAACCTGCGGCGCGCCGAGGCGCGGTTCCGGGTCATGAACCGGCTGGGCATCGACACCATCCTGGTGTGCTCCAACGTGGCCACCGCGACGATCGACTCGGACGAGGTCTCCGCCGCGCAGCTGCGCCGACTCGGCGACCTGGCGGCCGACTACGGGGTGCGGGTCGCGTTCGAGGCCCTCGCGTGGGGCCGCTACGTGAACGACTACCGGCGCGCATGGCGGATCGTCCAGCTCGCCGACCACCCCCACATCGGCACGTGCCTGGACAGTTTCCACATCCTCTCCCGCGGTCACGATCCCGCCGGAATCGAGGAGATCGACGGGGAGAAGATCTTCTTCCTCCAGCTCGCCGACGCCCCTGAACTCTCGATGGACGTGCTCTCCTGGTCCCGCCACCACCGGCTCTTCCCGGGCGAGGGCGAGTTCGATCTCGCGGCCTTCCTGGCGCACGTGCTGCGCACCGGCTACGACGGCGCCGTCTCGCTCGAGGTCTTCAACGACACCTTCCGGCAGACCGCGTCGGGGACGACGGCGGTGCAGGCGCACCGCTCGCTGTACACGCTCGCCGACGAGACAGCACGCCGCTTCCTCGACGCGGCGCCGTCGTCGTCGGTGGCCCCGGTGCAGGCGCCCGCCGGGATCGACTTCGTCGAAGTCCAGGCCGAGGACACGCGCGACGTGGAGGAGGCCCTCGAGCAGCTGGGATTCGTGTTCCGCGGGCAGCACCGGACCAAGCCGGTGCGGCTCTGGAGCGCGGGCGGGGCTCGGATCGTGCTCAACGAGCAGTACGCGCGCGGCGACGAACCGCACCTCTCCGGGCTCGGGCTGCTGTACGCGGACGTGGAGCGGGCGGAGCGCCGGATCTCCGATCTGGACGTTCCGCGGATGCCGCGACCCATGCAGGCCGGAGAGCAGCGGCTGCCAGCGTTCGCGACGCCGCACGGCCCGCAGCTCTTCCTCGCCTCGGCCCCGGCGAACGGCGCCGAGCCCGGGTGGGTGGGGGAGTTCGAGCACGGGTACGCGCCGGATGCACCGTCCCATCTGGGGGCCTTCGACCACGTGAATCTGGTGAGCTCGTGGGAGACGCACGACGAGACCGTGCACTTCTACGGCAGCGTCCTCGGCTTCGAGAAGGGGTCCGTCAACCAGGTTGCGAGCCCGCACGGGCTGGTCCGGAGCCGCGTGCTGCGCACCCACGACGGGACGGTCCGCCTGCCGTTCAACGTGCTGCCCGCCGTGCACGAGGAGAAGACCGAGCACGTCGCGCTCGTCTCGGACAACGTGATGGCGGTGGCCCACCAGGCACGCAACCGCGGCATGCGCTTCCTGCCGGTTCCCGCCAACTACTACGACGACGTCCGGGCGCGCTTCGACCTGGACGACCGCTACGTGGACCTGCTGCGCAGCCACCAGGTCCTCTACGACCGCGACGAGTTCGGCGAGTTCCTGCACTTCTACACGCGGCGGATCGGCGGAGTGTTCTTCGAGGTCGTCCAGCGGATCGGCGGTTACGACGGCTACGGAGCCGACAACGCGCCGGTCCGCCTCGCCGCCCAGTCGCGGCTGGACGGAGCGCGGCGGCAGGGCTGACCCTCAGGCTCGGCCGCCAGCTCAGGCTTCTTCGGCGATGCGGCCGGCCCAGTTCGTGAGGAACTCGGCCCCGGCCTCGTCGTGGATCGCGCCGGTCGCCGAGGTCAGCACGGGGTACGGCGTCTGGGGCACGCCGTCGGCCGGGCGCACGTCGACGTGGGAGACCTCGTGCCCGTGCTTGTGCAGCCACTCGGCCATCGCGTAGTCGGTGCGGGAATCGCCCATCGTGAACCAGGAACCGGCCGAGATCCCGCGCTCGGTGAGCAGCTTGAGCGTCCGCGCCGCACCGAGATCCTTGCCGAGCAACTCGTGCTCGATGTCGGTCGAGATGATCGTCGGATCGATGCGGACGTCCTTGAGCCCGTGCTTCTCCAGCAGCGCCGGAATCGCCTCGTCGAAGTGCTTCTGCGCGGCCAGGTACGCATGCGGGTCGGCGCCGACGGTCATCTCCACGGAGACCATGGCCCGCTTCGTCTCGTCGTGGAACATCAGCGCCGCGTACCGCTCGGCGACCAAGGCACGGACGTCGTCGTACAGGGCCGCCGGCAGGCGCAGCTCGGGATCGATGCTGATCTCCCCGAGTCCCGCGGGTGAGACGGACGCCCACACCGCTCCCTTCTCGCTGATCGTGAAGACGGGTGCGCCCTCGCGCAGGCCCGCGGCGCGCAGCGCGGGAACCACCTCGGCGGCGATGAACGCATCCGAGCGGCCGGTGTTGAAGACGACCG
The DNA here is from genome assembly GCF_004217565.1 of Zhihengliuella halotolerans. Lineage (NCBI taxonomy): Bacteria > Bacillati > Actinomycetota > Actinomycetes > Micrococcales > Micrococcaceae > Zhihengliuella > Zhihengliuella halotolerans. The sequence goes on along the minus strand of NZ_SHLA01000001.1, from coordinate 2,422,563 downwards.
GGATCCCGGCGTTCGCCATCGCGGCGAGGTCGCGGCCGATCGACTCGATTGCGACGGTGCGGGTCACCGGGGACGCGATCGGCCCGTCCACGTCGAGCAGGAGCCCGAACGGCGGGGCCGGGTCGAAGGTCGCGGTGTCGGCGGGCGCGGGCGCTGGTTGGGAAGTCACCGGTCCATTATGTCGCCGCGGGCGCAGTACGACGACGCCGCGCGCCTAGATTGCGCGACGTGAACGGCGCGCCTGCGGCTCCCGCGCTCCGCCAGAGGCCAGGTCGCCGGCCAGTGCGACGAGGTCCGCGGCGGTCGCGTCGGGCCAGCCGTGCAGGTCGCGGGTCCACTCCGGGGGCAGGGCGCTCGCTCCGTGCGCGGCACCCAGCAGGGAGCCGGCGATGGCCCCGACCGCGTCGGTGTCGTTCCCTGCGCGGACGGCCGCCTCAAGCCCGGCACGGACCCTCTCTGCTGCGGCACCGATGGCGAAGTCTCCCGTGGCGGATCGGTGGATCGCCGACCAGGCGGCCTGGAACGCGTGCACGACCCAGCCGCTCTCCGGGAAATCCTCCGGGCGCGCTCGCTCTGCTTCCTCGATGAGCCCGAGCCAATAGGTAGTGCTGTTCGACGGCAACCACTCGAGGCCGGCGCGAATGTCCGCGGAGCCGGTGTGAATCGCGTGGTGCACGGCTGCGGTCCAGATGCCGCACGCCTCGTTGGCACGCTGGTCGACGTGGGTGAGGGCGCTGATGCGGACGGCCGCGTTTGCCGCGCGGGAGGGTGGTTGCGCCAGATGCGCGAGGGCGACCGGCGCGGTGCGCACGAGGGAGCCATTGCCGCCGGTGAGGTCCGTCATCTGCGCGTACTGCTGACTCGCGACCAGGGCGTCAGCCGTGGTGGGGGTCTTGCGCCCGTCGTTGGCGGCGATCCGTGCCGCAGAGGCGAGGACCTTGCGTGTTTGCGCGCCGAGCGAGCGGGCGTGCTGGGCGCGTTCCCACCATCCGGCCACCATGAGATCCTGTGCGCGGCGGCTCGATTCTCCGCGGGCGTCCACGAAGGCCAGCGCCGTGACAATCGCCAACGCGGCGTCGTCGGTCCACTCTCCGGGGGCGAAGCCTGCCGGCCCGCCGCCGATCATCTCAACGGCGGACTCTGCGGGGTGGGGCGGCGCAGCCGCGTAGCCGGCACCGAGCGCGTCGCCCGTCGCGAGCCCGAGCACTGTTCCCGCCGCGCGATCAAGCAGTTCGTTTTCGAAATCCATCGTCGTCCCCGACCCCAATCCTTTGGCCCCCACCGTAGATTCGCTCACTAGAGTATCCGGCGGTAGGTGGTTTCGGAGCGGCGAAGTTCAAAGGCTCAAGTAACGATCAAGAGAACATGTTCTCTCAGGGTGCTGGCAACGAAGAGCGGCCCACGGCAAGGCTGCCGTGGACCGCTCGTCGGTGGAAAGTAGTGGCGCTTTAGCGCATGGACTGCATGGGGCACTCGAACGGGTCGCGGGCCGAGAGGCCGACCCGGTTCAGGTACTGGACCACCTGACGGTAGGACTCGGTGAGGGAGACCTCCGTGTAGGAGATGCCGCGCTCGGCGCAGAAGTCGGCCACGATGCGCTGGGCGGCGGCGAGGTGTGGCCGCGGCATCGAGGGGAAGAGGTGGTGCTCGATCTGGAAGTTCAGTCCGCCCATGAGGGCCGTGTTGAACCGGGTGCCCCTGATGTTGCGCGACGTCAGGACCTGGCGCTTGAGGAAGTTCAGGGTCCCGCGCTCCTGCAGCAGCGGCATGCCCTTGTGGTTCGGCGCGAACGAGGCGCCCATGTAGAAACCGAAGACGGCCAGCTGCACGCCCCAGGCGGCCGCGGCGATGCCGGGCGGCAGCAGGAGGAAGAGGACCACCGGGATGCCGACGAGGCGGATGGCGAGCGTCGCGATCTCGATCGGACGGCGCTTCACGGCTCCGCGGCCGAGCACGGTCTGCAGGGCGTCGCGGTGCAGGTTCAAGCCTTCGAGGAGAAGCAGCGGGAAGAACAGGTAGCCCTGGCGCTCGGCGATCCACTTGAACAGTCCGCGGCGCGTGGCCATCTGCTGCGGAGTGAACGCGACCACGGGATCCTCGATGTCGGGGTCCGAGCCGATCGTGTTCGGGTTGGCGTGGTGCCGGTTGTGCTTGTTGTTCCACCAGGCGAAGGACAGGCCCGCACCCAGATTGGCGAGGATCAGCCCCACCCATTCGTTCGTCTTGTGGCTGTGGAAGACCTGGCGGTGCGCGGCCTCGTGGCCTACGAACGCCAGCTGCGTCAGGAGGATGCCGACGATGCCGGCCACCAGCAACTGGTACCAGGAGTGGCCGATGAGCACCGAGGCCACGCCGCAGGCGGCCAGCGCCGTCACGAGACCGGCGAGCAGCCACAAGTAGAAGCCGCGCCGCTTGCTGAGCAGGCCGGCCGCGCGGACCTGGCCCATGAGCTGCGAGTAGTCACTCGTGGCGCGGGTGCGTGCGGAGGGAACTGGGGTATCGCCGGAGGCGAGCGTGGAAGTCGTCATGCGGGTTGCGTCCTGAGGTGAAGAAAACCGAAGGCGTATCCGACGCAGACGATCTTGTATGAAACAGCCCGCCGCGGGGGTAGACGAGAATTCGCGACTGAAAGGCTTCAGTACACCAAGACTACGGGAGGGCTGGGCCTTCGCCTACGAGGAGAGACCTTTCTGCCCACTTTCATGGCCCGTGCACACTCAATACAAGCCGACAGCATTGTGCAGGCCCGAAATGTGGGGTGAAGTTGGGCAGGATTTCACGTAGCGCCATGCAGCGAAGTCAGCCGACGATTTCGCCGATGGCCGCCGGGAGGTCCGGGTACCGGAACTCGAAGCCGGCGTCGGCGAGTACCCTCGACGTCACGTGCCTTCCGGTCAGCCCGAGCGCTGGGTCCGTGCGCAGGGCCACGGCGCCCACATGGAGCAATGGGGCGGGCGTGTTGAGGGAACGGCGTTTGAGCGGCTGGGGAGCGAGCGCGCCGCGCAGGATGCGCATCAGCTCACGGTTCCGGACGGGCTCGGGCGCCGCAGCGTTCACGACCCCGGCCGGGACGTCGAGCCCCGGCGTCAGCCCCAGCAGGCCGCGCACGATCGACAGCCAGTCGGCCAGGTGGATCCACGAGAACCACTGCCGGCCGTCGCCGACGGTACCGCCGAGGCCAGCCCGGGCGAGCATCGCGAGCCGGTCGAACGCAGGGCACTCCTGTTCCAGCACGATCGACGTCCGCAACAGGTGCAGCCGCTCGCTGCGGGCCTCGGCCGCAGCGGCCTCCCATGGTTCGGCGACGCCGGTCATCTGCGGCAGGGCGGTCGTGCCCGTCGGAATCGCCGAGCCCTCGGTCAGCAGCTCCTCGCCGGCGTCTCCGTAGATGGCGGTCGTGCTCGCCTGCACCCAAGCGGACACGGGATTCTCGAGTTCCCGACTCGCTTCGACGAGGGCTGCCGTCGAGTCGACCCGGGAGGACCGCAGGGCCGCGATGTTCTCCGCGGTGGGACGCACATCCACGAGCTTTCCCGCCAGATTCACGACGGCAACGCGCTGCCCTGGCGCAGCGGCCAGCTCGCCGGCCCATTCGGCCACGGTGCGCCCGTCCCACACCGCCTGTCGGAAGGGCAGGGTCGGCTCCGGGTTGCGGGTGAGCAGCACGACGTCGTGTCCCCGGCACATCAGGTCGGCCGCGAGTTGGCGGCCGAGGAAGCCGGTGCCGCCGGCGATGACGATCTTGACCTGTCCCGCTGGGGATCCTGAGGCGGCAGGGTCCGGGGCGCCGGCGTCCGCCGACGGGACGGTCGCGAGGTCCGGTGTAGCATCCTGGGCCAGAGCGTAGAGGCGGGCGCAGTTCTCCGGGAAACGGGAGGCGAGGGGTCGGGCCGCGGTCTCGGCGAAGACTCCTGCGAGCAGCCCGTCGACCGAGACTCGTTGGCGCACAAGCGTGCCGGCGACCTCGACTGGTTCGCCGGCCGCGCCCGTGGTCCGCTCCGTGGAGGGGATGAGCTCCCAGCGCACGAGGAGGCCGCCGCCCGGCTGGGTCTGGCGCCAGGCCAGCGATGCGGCGGGAGCCCCGGGGGCGAGGGGTGCGGCCGCGTCGTCGTGCTCCGCGGGTGGGGAGAATTCGGTGACGACGGCGGGTGGGGCCAGGCGAGCGTGGATCGCACCGACGAGCGGAGGCAGCGGCACGAGGTCGAGCCGGGAACCGCGGGCGATGCTCTCGTCCTCGCTTGCCGGGCGCATCGCCGCGACGGCGGCGTTCCACTCGGGCAGCCGGGTGAGGTCGCTGAGGACCGGCCACAGCTGTTCAGGTGAGAGGGCCAGGAAGTGTTCTTGGGTTCGCATCCACGCCATGGACTCAGCGTAGCCTGCGCTGCGGTGCGTCGCCGTTTCCCCGGCGCGCCCCGGAACGGCAGTGGGCGGCCGTCCCGAGAGGGACAGCCACCCACTGGCGGTGAAGCGAGCTGTTAGGCGCGCTTCTTGGTCACGAGGCCCCAGATGGCTAGGACGATGAGGGAGCCGATGACAGCCCAGAGCCAAGACGAGAAGCTCCAGAACTTTGACATGTCGACGTCGAAGAGCGCGCCGCCGATCCAACCGCCCAACAAGGCGCCCACGACGCCGAGCAGCATGGTGACGATCCAGCCGCCGCCCTGCCGGCCTGGAAGGATCGCCTTCGCGATGGCGCCGGCAATCAAACCCAGAATCAGAAGTGGAATGAAACCCATGACGTTCCTTTCTCGCGTTCGACCTCCGACACGCTGCCTGAGGTGCTACTTGCGAGAGTACAGAATTGAGGCTGATCTGGGGAGATCTGCTGGCCAGTACTTGAGGATCCGTGGCGGATCGGACCTCAGGCGGCGGCGAGCAAGCCCGCGCGGATCGGCTCGGCGGGCGTGTGCAGGGGGCTGCGGCGCAGAACAAAAACGTTGAAGAGATCTCCGTGCAGCATCGCGCGGCAGCCTGTGAGGTGATCGCGAACCCAGGCGACACCCAAGCGCTGGGCGACGGCGTCGACGTGGCCCCGGTAGAGGACGTCGTCGAAGCGGCGCACCTCCACCATGTCTCCGAGGACGAGGGAGGCGACGTCGCTGATGCGGTTGGCCGATTCGTTCATGATGGTGCTCCTGTCATCGTGGGGACCCGTCCCGCGGAACGATTCCGCGAGGGGGTGATTCCAGATAAGCGCCCGGGTGTTTCGGATCGGTTTCGCCGCGGTTAGCAACTCATGAGACGCCGAAGGGGCGCCCGTGATACTTCTCACGGGCGCCCCTTTTGGCTGTGAGGTCACGCCGCCAGGGAGAAGACCTCGGTGCGGAGGATCAGTTCTTGATCTGCTCCATCTCGTTGGTCATGGTCTCGAACTCCTGGAAGATCTCCTTGTCCTTCTGCGGAGTGATCGAGGAGACGATGAACGCGGTGAGGGTGGCCAGGGCGAAGCCCGGGACGATCTCGTAGAGATCAAAGATGCCGCCCTCGAGGTAGCTGCCCCAGACGAAGGAGACAACAGCGCCGACGATCATGCCGGACAGGGCGCCCGCGCTCGTGAGCTTGTTCCAGAACAGCGCCAGGATGATGATCGGTCCGAAGGCTGAGCCGAAGCCGGCCCACGCGAAGCCGACCAGTTCGAGGATGTTGCTGTCGGTGTCGAGGGCGATCAGGCCGGCGATGACGGCGATGATCAGCACGCCGAGGCGGCCGTAGATGACCTGCTGCTTCGGCGTCAGAACCTTGCCCGTCATGAGGAACAGGTCCTCGACGAGGGCGGAGGAGGAGACGACGAGCTGCGAGGAGATCGTGGACATGATGGCCGCGAGCACGGCCGCCAGAACGAAGCCGGCGACGAGCGGGTGGAAGACCACCTGGGACAGGCTCAGGAAGACCGTCTCCGGGTTGTCCAGCGGGATGCCCTCGCGGGTGAAGTAGGCCAGGCCGATGAAGGCGACGGCCACCGCGCCGAGGGCGGTCAGGATCATCCAGCTGATGCCGATGCGGCGGCCGACCTTGGCGTCCTTGGCCGAGCGCAGGGCCATGAAGCGGACGATGATGTGCGGCTGGCCGAAGTAGCCAAGGCCCCAGGCGACAGCCGAGACGACGCCGATGACCGAAGCCCCGCCAAAGAGCGACATGTGGTTGATGCCGGCCTCGGCGTCCGCGGCCGCGATGCCCTCGGAGACACCGGCCGGGCCCATCATGACGAACGCGATGATCGGCACGAGGATCAGGGAGATGAGCATCAGGATGCCCTGGGCGACATCGGTGAGCGTCGCACCGAGGAAGCCGCCGAAGAGGGTGTAGCTCAGGGTCGCGAGGGCGACGATGAGCATGCCCCAGATGTACGGCAGGCCGAAGGACGCCTCGAAGAAGGTGCCGCCCGCGACCATGCCGGAGGAGACGTAGAACGTGAAGAAGACCAGGACGATCGCGCCGGCGATGATGCGCAGCAGGCGGGACTTGTCGCGGAAGCGGTTCTCCAGGAAGGAGGGGACCGTGATCGAGTTGTTGGAGATCTCCGTGTAGGAACGGAGTCGGGGTGCGACGAACTTCCAGTTCAACCACGCGCCGACGGTCAGGCCGATCGCGATCCACGCTTCGACGAGGCCGCTCGCGTAGATCGCACCCGGAAGGCCCATGAGCAGCCATCCGGACATGTCGGATGCGCCGGCGGACAGGGCCGCGGTGCCCGGGCGGAGTCGACGGCCGCCCAGCATGTAGTCGTCGAGGTTGGCTGTCTGCCGGTAGGCGTACACGCCGATCGCGATCATCGCCGCGAAGTACACGACGATCGCAATGGTCTGGAACGTTGTATCAGTCATTGTGTCCTCAGTAGGCGGAGAGTGAACAGCTTCTGAGTATGACACCCCGGCAAGTTGCCTGAATCACATCGTGATCGAACCGTTACATATTTGAGATGATGTCGGCGTCGCTCGAGAGCAGTGAAGCCTCCTCCTCGAGCGCGGCCCGCACGGCGGCAACCGCAGGGTGCGAGGCGGTCGAATCCCGGATCGAAGTGAAGACTTCGCGGCGCGGGAGTTCCTGCAGGTCCAGGAGTCGGGCGGTGGTGTCCCGCTGGGTCCAGATGAGGTCCGGCAGCAGCGCGACGGCGTTGCCCGACTCGACGAGCCGGACCTGCGCCTGGAGGTCGGCGGACTCGTAGCGGATCTCGGGCTCGAATCCTGCGATCCGACAGGCCTGCGTGGCCCAGTGCCGCACGGCCGATCCGCGGGGCTCCATGACCCACGGCAGGTGCGCGGCATCCTCGAGTCGGTCCACCCGGAAGAACTCCTCGGGGGAGTCGGGATTGCCCGGCACCGCGAGTCGGATCACGTCGCGCAGCAGCGGGCGGCGATCGAGGCCGGGATGATGTCTGGCCGCGTGTCCCGGGTACTGTTCGGCGACCACGAGGTCGAACTGCCGTGCCCAGGTATCGCGCAGGGCGGTCTCCGGCTCGTGCTGGAACATCATGACGCGTACGTCCGGATAGTTCAGCCGCAGTCGACGCAGCGCACCGGGCATGAGGGCGAGCGTGGCCGTTTGGAAGACTGCGACCCGCACCGTGCCGGTCACCTCCGTCTGGCTCGCGGCGAGGGCCGCCTCCGTGAGTTCCAGGGAGGCCAGGAGCTCCTCCGTGTGGGCCACGAGAACCTGCGCCTGGGGGGTGAGCTGGAGCTGCCTCCCGACGCGGCGCAGCAACTGCACGCCGGCCTCCTTTTCGAGGGCTGACAACTGCTGGGAGACGGACGAGGGTGAGTAGTTGAGCTCCTCCGCAACCTCGATGAGGGTGCCCCGGATGCTCAACTCCCGGAGCAGCCTGAGACGGCGAATGTCGAGCACCTGAAACCTCCAAGAAATCGTTCGGTTTTGCTTAACGGAATCGTTCTGTTTTCTTCGTTTTTGCTGTATGAAATCTTGCCTCATACTCGACTCCATGACCACTAACTCCCTCCCTGAGGCGGACGCACAGCAGGTGCGTCCGCAGGACCTCGCAAACGAGGCCATTGCATTGGTTCGTCGCTGGCTCACCGAAGCCTCGACTTTTCCCGTCGACCCCGCCGCTCAGCGGCTCGCCGGTGTGCTCAAGGATCCGAACGGGCTCGGCTTCTCCGTCGGCTTCGTCGACGGAGTCGTGCGCCCGGAGGGCAACCGGGCGGCCGCCCGCAAGCTCGCGGAGCTCACCGAGATCACGCCGGATTTCCTGCCCTGGTACCAGAAGTCGGCCCTGAAGGTCGCGGCACAGGTCGCCCCGGTCGTTCCGGACATCGTTGTCCCGATCGCCCGCCGCGTGCTGCGCCAGATGGTCTCGCACCTGATCGTGGACGCCACCGACCGCAAGCTCGGCCCGGCCATCAACAAGATCCGCCGCGAGGGCACGCGCCTGAACGTCAACCTCCTCGGCGAAGCCATTCTGGGTGAGCGCGAGGCCGAGCGCCGCGTCAACGGCACCGCCAGGCTTCTGGCGCGCGACGACGTCGACTACGTCTCCATCAAGGTCTCCTCGACCGTCGCGCCGCACAACCACTGGGCGTTCGATTCCGCCGTGCTGGACATCGTCGAGAAGCTCGCCCCGCTCTACCGCCAGGCCGCGAGCTACAGCCCCGCCAAGTTCATCAACCTGGACATGGAGGAGTACAAGGACCTCGAGCTGACCATGGCCGTCTTCGGCCGCCTGCTCGAGCGCGAAGAGTTCAAGCGCCTGCCCGCGGGCATCGTGCTGCAGGCCTACCTGCCGGACGCCCTCGGCGCGATGCAGCGCCTGCAGGCCTGGTCCGCGGCCCGCGTGGCCGACGGCGGCGCCCCCATCAAGGTCCGCCTCGTCAAGGGCGCGAACCTGCCGATGGAGATCATGGAAGCCGACGTGCACGACTGGCCCGTGGCCACGTGGGACTCGAAGCAGGAGTCCGACGCCTCCTACAAGGCCGTCCTGGACTACGCGCTGACCCCCGAGCACGTGAAGAACGTGCGCATCGGCGTTGCCGGCCACAACCTCTTCGACCTGGCGCTGGCGCACCTGCTGGCCAAGGCCCGCGGCATCGACGTGCACTCCGACGCCGCCCCGCTCGAGTTCGAGATGCTCCTGGGCATGGCCACGGGCCAGGCCGAGGCCGTCCGCCGCGACGTCGGCAGCCTGCTGCTCTACACCCCGGTGGTCCACCCGGGCGAGTTCGACGTCGCGATCGCCTACCTGATCCGCCGCCTCGAGGAGGGGGCGAGCCAGGAGAACTTCATGTCGGCCGTGTTCGAGCTCGACAAGAACGAGGCCCTGTTCGAGCGCGAGAAGAACCGCTTCCTCGCATCGTTGGCCGACCTCGACGGCGAGCACTTCGCCGAGGGTGCCGTGCCGTCGTCGAAGCGCACGCAGGACCGCTCCCTCGAGAACCACGTGTACGACGACGAGGCGGCCGCCGCCTTCGAGTCCGGCTTCACCAACACCCCGGACACCGACCCGGACCTGCCGGGCAACCGGGTGTGGGGCGCGGACATCCTGGAGCGCGCGCAGGAGTCGAAGCTGGGCTACGACCTCATCGCCGAGCACACGCTGGAGACTGAAGAGCAGGTCGAGGCCGCCGTCGAGACGGCCGTGAACGCTGCCTCGTCGTGGGCCGAGCTCTCCGGTGCCGAGCGCGCCCGGGTCCTGGACCGCGTGGGCGTCAAGCTCGCCAACCACCGCGCCGAGCTGCTCGAGGTCATGGCCTCCGAGTGCGGCAAGACCATCGACCAGGGCGATCCCGAGGTCTCCGAGGCGATCGACTTCGCGCACTACTACGGCAAGCTCGCCCGCGAGCTCGACGAGGTCTCCGGCGCTCAGTACCAGCCGAGCAAGCTGATCGTCGTGACCCCGCCGTGGAACTTCCCGGTGGCGATCCCGTGCGGCGGCGTGCTCTCCGCGCTGGCCTCCGGCTCGTCCGTCATCATCAAGCCGGCCAAGCAGGCCGCGCGCTCCGGCTCCGTCATGGTGCACGCCGTGTGGGAGGCCCTGGACGAGGCCGGCATCAGCCGGGACGTGCTCCAGCTCGTGCAGCTCAGCGAGCGCGACCTCGGCACCCAGCTCGTCAGCCACCCGAAGGTCGACCGCCTGATCCTCACCGGCGGGTACGAGACCGCCGAGTTGTTCCGCAGCTTCCGCAAGGATCTGCCGCTGCTCGCCGAGACCAGCGGCAAGAACGCGATCATCGTCACCGAGTCCGCCGACCTGGACCTCGCCGCCAAGGACGTCGCCTACTCGGCGTTCGCCCACGCCGGCCAGAAGTGCTCGGCCGCCTCGCTCGTGATCCTCGTCGGGTCGGTGGCGACGAGCCAGCGCTTCCGCAACCAGCTCGTCGACGCCGTCGGCTCCATGCAGGTCGGCTACCCGTGGGAGTCCCAGACCCAGATGGGGCCGATCATCAGCCCGGCCGAGGGCAAGCTCAAGCGTGGCCTGACCCAGCTGGCCGAGGGCGAGCGGTGGATCTTCGAGCCGCAGCCGCTCGACGATTCCGGCAAGCTCTGGAGCCCCGGCGTGCGTGTCGGCGTGCGCCCGGGCAGCGAGTACCACCTGACGGAGTACTTCGGCCCGATCCTCGGCGTCATGACCGCCGACACCCTCGAGGAGGCCGTGGAGTACGTCAACGCGACCGACTTCGGCCTGACCTCCGGGCTGCACTCGCTCGAAGTGGAGGAGCTGGAGTACTGGCTCGAGCACGTCGACGCCGGCAACCTCTACATCAACCGTGGCATCACCGGCGCGATCGTCGAGCGCCAGGCGTTCGGCGGCTGGAAGAAGTCGGCCGTAGGCGCGACGACGAAGGCCGGCGGCCCGAACTACCTCGTGGGCCTCGGCGAGTGGACGGACGTTCCGCTCGAGTCCATGGCGGCCCCCGTCGTCGGGGCTCCCGCCGCGCTGCTCGACGCCGCCCGCGACGTCCTGAGCGAGGACTCGGCGACGTGGCTGGCCAACGCCCTGGCCGACGATGCGGACCAGTGGGCCTCCGAGTTCGGGGCCACCCGTGATCCGTCCGGGCTGAAGGCCGAGCGCAACCTGTTCCGCTACCGCCCGGTCCCGGTCACGGTCCGACTCGGCGGCGATCCGAGCGACCGACTGGTCGCCGAGCTGTTCCGCGTGGTCGGCGCTGGTCTCACGGTGTGGCAGGGCAACGGCTTCCCCGCCCCCGACGCCCGCGTGACCGTCTCGGTCGAGGCCGTCTCCGATGAGGTCCTGGCGATCCTGCGCGACTCCGGCGTGCTGGTGGTCGAGGAGAACAACGAGGACTGGGAGCTGCGCCTGGCCCAGCTCGGTGCGGCCGAGGGCCCGCACGCCTCCAGCCGCATCCGCCTCATCGCCGAGGACCTCGCCGGCGCCACCCGCGCCGCCTACGAGGCCGCGGAGGGCGCGCCGATCGTCGCGATCTACTCGCACCCGGTGGTCTCCGCCGGTCGCGTGGAGCTGCTGCCGTTCGTGCACGAGCAGGCGGTGTCGATCACGACGCACCGCTTCGGTACACCGGACCACCTCAGCGACGACATCATCTAGTCGGCTGCTGAACCGCGAAGCGCCCCGGAACCTCGATGAGGATCCGGGGCGCTTCGTCGTCTCGGGGAGGAATCAGATGCGCTCGAGAGCGCTTTCGAGCGTCGGTTCGACGGCGGCGCGGTTCCACGGCATGCGCCCCAGCAGGTCCGCCATGGGGCAGATGTTCGCTAGCGCGGTTCCCGCGAGCGCGCCGGCCACGCCGCCGGCGAGCAGCCGCAGCTTCGGCGAGACGAACCGGCCCGCTGCGAGTCCGGTCAGCACGAGCGCGCCGGCCGTGAACCGCACCTGCCGGTCCATGGCCCAGCGCTCGGCGCCGCGCACGACCTCGCGGCCGGGGGCATAGGCGCTCACGCCGCCGGCGAGCACACCCGCCTCGACACCCTCCGCCGCGAGCCGTTCGCGCGCCTGGTGGGCCCGCGGGCCTGCCTGGCAGGTCAGGACCACGCGGCGCTCGCCCAGCCGCTCCGCCACACGGGACGGGTCCGCGCCGAGCAACGGCAGCGGAACGTTCACGGAGCCGGGGATGTGCACGGTCTCGAATTCGGCGGCCGAGCGCACGTCCAGCACGACGACGTCCTCGCCGCGGTCACGCTGTTCGGCCAGTTCGGAGGGGGAGAGTTCTAGCACCTGGGTCATGATCCGAGGATCCTGCACCGCGCGGCAGCGGCGCAAGGGCGTACGTCACGCGGGGTCGCGGAGCCGCGCCCCGTGCTCCCGGGACAGGAGAACTCAGGCGGGCTCCGCCGTCGTACTGCCTTCTTCTGCCGCGTCGGCGAGGTGGCGCTGGCCGCCGCCGTCGTGCCGGCCGCGCTCGCGCCATGAGAGCGCCAGATACAGCGCGAACGTGAGCGCGAAGGTCGGCAGCGTCGCGCCGATTGGCAGCGGGTAGACGTACGTGAGCACGAGCGAAGCGGCCGCCCCGAGCGCCCAGACGCCGAGCGCGATGGGATTGAAGCCGCCGGTGTACCAGTAGCGGCCGCCGCGCGAGGAGAGGATGTCGGCGCTGTAGGAGCGGCGCTTGAGCAGGTAGTAGTCCACGACCATGACCGCGAAGACGGGCACGAACAGTGAGCCGATCATGATCAGGAAGTCCGTGAACTGGTCCAGGAGGGCCATCCACGTCGCGCCGACGATGGAGATCGCGCCGAGCACGAGGGCGGTCGGCAGGAACTTCAGCCGGCTGCCCGGGACGGTGTTCACGGTGGTGGTGACCATGCCGTAGACGACCATCGTGTTGGTGGCCATGACGGAGAGGAAGACGACGATCGCGATCGGAGCGCCGAAGTGCTCGACGAGCAGGGTCGGGTCGAAGACGCGGGCGTCGCCGCCGCCGAGCACGACGTAGGCGAGCGCGACGGCGCCGAGCGACATCGCGATGATCGTCGACGCGGAGTAGCCGAGGCCGGCGCCCAGGAAGTTCGCGCGGCTCGATCGGCCCATGCGGTTGATGTCGGCGGAGAGGACCGTCCACGAGATCGCCGTCGCCACGACGATGTCCAGGACGACGGAGCCGGTCAGGCCGAGCTCGGGCTCCGGGGCGATCGCCGCGTACTCCGCGGGGGCGAAGGCGGTGAAGGCGGTGTAGAAGATCGTGGCGATGACGATCAGCATCGCGACCGCGAGCCACGGCTCGACCTTGGCGATGCCCTCGTGCCCGAAGATCGCCAGCAGGACCACGATCAGCTGGCAGAGCACGGAGAAGAGCACGGGATTGGAGAACCCGGTGGTCTGCGCGATCAGCGCATCGACCGTGATCCCGGCGAGCATCGCCTGCACCCAGCTCCAGCCCATGAGGACCACGACGTTGGCCGCGACCGGAACGTAGCTGCCGCGCGTGCCGAACGGGGCGCGGGTCAGCGCCATCGTGGGCAGGCCGGTGCGCGTGCCGATGTTGCCGACGAGGGTCAGCACGACGGCGCCGAGCAGCGTGCCGACCACGATCATCGCGAACGCCGTGCCCATGCTCACCCCCGGCACGAACAGAGTGCCGGTCAGCAGGGTGGTCACCACGAGGTTGGCGGCCAGCCAGATCATGCCGAGGCGGGGCGCGGAGGCCGTGCCGCGGACCGGGCCCGCGTTGTCGGCGTGGGCTGCGAGGTAATTGTCGAGGCGGCGGTAGAGGTTCATGGTCTTGTCCTGTCTCGGCCGCGTCAGGCGGCGTCAGGGGCGGGGGAGAGATGCTCGTGAATGGCCACGAGCCGCTCGCCGTCGACGCGGAAGACGATGGATTCGCGCTCTCGGTACGAGTCGTCGCCGTCAGGGGTGGAGACGGCGGTGGCGACGTCGTGCGCGAACACGGCGCCGCCGGGGAAGGTCTGGACGTGCGGGTTGGCCGAGTTGCACGAGGTCACGCTCCAGCCGGAGCGCAGCCACGAGTCCCACAGCGCCTCGTAGGCGGCGCGGGAGTCGAGCCGGTCGTCCTCGGGGTGGAAGACGAACGTCGCCTCAGGGGCGAAGTGCGCGAAGTATCGGGCGGTGTCCGTCGCGGCGAAGGCGGCCACGATCTCCGCGGCGACCGCAAGCACTTCGTCGGTGCTCGGCTCGCGTGCGGTATCGGCGGGGGTACCCGTCTCCGTCATGTCGGCTCCTGTTGTCCTCGGTTGCGTTGTATTGAAGCAAACGCATGTTTCGCTGCGGTAAACAAAGGAGATGTTAAGCGCGTCACACTCGAGTGTCAATGATCGTGGCGCCCGCCGACGGCTCCGACTCACGAGGTGACCCGGCGGAGGGGCCCGCGCGTCGTTGAACTCGGCTGTCGCGGGGTCGACTCGTAGATTTGCGTCGTCGCGCCCGGTCGACTCGTTGCTCCGGGTTGCAAATTCCCCGTTTGGTCGCAGAACTCAACGACTCGACAAGCGCCCCGAGCGCTTCGGCAGGTCGTCCGCTGCGAAGTCGTCGACTCACTGTCGTCCCCGCCTCAGGATGCACAGACGCCGACGGCCGCCCTCCGGTGGGGAGGACGGCCGTCGTTACATGGCACGCAGAGACTACTTAGGCGTCGTGGTCCGTCTCGAGGATCTGCACCAGGGTCTCCAGGGCGGCCTCGGCCCCGTCGCCCTCGGCGCGCAGCACGACCTTCGCACCGTGCTCGGCACCCAGGCCCATGAGCGAGAGGATGCTCGACGCGTCGAGCGCGTCCTCGGCCGGTTCGCCCTCGAGCGCGATCGACACCTCGACCGACTGCTCGGCCGCGGCCTCGGCGAAGATGGACGCCGGGCGGGCGTGCAGCCCGACGCGGCTGGCGATGGTGGCAATGCGTTCTGCCATGGGGTTCTCCTTCTGGTTGGTCGGCGCTGCCCCGCGGGGCGGCACCGGGTGGTGTCGGGGTCTAGAGTCCGAAACGGTCCAGGTCGGGCAGCTCGGCGCGCACGTGCGCCTTCGCCTCCGCCGCGGAACCGGCCTCGAGGGCGAGCGTTGCGATCCTGCGCGCGTCGTCCATGCTGACAGTCTTCAGGATCGCGGCCACCGCGGGAAGAGCCCGCCGGTTCATCGACAGCGTCGCGACGCCCAGGCCCACCAGTACGACGGCGAGGGCCGGGTCCGCGGCCGCCTCGCCGCACACGCCCACGGGCTTGGGCGAGCCGTCACCACCGGCCGCGGCCCCGCCGTCGGCCGTCGCCTTGATGAGGTGCAGCACGGCCGGCTGCCACGGGTCGTTCAGCTCGGCGAGGGCGCCGAGCTGGCGGTCGGCGGCCATCGTGTACTGGGTCAGGTCGTTGGTGCCGATCGAGGCGAAATCCACCTCGGCCGTCAGCTGCCGCGCGAGCACGGCCGCCGAGGGCACCTCGACCATGACGCCCGGGGTCTTCAGCCCGGCCTCGGCGCACATCGCGGCGAAGCGGGCGGCCTCGGCCGGCGTCGAGATCATCGGGGCCATCGTCCAGACATCGGCCTCCGAGGACTCTGCGGCCTCGGCGATCGCGGCGAGCTGGCGGCCCAGCACGCCCGGGGTGGCGGTGTCGCAGCGGTAGCCGCGCACGCCGAGCGCCGGGTTCGGCTCCGAATCGTCCGTCAGGAAGGGCAGCGGCTTGTCGGCGCCGGCGTCGAGCGTGCGGACCACGACCTTGCGGCCGCCGAATGCATCGAAGACGGCTTTGTAAGCGGCGACCTGCTCGTCGTGGCCGGGCTCCTTGTCGCGGCCGAGGAAGCAGAACTCGGTGCGCAGCAGCCCGACGCCCTGGGCGCCGGCCTCAGCCGCGGCGACCGCGTCTTCGCCGCTGCCCACGTTCGAGAGCAGCGGCACGAGGTGCCCGTCGGCCAGGCGGCCGTCGCCGTCGAACGCCGGCAGCTCGACGCGCGAGGCGTACGCCTCGGCGAGCAGGGCCTCAGCCTCACCCGGGTTGCGCACGACCTCCCCGTTGATGCCGTCGACGAAGACGACGTCGCCGTCGACCAGCGCGGTGGTTTCCGTGGCGGCGACGATGGCCGGCAGCCCCAGCGAGCGGGCGATGATCGCGGTATGCGACTGCGGCCCGCCGTCGGAGGTCACGAGGGCGAGGACCTTCGCCGGGTCCAGGGTCGCCGTGTCGGCGGGAGCCAGGTCCACGGCCCAGAGCACAAACGGCTCGTCCGCGTCGGGGATGCCCGGCGCGGGCACGCCGCGCAGCTCGGCGACGATGCGGGAGCGGACGTCGAGGACGTCGGTAGCGCGCTCGGCCATGTAGCCGCCGAGTGCGGCGAGCTGGGTCGCGACGGCGTCAGCCGCCTCCCAGAGGGCCGACTCGGCGCTCGTGCCGGAGGCGACGAGCTTCGTCGCCGACTTCAACAGCGAGCGGTCCGAAGCCATGAGCGCGGTCGCCTTCAGGACGGCAGCCGCGTCGCCTGTGGCCTTGGACGCGCGCTCCTTGAGCGTCGCGGCGACGGCCTGGGTGGCCTGCTTGAGGCGCTCCGACTCCTCCTCGATGCTCACGCCGTCGGCGATGGGCGCACCGTCGGCCGGCGGGGCGACCGGATCGGGCATCCGCTTGACGGCGCCGATCACGCGGCCGGCGCTGACGCCGACTCCGCTGAAGGTGCGGACGGCGTCGTCGTGCTGGGCGCTCTCACTCATGCTGCCACCTCTGCCGGAACGGACTTGCGGGCGAACTTCTTCAGGGCCAGGACGGCGGCGGCGGAGATCACCGTGCCGACCAGGGTCGCGACGATGAACATCGGCCACGTGCCGTCCATCGCGAAGAAGACGAAGATGCCGCCGTGCGGGGCCTGGCTGACGACGTCGAAGCTCATGATCATCGCGCCCGTGGTGGCTGCGCCGATCATCGAGGCCGGGATGACGCGCAGCGGGTCGGCCGCGGCGAACGGGATCGCGCCCTCGGAGATGAACGCGGCGCCCAGCAGCCAGGCGGCCTTGCCGTTCTCGCGCTCGGCGAGGGAGAACTGCTTGGGCGAGATCGCGGTGGCCAGGGCCATCGCGAGCGGCGGGACCATGCCGGCGGCCATGACGGCGGCCATGATCATCAGCGGGGCGGAGTTAGTCGCCAGCGATCCGGCGCCGAGGCCGGCGACGGCGAACGAGTAGGCGACCTTGTTGACCGGACCGCCGAGGTCGAACGCCATCATGAGGCCCAGGATCAGGCCGAGCAGGGCTGCTGCCGTGCCGGTCATCCCGGAGAGCCAGTTGTTCAGGCCGTCGGTCAGGGAGGCGATCGGGCCGCCCAGGAAGAGGAACATCAGGCCGGAGGCGATGATCGAACCGAGCAGCGGGACGATCACGACCGGCATCAGGCCGCGCAGCCAGCGCGGGACGGACCACGAGGTGATCCAGCGGGCGGCGAGGCCGGCGATGAGACCGCCGACGATGCCGCCGAGGAAGCCCGCGCCCATGAAGCCCGCGACGGCGCCGGCCGTGAAGCCCGGCGCGATGCCCGGGCGGTCGGCGAACGCGAACGCGATGTAACCGGCCAGCGCCGGGACGAGGAAGCCCATCGACAGGGCGCCGATCTTGAAGGCGACCGCGCCGAGGTAGGCGGCCAGACCGCCCTCCGGCAGGTTGAAGAGGGTGTTGGCTCCGAGGATGTCGTCCGCGACGTCGGTGATGTCGTAGCCACCGAGCAGGAAGCCCAGGGCGATGAGCAGGCCGCCACCGGCGACGAACGGGATCATGTAGCTGACACCGGTGAGCAGCGCGCGCTTCAGGGCCGCACCGACGCTCTCCTTGCCGCCGGACTGCTCCGACTCGTTCGCGCCGGAGCCGGAGTCGGACGGCACGCGGCGGGCGTTCGGGTCGGAGGCGGCCGCGACGGCCCGCTTGATGAGCTCGGCGGGCTCGTCGATGCCGCGCTTGACGGGCACCTGGATGACGGGCTTGCCGGCGAAGCGGTGGCGGTCGCGCACGTCGACGTCGACTGCGAAGATCACGGCGTCGGCGGCGGCGATGACGGCCGGGTCCAGCGGGGTCGCGCCCGAGGAGCCCTGGGTCTCGACGGCGATCTCGACGCCGGACTCCTCCGCGGCCTGCGCGATCGAGTCGGCGGCCATGTAGGTGTGGGCGATGCCGGTGGGGCACGCCGTCACGGCGACGAGCTTCGGCTTCGTCGACGGCGCCGCGTCGGCGACCGGCTCATCGGCGGCCGCGGCGGGAGCGGCGGCTGCGGGAGCCGCCGTCGTGCCGGATTCCGCCGGAGCGACGACGTTGCGCACCAGCTCGACGATCTCGGCCGGGGACTGCGCGGCGCGCAGGGCGGCGGTGAAGTCCTTCTTGACGAGGGCGCGGGCGAGCTTGGAGAGCAGCTTGAGGTGGTCCTTGTCGGCGCCGTCCGGGGCGGCGATGAAGAAGACCAGGTCGGCGGGGCCGTCCTTCGCGCCGAAGTCGACGGCCGGGTCGAGCCGGGCCATGCCCAGCGTCGGGACCGTCACGGCGGCGGAGCGGCAGTGCGGGATCGCGATGCCGCCGGGCACGCCCGTGGCCGTCTTGGCCTCGCGCGCCTTCGCGTCCGCGGCGAGATCCTCGGCCGTGGTCGCGCGGCCGTTCTCCGCGACGACGGCGGCGAGCGCGTCGATCACTGCGGTGCTGTCGGAGCCGAGGTTCGCGTCCAGGCGGACGAGCTCCTCGGTGATCAGTTCCTGTGAACCCTTGATGTCGGTCATGGCTAGTCCTTGCCGGTGAGGGGAACGACGCGCACGGCGTCTTCGGTGGTGTGAGCGGGGGTGGGGATGGTGGAGCCGGGCAGCGAGGCCGCCGCGGCGCCGTAGGCGACTGCCCGCCTCAGGCAGTCGGGACGGGCCAGGCCCGCCTGGTCGGCGAGCACGAAGCCCGCCAACGACGAATCTCCGGCGCCGACCGTGCTGCGGGCGGTCACCGGGGCATGGGAGCCCTGCCACGCGCCGTCGGCGGTGACGAGGACGGCGCCGGCCGCGCCCAGGGTGGCGAGCACGGCCTCGGCGCCGGCGGCGATCAGCTTCCGGGCCGCTGCGACGGCCTGAAGGGGGTCGGACTCGAGCTCCGCCTCGGTGGTCTCGCCCACGAGCTCGGCGAGTTCCTCCGCGTTCGGCTTGAGCAGCGTCGGGACGGCCGCGGCGCCCAGGCCGTGCCCGCCGTCGAACAGGGCTGAGAGCGGGGCGCCGGACGTGTCCACCGCGATCTTGGGGCAGAGATCCCCGAGGTCGCGGCGCAGCGTCGCCGTCAGGCGCGCGTAGAAGTCGGGCTCGACGCCGGGCGGCAGCGAGCCGGCGAGCACGAGCCAGTCGGCGCCGTCGCTCGCTTCCTCGACGAGCGCGCACAGCTGATCCTGCGCCTCGGCGCCCAGCAGCGGGCCAGGCTCGTTGATCTTGGTGGTCGTGCCGTCCGGCTCCGTCAGCGTGATGTTGCTGCGCAGGCCCGCCCCGATCGGCAGCGCTCGGTGGGGCAGGGAATCGGCGCCGAGGCCGAGCACGAGGGGGTCGGTCGCGTCACCCGGCAGGACGGCGAGCGTGTCCTGTCCCGCGGCGGCGACGGCGCGCGAGACGTTCACGCCCTTGCCCGCGGGCTGGGCGTGCGTTGCCGTCGCCCGCTGCACGCCGCCGCGGGCGAGCTCGGACGCCAGCTCGATGGTTCGGTCCAGGCTGGGGTTGGCGGTCAGCGTGACGATCATGCGAGCACCACCTCCACTTCTGCGGCGTCGAGGGCCGCGGTCAGGTCGGCATCGGGCACGGCGTCGGTCACGAGCGTGTCGATGGCGTCGAGTCGGGCGAAGCGGACGAGCGCCTCGGTGTGGAACTTGCTGGCGTCGGCTAGGACGACGACGCGGCGGGCCGAGTCGACGATCGCCGATTTCACCGCGGCCTCGAGATCGTCCGGGGTGCTCAGGCCGAAGGTCGGGTGCAGGCCGTTGGTTCCGACGAAGGCGATGTCGGGGCGGAGAGACGCGTAGTGCTCCATCACGCGGGGTCCGATCGCCGCGCTGGTCAGGCCGCGGATGCGCCCGCCCACGAATTCGAGCTGCAGGGCGCCGGAGGCCGAGAGGCGGGTCGCGACGGGCAGGGCGTGCGTGATGGCGAGGAGCTCGGTCACGCGGGAATCGGCGTACTCCTCGGTCAGGCGGGTCGCGAGCAGCTCCGTCGTCGTGCCGGCGTCGAGCACTGCGGAGACCTGCCCCGCGGGGAGCAGAGCGAGCGCGGCCTCCGCGATGCGCTGCTTCGCGTCGGCGTGCAGCGTGGTGCGGGTGACGTGGCTCTGCTCGCTCGTGCTAGCGGTGGTCGTCGCGACCGCCCCGCCGTGCACGCGGCGCAGAACGCCCTCCTGCTCGAGCTGGGCGAGGTCCCGCCGGACGGTCTCGCGGGTGATGGAGAAGCGGTCGGCCAGGGCGGAGACGGTCACCTTGCCGTGCTCGCTGATCAGCCCCGCGATGAGCTGGTGGCGTTCCTCCGCGAACATCGCGCCTCCTTCTGCCTCAGGTGGGACCGCCGGCTCCGTGTGACGAAGTAACGGGCATCACATTGTTTCTGTGTTTGCATGACTTTATGCCCGTTCATGTGGGAACGTCAAGACGCTTAACGGAAATCCGCCCGAAACTGGGCGTTCATTCGCGGGTCGATGTCCGTTTGGAAGGGCGCGTTGACGGGAAAGAGTGAGGTCAGCGGCGGGTACTTGGTGTCGTGTCCGGTTCGTTGGCTGGTACGAACTTTTTTCAACGAACACGGACCGGAGGGTTGAGGAGGGTTCTTGAGGATTCGGTGCGAGTCCGCGGCGCGGGATTCGCACACGACAGCACGAAATCCCGTGCTTCCGGCTGCCCGGGAAACACTCCCGAAACACGCGGTGGGCCCATTGCGGAAACGGGACTGGCAAGTTCTTGCATCGGGCCCCGTCCTGCTGTTGTCTGGTGCAATGGCATCTCCCATTGAGGACTACGCACTGCTGTCCGACCTTCACACCGGCGCCCTCGTTTCGCTCCACGGAAGCGTCGACTGGCTCTGTTTCCCGCGCTTCGATTCCGGGGCCCAATTCACCGCACTGCTCGGCGACCAGTCGCACGGGCGCTGGCTGCTGGCCCCGGCCGGCGCGCCCGACAACTGCGGTGAGAACGCCGGCGTCGGCGCGAACGACGAGGACACTCCCGTCGTCGTCGAGCGCAGCTACCTGAATTCGACGTTCGTGCTGCGCACCCTGTGGCAGACGCCGACCGGACACGCCCTCGTCACGGACTTCATGCCGATCGGCGCGCACCGGGCCTCGCTCATCCGCCGCGTCGAGGGCCTGGCCGGCAGCGTGCGGATGCACCAGGAGATCACCTTCCGCCTCGACTACGGCGGCGTCGTCCCGTGGGTGCGCCGGCACGGCATCTCCACGCGCGGCGGAAAGTCCATCGTCGCCGTCGGCGGCCCCGACGCGCTCGTGCTGCACGGCGACCGGCTGCCGCGTGCCAACGACCTCAAGCACGAGGGCGACTTCCTGATCTCCGCGGGTGAGGTCGTCGACTTCGAACTCAGCTGGTACCCCTCGCACCGGCAGGTCCCGGACCGGATCGACGTCGGCGCCGCCCTGCAGGACACGGCCTCCTACTGGCGCTCCTGGGCACGCGACTTCCCGGAGCAGAATGAATACGGGCAGATGGTCCAGCGCTCCCTGCTGGTGCTGCGCGCGCTCACGCACGAGACCACGGGCGGCATCGTCGCGGCGCCGACGACGTCGCTGCCGGAGGCGTTCGGCGGGGAACGCAACTGGGACTACCGCTTCTGCTGGCTGCGCGACGCCGCCCTGACGCTCGAGGCGATGATGACCCACGCCTACCAGCAGGAGGCGGTGCAGTGGCGCAACTGGCTGCTGCGCGCGATCGCCGGCGACCCGGACGACCTGCAGATCATGTACGGGCTCGCGGGCGAGCGCCGCCTGCCCGAGCGCGAGCTGCCGCACCTGCCCGGTTACGAGGGGTCCACCCCGGTGCGCGACGGCAACGGCGCGGTCGACCAGTACCAGGGCGACGTCGTCGGCGAGGTCATGGTCGCGCTCGAGAAGCTGCGCAATATGGGCGGGCTCGAGGACCACTTCTCGTGGCCGCTGCAGAAGGCCCTGCTGACCTACGTCGAGCGCAACTATGAGCGACCCGACCACGGGATCTGGGAGATGCGCGGAGAGAAGAAGCACTTCACGCACTCGCGCGTCATGATGTGGGCCGCGTTCGACCGCGGCGTTCGCGCCGTGCGCGAGCACGGGCTCGAGGGCGACGTCGAGCTTTGGGAGCAGCGCCGGGACGAGCTGCGCGTCGAGATCATGGAGCGCGGTTTCAACCGGGAGATCAATTCGTTCACGCAGACCTACGGCGGCACCGAGGTTGACGCGTCGCTGCTCGTGCTCCCGCAGGTCGGGTTCGTCGCCTACACCTCCGACGAGATGCTCGGGACCGTGGCGCGCATGGAGCGCGACCTCGTCGACGAGGAGGGGCTCATCCTGCGCTACCGGACCGACGCGGGCCTGGACGGGCTGCCGCCGGGGGAGCACCCGTTCCTGGCGTGCTGCTTCTGGCTCGTGGAGCAGTACGCGCGCTCCGGCCGGCTCGACGACGCTCGCCGGCTCATGGACAAGCTCATGAGCTACGCCAACCCGCTCGGCCTGATGGCGGAGGAGTACGACA